>CAZEMU010000014.1:15900-46854 GCA_964513315.1 uncultured Acidimicrobiaceae bacterium | reverse complement strand
GCATCGATGCGAGCGATATCGGCCTTGGTGAACGCAGCCACCTGGTCGAAGTTGTAGACGCCCAAACGGTTCAGTGTGCGCTCCAGCTTCGGACCGACGCCACTGATCTGCTTCAGGTCATCACGGCGAGGTGCCGCAGCCTTCTTTGCTGCCTTCTTGGCAGCCCGCTTCTTCACGGCCTTCTTGACCGGGTTGCGGGTACGAGCGACAGGAGCGTGGCCGTTCTTGATAAACGCCTGGGCCTGAGCGACCCACTGATCACGCTCGATGCGGCCGGGGAACTCTTCGAGCGCTGCGTCGACGGCAGCGACTTCGGTCTTGTTGAGCGCAGCGACCTGCTCCCAGCTCTGGATGCCGAAGCCGTTCAGCAACCGCTCCATCTTCGGGCCGATGCCGCTGATCTCCTTGAGATCGTCCTTGTGGTTCGCACCTGGCGTGCCGAGCTTCGTCGTGCCCTGCTTCCAGGCACCCGCCTTGAGCGCCGACAGTGACGACACGGGCGCCGCAGCAGCCTTCTTGGCGGGAGCCTTCCGGGCTGGTGCCTTCTTTGCAGGCGCCTTCTTTGCGGGCGCAGCGGCCTTCTTGGCGACCGTCTTCTTCGCGGCAGCCTTCTTGGCCGGCGCAGGGGCTGCAGCCTTCTTGGCAGGCGCAGCCGCCCGCTTGACGGGGGCAGCGGCGGCCTTCTTGGCAACAGCCTGAGAGCGAGCCTCGGCCTGGGCGACACGCTTGGCGGCAGCAGCAGCCTCGCGCTCGGCCTGACGGGCACGAGTCGCAGCGTCACGAGCAGCGGCCTTGGCAGCCGCTTCGGCGGCCTTGCGGCGCTCGGCATCGGCACGAGCCGCAGCGGCACGCTTGGCCTCGGCCTCGACATTCTTCTCGACCCGGGCCAGACGAGTAGCAGCAGCCTTTTCGGCCTTGGCCAGCTCGGACTCGGTCTGCTTCTGCGCAGCAACAACGGCACGCTCTGACGCCTGGACCTGCTTGGCCGCAGCCTGCGCAGCCGCCTCGGCATCGCTGCGAGCCGCACGAGCGCCGGACAGCTGCATTTCGAGTTGGGCGACCTGTTCACGAGCCGTGTTCAGGTCTGCGGCGATCTGCAGGCTCTCCCCCGCCACGTTCGTGGCGTGGGTGGCAGCTTCTTCGGCCTCGGCACGAGCCTTGTTCGCGGTTTCAAGGTTGTGGCGAGCCGTCACCAGCGACGACTCAACATCAGACGCACGCAGTCGAGCCGAATTGAGCTCACGCTTGGCATCTTCGAGCGCCGTCGCCAGCGCGTCGCGCTCGGCGATCTGAGCCCGCAACGCCTCGTTCTCACGCTGCAAGGCAATCGCCGACTCGGCGTCAGCACGCATGCCAGCAACCTGGGCCTGCAACGCAGCCATGCGGTCGAGATCAGTGCGGCTCTCATTGAGCTGGGCCCGCAGGCTGTCCGACGCAGCTGCAGCAGCAGCACGCTCTTCGGCCAGGGCCTTGGCGGCAGCAAGCTCAGCATCGACGGAAGCAGAAGCAGCCTCAGCGGCCTGGGCACGCTCAGTCGCAGTCGTGTACTCGGCTCGGAGCAGACCAAGCTGCTCTTCGAGGGCCGCAGCACGGCTCTCGGCATCGGCCGTCGCCGCAGCCGATGCGCTCTGGGCAGCAGCAAGTTGGGCTTCGAGATCAGCGCGGGTCGAAGCAGCCGCCTCGACCTCGGAACGAGCCGCGGCGGTCGCAGCCTGGGCTTGCTCAGCGGCAGCGCGGGCGGCAGCAAGATCAGCCCTGATCGACGCAGTCTCGGTCGACGTGGACTCGGCCTGGGAACGGGCCGCTTCGAGTTCGGCTCGGGCGGAACCGGTTTCGGAACGGGCCGCATCGAGATCAGCCTGGAGCGCAGCAACTCGTTGCTGGGCGGCGCTGCCGTCAGCTTCGGCTGCGGTCACGCGGGCTTCGAGATCAGCGACACGAGCGTCGGCCTCGGCGGAAGCGGTCAGCGCTTCGGAGGAGCGGGTGGTTGCCTGGTCGAGCTCAGCGCGAACGCCGACGATCTCGGCTTCGAGCGCAGCGACACGATCACGAGCAGCCGATGCGGCGGCTTCGGCGTCGTCGCGAGCGGTCTGGGCTGCGTCGCGGGCCTCGGTCACCCGGTCGAGTTCGAGCTCAAGCTCGTCGGTACGAGCGATTGCAGCTTCGGCTTCGACGAGACGCTGCTCAAGGGTCGGCACCTGGGCGGCGGTCTGGCGAAGCTCGACAGCCTCGGCTTCGAGATCAGCCAAGCGCTGGGCATCGGCACGCAAGGTGAGGATCTCGGACTGCAGCGATGCCGTTTGCTGCGACGCGTCGCGAGCCACCGCGAGCTCGGCTTCGAGCTCTTCGATGCGAGCTTCGAGTTCGCTTGTATCGCCGGCTTCTTGAGCCTCGGCCAGCAAGTTCTCGAGGCCGATCGCTCGGGCACGGGAAGCAGCCAGCTCGGCTTCGAGCTCACTGACCGTCTCGCCCTCGTCAGCATCGCCGGACGCATCGGCGTCGACAAGAGCGCCGACGTTCAGCACAGGCGCAGGTTCAGCGACCGGCGCGGCTTCGGCAGCCTTGGCGTCGGACTCGGTGATCAGGTTTGCGAACGCAGTTGCCTGCTCTTGACTCGAGGCCAGTTCGCTGCGAGTCAGTTCAAGCTCGCTACGAGCGTCAGCGACCTCGTTCTGGAGGTTGGCGATCTCGGCTTCGAGCATGCCGACCCGCTCGGCGTCGGCCTGAAGTTCGGCGATACGGCCACGCAGGGCCGTGATCTCGGCGGTCGATTCGGCCCGTGCGATTTCAAGGTCACGCTCAAGATCAGCGACCGACGCGCTCGCCGTGGCAACAGATGCGCCGCTGGCGGCGAGAGCATCACGGTCGGACCGCATTGCTTCGAGCTGGGCTTCGAGGCCAGCGACACGGCCCGCTTCGACTTCGAGATCGGCAAGACGGCTTTCGAGACCACGAGCGGAACTCAAGCGGCTGCGGAGGTCACGCACTTCGGCTTCGAGTTCAGTGACACGAGACGCCGAACCAGCAGCGGCCTGTTCGACGGCGTCGTTCGAGGCGAGGGTCAGCTCTTCGATGCGAGCTTCGAGGTCAGAGACTCGCGACGCTTCCATCTGGGCGGCGGCGAGGCGAGCTTCGAGATCGGCGAGGTCACCGGCAGCATCGGCGCCACCAGTAGCGGAGAGGCCTTGGACCGTGATGTCTGCGTCAGCCGACGGCATGGAGACGTCGGGCAGCTCGATCTTGGGTGCCATACGGACGGTCTCGTCAATGTTGAGACCGGCATCGACGTCGGCGGAAAGACGGTCGCGGTCGCCTTCGGCGGCACGCAACGACTGCTGTAGATCGCCAATGCGACGGGTGCGGTCATCGAGGTCCGCAGTCAGGCGCTGCCGCTCGGTCTCAAACGCTGAGCGGTCGCCGTCGGCGCGGCTGAGCCGGCGTTGGGCTTCTTCCCACTCTTGACGGCTCACCCGAGCCCGGCCTCGCATGAGGAACCAGGTCAGGAAGATGCCGAGCAAGAGCGCGAGCAGCATCCACATGAAGATGGAGGAAAGCAACAGTCCCATGATCAGTTCCCTTCAGCGACGGACAGGTCAACGCGGCGGTTGGCGGCCTGGCCTTCGGCAGTCGA
The DNA here is from genome assembly GCA_964513315.1 of uncultured Acidimicrobiaceae bacterium. Lineage (GTDB taxonomy): Bacteria > Actinomycetota > Acidimicrobiia > Acidimicrobiales > UBA10347 > UBA10347. Next base: position 43,223 of record CAZEMU010000014.1, on the reverse strand, counting down.
ATTGTCGGCAATCGGCTGTGAAGCACCGAAGCCACGTGCGGTAAGAGCGCCAGCGTCGACGCCGGCGCCAATCAGATAGTTACGAACGGCCTCGGCGCGCTCCTGGCTCAGCAGGAGGTTCACGTCGGGGTCGCCCTGGTCGTCGGTATGGCCCTGGACCTGCACGGCGACCCCGGGCAGCTCAAGGAGCTGGCCAGCGACATCGTCGAGAATCCCTTGGGCTTCAGCGGTGAGTTCGGCGGTGCCGAGCTCGAAGGTCACGCCGGACAGATCAAGCGCAGCCACAACTTCGGCAGCGGCGTTGTCCGGATCGCCATCACCTACAGCGTCAGTAGATGGGGCCGGGGTCGGCTCGACGGTGACGATTTCAGCGTCGACCGTCGCGTTGAGGCCGACCCGCTCCGCGAGCTGTTCGACAACTTGCTTCGCTCGGTCGGCGTCGCCTTGTGTCTTCGCCAGGCCAGAAACAACGAGTTCGTCGCCCGAAAGTTCGACCGTTGCGGACTCGTACCACTCGTCGACTCGGCGGATCACCGCAGCAGCTGTTGTGACGGCTTCGAGGTCGCTTGGGCCGCCAGCGGAATCGGCCAGCGTCATTTCGTCGACGACACCGGTGTCACCCGCGATGCGTCGGGCTGCCCGTGCGAGCGAGTCGCGCCCTTCGGCGCTCTGGACTTCGCCGGTCAGCACGGCTTGTTCGCCGTCGAACACCATGAGGACTTCGCCACCGGTCGGCTCAGGAACCGCGGTCGGCTCCGGCTCGGCAGGTGCCTCGTCGACGTCGCCAGTGTCTGCGTCGGTGGCGCTGTCGGTGTCGGTGTCGGCCGAGCCGTCGTCGGTATCGGCGCCGTCGTCGAACACGCCGTCGCTGAACAGGTCGATGGAACCGACGCCATCAATGGCCTTGAGATTGTTTTGAGCTGCCCGAGAAAGCACGTCGGGCGTGGTGATGCTGAGGTTTCGGCCATCAGCGTCGACGGTCGCGCCGTCGATATTGAGGCCGCTCAGGACCTCTCGGGCTTCGTCTTCGAGGTGACTTTCGATCCCGGAAACGCCCGACCAACCGTTGAACCAGCGTCCAAAATGGTTGGAAAGGACGGGTCCCAAAAACAGGAGACCGAACAGGATCACGCCGGCGAGCACGACGAGGCTACGACGCCGTTGCATGTGGCTCCCTTCCCCCTGGTTGAAAGCAGAATGTTTGACAGCAGGTCGCTCGTAACACGTGTCCCGAGCGACGCCTTAGGGTAGTCGGTCGTGGAGTCGGTCCGGTGAGCGAGCTGAACGAGGCACAGCAACGGGTTGTTGATGAACTCGGTGCAACCGCTGAGCATCGGCCGACGTTTCCCGATGGGTTGGCCGTCGGGCTGCGTCAGCATCTCAAAGAAGGCCTTGAGCCGGTGGTGGCGAACCTGCCTCCTGGCGAGACCGTCTTCGTCAACAAGTTCCTGCTGAGCCAGGTGCTCGGTTGCGAGGCCCGTCACCTGTTTGAGCTACGCAAGCCGTTCAACTGGAGTGTCCCGGTCGCTCGCGGCACCGTCGCCCACAAGGCGATCGAATTGTCTGTTCACTGGCGCACGGTCCCGGTTGCGAACGAGCTGGTCGACGAGGCCATCGGGTCACTTTCGAACGACGGCTCCCCGATCTCGGAGTACCTGCGAGAGCTGCCCGAGGCCGAGCGGGCCCAGTTGCGATCCGAGGCTGCGAACTCCGCGCAGGCGTTTCTCGACGGGTTCCCTCCCCTGCGGGCCAAGCCCCAGTGGCGCCCGGCCGTCGAGGTCCGAGGGCGCTACGAGTTCATGGAGGGCAAGCTCGTCTTGTCCGGCAAGATCGACCTGAGCTTGGGCGGGCCGAGCGGTGACCGCAGCGGACGGGTCTTCATCGACCTCAAGACCGGACGCCGCAACCGCAACCACGCCTATGACCTGCGGTACTACGCGCTCATCGAGACGGTCCGCTTCGGAACACCGCCGAGGGCCCTTGCGAGCTACTACCTGGACGAATCACGCCTGGTCGTCGAGCACGTGACCGCTGATGTGCTTTGGGCGGCCACCGAACGAGTCATCGGCGGCGTCGAACGCCATCTGAAGCTCGTGGCCGGCGAGGACACGGCCGAGTTCCGGCCAAGCTTGGCCTGTCGCTGGTGTCCGATGCTCAGCACCTGCGAGACCGGCACCGCCTGGCTCGACGCCACCCACGAAGACGAACACGAGATCCTCCCCTAGTTCGAGAGGCGGACGAAGCGAACGGCTTAGAGCCAGTTGGCGGACCACTCGGGGCCGTGCACGTTCCAGTCTTCGCTGGTGACCGCGAAGCGGATGTGGTCTTCCCAGACGCCGTTGATCTGCAGGTACCGCTCGGCGATGCCTTCGGCTCGGATGTTGAGCTTCTCGACGACCCGGCGGCTGGCGGTGTTGCGGGGAATGATCGAGATCTGCACCCGGTGCAGGTTGATCTCTTCGAACGCGAACTGCATGACGGCGACGAGCGCCTCGGGCGTGTAGCCGTTGCCAGCTTGGCGGTGATCGATCCAGTAGCCGACGTACGCGTTCTGGTGGGCGCCTCGGTGAATCGAGCTCAGGTTCATCTCGCCGGCGAATGAACCGCCGACGAATACGCCGAAGCTGTAGCCCGTGCCGGCCTGGCGATCGCGGCGTCGTGCATCGCAGCGGGCGAGAAACGCCGTGCGGTCGCGGACCGGGTCGGGCATGCCAGGCGGACGCAATGGCTCCCACTTAAGCAGCCACTCTTCGTTCGCCAGACGGACCTCGCGCCACTCTTCGAAGTCCTCGTCGCGCAGCGGTCGCATTGTGATCCGACGCCCGGTCAACCATGGCGCTGGGGCTTGCGAACGGCGCCGCATCATCGAATACTCCGCGCCAAACCGTCGAGGATGTCGGCCTCGCTCGCGACGAGATGATCGAGGTCGAAGTGGCGCATGATCTTCACCAGAATGCTCATGCCACCCACGATCGTGTCAACTCGGCCGGCCGGAAGCCCGGGATTATGGGCCCGATCGTCTCGATCTTCGGTCGCCAAGGTGCGGAACACGTCTTCGCAGGCTTCTTTGGTCAGCTCGAAGCCGTGGATCTGATCTCGGTCGTATTCGAGCAGTCCGAGTTCGACCGCCACCGCAGTCGAAATGGTGCCAGCAACGCCGATCACCGTCTTGGCCGAGTGGGCTTGTGGAAGCTCGCGATCGACGTCTTCGAGCCAGGCGCCGGCGACGGTCACGCACGCTGAGAGCTCTTCGGGGCGGGGCGGATCCGACTCGAGGTACTCCTCGGACAGCCGCACCGAGCCCATCTCGAGCGAGATGCCAGCCTCGAATGACTCGTGGCCATAGGCGAATTCGGTCGAGCGTCCGCCAATGTCGATGACGAGGAAGGGGCCGTCGGCTGGGTCCAGCTCGGCGGTGGCTCCGAGGAACGTCATCTCGGCTTCGGTGTCGCCGGAGAAGATCTCAGGCTCGTACCCGGTGACCTCGGTGACCATGGCGACGAAGTCAGCGCCGTTGGTGGCGTCGCGAGCGGCTGACGTCGCAGCGACTCGCGCCCGGCTAACCCCGTGCTCGTCCATCACGCGGCGGTACTCGGTGAGTGCGACTCGAACCCGCTCGAATGCAGCCGGTTGGATGAGGCCACTTTCCTTCATGCCTTCGCTGAGCTTGGTCAGCTCGACGAGCCGCACGAGCGTCTCGCCGTCACGTTCGATCAGCAGCCGGCTGGAGTGGCTGCCCAAGTCGATCGCAGCAATCGTGTCGCTCACAGCTTCTCCCGATCTGTTCGAGGCGCGTCCGGAGGCAGGCCGGAGCCGTCGCCGTCTGGGTCAATCGCCAGACGATCGGCAACCCACTTCCCCACCGGATCTTCGCCACCAGCAAGGAAGTACGCATAGTGCGCGTGCAAGCACTTCACGCCGACACGAGTTCCGGCGACGCCATTCGAGGGCCGATGGCCCTCGTACTCGTCGGGGATCAGAGCGTCGCGCTCAGCCCGGTAGCGCTCATGCGTCTGTTCGAGCGATGCGGCGTCGACCTCGGCTTCGACAATGTCGACATAGCCCGAGGACTCGAGCCGGCTGACGACAAGCCGGTCATGGGCCGACACCAGCCAGTACAGCGTCGGCATCGGCCGACCCGAATGCTGGATCGGCGCATTGCGGATCACACGCGGCGTGCCGTCGTCGTGGCGGACCACGACTTCGAAATCACCTTCGGGGCGACGTCCGAGAAGCTCGGCAACGGCCTCGCGGTCCTCGTCGCTCACCTGCATGTCGGTTGTACGAACGCTCGAGCTCAGCCGCGGCGCTTGAGGAAGCGGCGCAGAAGCAACAGCACGGCGACAACGCCGGCGACCGGAAGCGCACGCTGGAGCACCGGAGCGCCAGCAGCGTCGAGCAGGTCGACGGCCTCGGCTTCGGGCATCTCGATCTTGCGAGGACCGCTGTCCTGCGCTGGCGCCTCTTCGGCAACGGCCTCGGCGGCTTCTTCGACGACGGTGTCCTGCGGCTGGCTGGCGAGCAGCTCTTGGAGGTTGTCGGAGAACTGGCCCATGAGCTTGCCGCTCACGTCGGCCATGACGCCACGACCGAACTGGGCGACCTTGCCGGTGATGGCCAGATCGGTGTGCACGTCGACACGAGTCTTCTCAGGTGTCAGCTCGTGCAGGGTCGCAGTGATGAGTGCGTTGGCGTTGCCGGCGCCGCGGCTATCGCGACCCTCGCCCTTGATCACGACCTTGCCTTCGGCCTCGTTCTGTTCAACGAACACGGCCTTGCCCTTGTACTGGGCGGTGATCGGTCCAACCTTGACCTTGACGGAGCCCTTGTAGGTGTCGCCGTCGATCTCTTCGAGCTGAGCGCCGGGCAGGCAAGGCGCGATGCGCTCGACATCGTTCAGCACTCGCCAGGCAACGTCGCGACCCGCGTCAACTTCAAAGCTGTTGTCTAGATCCATGATCCCAGTTCCTTCGTGAGGTGATGGCGGCGGACTTGGTCAAATTCCCCTGCCGTGTCCACATCTATCGCGCTTCCCGGGCAGGGTATCGGCGTCACCAATTCAGGGCGACTCCGAAGTAGCTGTCGTGCGCCCTCGTCTCCGTCGAGAGGAAGCAGACGCCACACCTCTTCGGAAAGCCGGACGGGCGGAGTGTTCTGGCCGTCGAATTCGGCGACTGCGATCGGGCTCTTGCTGCGAGCGATCTTGCGCCACGCTTCGGGTGGGACGAACGGCTGGTCGCCGAGCCCAACCACGATCTCGCCGTAGCCGAACATGGTGGCGTAATGAACGGCGACATGCAGCGAGCGGGACTGGCCGTCGGCCCAGTCGTCGTTGTGCACGACGCTCGCTTCGGCTGGTACGAGATCAGCGACCGGCGTGGCGCCTTCGACCACGAGGACTTCGGCGAACCCGGCCGCGATGGCGTGTTGGCTCGCCCACCAGACGAGGGGCTTCTTCTTCAGCTTGGCGGCGAGCTTGTGGTGGTCACCGACGAAGCGGCTTCCGGCGCCTGCAGCCAGGATGACGGCGAGGGTCGTCTCGGGCGGCGTCGATCGGCCACCCGCTGATTCGTCGTCGACGTCGGTTTCGGCATTGGCTTCGGCATCGGGGTCCGCTGGATCGGCAGGCTCAGTCGCCTCGGTCGAGTCATCGAGCTCGACCGGATCGGTCGGCTCGTCGGGTTCAGAGGCGTCGATGGCGGGGTCCTCGGCGTGTGGCACCGGCTCAGTCTGCCGTGCGGGACCTAAGGTGCACCCCGTGGAAGATGATCTGTCACCCGAGGATTTTCTGATCCCCGAGAACTTCAACACGTCGAGCGGGCTGCGGGTCAACATCCTGCTGTGCGATTCCGCGCAGGCGATCGCCGGGAAGCTGTTCGTGCTTGGCGGCGGGCTGTCCGTGATCGGCCCGAAGCCACAGCCGCTCGCGCTTGCGATTCACGTGACCGTGCCGTGGGATCGTGCCAACATCAAGCACGACTGGAAGCTCGAACTCATCGACGAAGACGGGCGCCCGGTCACCATGGGCGACAAGGCCGTCACAGTCCAGGGTCAGTTCGAAGCCGGCCGCCCGACGGGCTTGCGAGCAGGCACTCCCCTGGGCGTTGCACTCGCCATCAACCTGACGGCGCTGCGCCTGAAGTCCGGCGTCGGCTACAGCTTCGTCTTCTCGGTCGACGGCGACGCCCGACCTGAGTGGCGCAGCCAACTCTTCGTCAAAGACGCGAAGTAGCAGACCCGACAGGGTCAGTCTGCTGAGGGCTGATCGATCACATCAGCGAGCGAGCGAAGCGCGGCACCGAAGTCGGAGCGATCAACCGAAGCGGCGCGAGCGTCGGCGATTTCTGAGCGGAGTTGCTTGCGACCTCGAGTCACGTCGGCCTTGACCTGACCCAATGCTTTGTTCTGGGCCGCGCGCAGTTCTTCGGTGGCGTTCTGCAGAGCGGTCACGGCAGCCTTACGCTGGCGACGTTCGGTCGCCAGAGCCGACTCCAGCGACGCGATGCGTTCATCCGCTGCGGCCTGGGCCGTGGCGATCGCCTGCTCCAATTGCTGCACCCGAGCCTCGGTCTGGGCGCTGAAGTCGCCGAGCAGAATCGACTGGATCGTTCCGAGGTCCCCTCCGCTGGCCACAGGGGCTGCATCGGCGACCGTTTTGGGACCGCGCCGGGAGCCATTGGAGGACTGGTGCGGATTCGCAATTGCCGTCATGGTTAGTTCTGTCGGCATAGGCCAGCCGGACCTGAGGGGGAAGTGTGAACTTTCTGTTTCCTGGGCCACACGACTCAAGTCGTTGGTCCATAGGCCGACGAGATTGGTTATGGCGCGCACTGTCGAACTCGAGCAGCCCTTGGCTGCGTGGAGTGGCGTTGCTGATGCTGTTGTCGATCTACTCCGGTTCGGGGCAGAAGCCGTTGGCGCAGCCTGGGCTTCGATCGAGATCGATAGTCACATGCTGAGCTGGTCGACACCGACCGAGGATCCTCCTGCGGTCACCGTTCCGTGCGTCAGTCCTGACGGGTCGACTGGCACAATCGCACTTGGCCCCTGCCTGCGTCCGAACGACCTCGCTGGCGTCGCGTCGAACACGGCACAAGCGATCGAGCGATGGCTGGACCGGGCCGCAGAGGCGGATGCCAGCGATGACGTTGCCCACCGCTTGTTCCTGAGCGAGCAACGGCTCGCCGAAACCTTGATTGAGCTCGAAGCGTCGAACCATCAGCTCGAGAACTTCGCCTACATCGCCTCGCATGAACTGCTCCACCCGCTGCGTGCGGTCACGGCATTCGCCGACCTGCTACCTGATCTGGTCCGCGCCGGAAACGAGTCAGCGCTCGATGGTGCGATCGGTCGCATCCGTGAGGGCACCCAAGCGATGCAGCAGCAGGTCACTGCGCTCCTTGAGCTCGCTTCGCCCATCTCTGAGACAGGACCGGGCGAACTGTTCGATCCGGGCGAGGCTGCTCGGCTTGCGGTCGACGCGCTCGACGACATGCTGTGTAACCACGGTGCCAATGTCGTGCTGGCGGAACTCCCGATTGTTCGAGCCCACCCGATTCCGCTGCAGTCGGTCTTTCACAACATGGTGCTCAACGCAGTGCGGTACCGAGATCCCGAACGACCGCTCCGAGTGTCGATCGATGGCGCCACGAATCAGTTCGAAACCGTGATCACCATCACCGACAACGGCATCGGGATCGACGCGGATGATCACGACCGTGTCTTCGGGATCTTCGAACGAGCGGCATTGGATCGCAGCGGATCAGGCATTGGACTCGCACTCGCGCGTCGCATCATGCAGGGCGTCGGCGGCAGTATCTCGCTCGAGTCCACCCCGGGAGTCGGAAGCTCGTTCTCGCTCCACTTCCCGCCGGTCGAGTCAGCTCCGCTGTAGCGAAGCCATTGCGTTAGCTGAGGAGCGCTGACGCAAGCGAAGTGAACGCCTCTTCGACGTTGCTTCCGTCAAGAGCGCTCGTCACGAACGCAGCCTCGGCGTTCTCGACCAACCCCGGACAGTTCTCTGCGACGACATCGAGCGAAGTCCCACCCGAAAGATCTGACTTGTTGACCATCAGCACATACGGTCCGGTCAGACCGTCGCCGGTGTTCATCTCGCGAATCTGATCTGCGATGGTCGCAGTGGTTGACCGGGTGCCATCGACCACCAGCAGGCTGCCAGCCATGCCTCGCAGATGGCGACGGTTCGAGGGGAGCTCCTCTTCGTCGCCGTAGATGTCCCACACGATGAGCGATGCGGCGCCGTGCGGCGTTGCCACATGCTTGCGGTCGATCTTTACGCCGAGCGTCTTGATGTAGCGCTCGTCGAAGCGGCTTTCGACAAAACGTTGCACGAGGCTCGTTTTGCCAACACCCGGTGCACCCAACATGCACACCTTGAACCTCTGCATGCCCGCAACCTAGACGGCGTCACAGGTTGAAGACGCGCACCACGGCAATCACCGCAAGAACGAAGAGAGCAAGGAGGAGCAGCACAGCACCAACGGCCACCGCGATCGGTTTGGCCCGGCTGGCTGGGCTGGCCGGAAGCGCCTCGGCGCCGAGTTCGGCAAGCGCTGGCTGCAGTGACGCCAGCTCGGCGTCATCGCCGGAAAAGTTCTCAAGACGATCGCCATGCAGCCGGTGGATCTCTTCGAGCTGCACACGCACACGTTGGCGGAAGTCCTCAGGGACGATGCCACGTGTCACCACGGCAAGACCTGCCAACGGTCCCCACTCGACCAACACGCTGATCTCACCGACCCGCATATCGTTCAATCCGTCGATCTCGGTCTGATCAAACGCGTCTTCGACAAAGGAGCGGATTGCGTCAAGCATGCCGGAGATGACGTCGGCGTCTTCGCCATCGACTCCGGGGGCGACATGCTGTTGCATCGGCAGACCGGTGTGGCGATCGAAGAGGAGTACCCGTTCGATCGCAAACGAGGTCTCGCCATTTGGCGAGAACAGCCCGGCGATCATCTTGCGGATCACTGGCCCGATCACCGGGTACAGCGCCGACGCCATCACCGCCGAATCGGTACGGCTCGACTGGTGAATCGCCAGCTCGACCTCGGGCCGGATGGCCTCGCTGAAGACCGGGTCTGGTTCTGGATTTTCGAGCCGACGGTGTTGCGCCGCTTGGCTCAGAACCTCGCCAACGGCCCCAGCACGGTGCTCGACTTCGAGCAATGACTTTTCAAGTTCGTTGACTCGGCTCTGTAGCGACTCGACCTCGTCCTGCAGCGGCCGGACGATGAGTGCTCGAAGCTGTTCGAGGTCAGACTCCTCCATACGCACTGCAGTGTGTCACCCCGGAGGAACCAGGATGCCCATCCTGGTCGCAGTGGCGATCGCCTCGATTTGGCTCGACGCATCGAGCTTGCGAAGCGTCGACTTGATGCGGCTGCGGACCGCATGCACGCTCAAGAACAGCTCGCTGGCAATCTCGCTGGCGCTCATGCCCGCATTGATCATTTCGAGGACTTCGAGTTCGGCCTCGGTCAACACAACACCAGTCGCGTCGGTTGCAGCGTTGGCGGGAACCGTTGGGGCATGGCCCGCGATCGCGTCGCGAAATGACTCGACGATGGCTTGAACAGGTTGATCTTTGCCGAGGACCTGTACCGTCGAACCGGTGAGACCTGCGCTCTCGCGGTGGACTTGGGGCGCCGGGTAGCCCGTCAAGATAACGATCGGGCCAGCGTGGCCTGCCGCTCTGAGCTGGCGGGCGCATTCAACGCCCGAGACCTCGCCCGGTAAGCGGTAGTCGCACACGACGAGGTCTGGCTTCTCCAGCAGGACAAGGTCGACGCCAGAACCGGCATCGGGGGCGCGACCGACAACCGTCAGGTCATCGGTGAGTGAGACGGCGATACCGAGCGCCTCGGCGAATGCGAGCTGGTCGTCGATGACCACGATCGAAGCGACCGCACTTCTCACGTCGTCAGAACCGTCTTCGCTCGTCACGTTTGGCGACTGTAGATCGTCACCGGCTAGGTCGAGGCGGGAATAGAGAAACGCGAGCGCCTCGACATCTTCGCTGTCGCGGATGCGGCCATCAGGTGCGATTCGAGCGAGGGCATATTCGAAGTCCAAGAGCGGCGTCGCATTCATCGTCGTGCGGCGGCTTTAGCGGGGTCGACGCCGAGCAGCCGCTCCAACAGATCAACCACTTGGAGGGCTGCGACGCAGCGACCGAACGCTGTGCGATCAAGGTATGCCCCAAGTAGCGAAACGATGTCATCGAAGCCGTTCGGCCGAATGTCTTCCCAGACACCGCAGCGCATCCGATCTGGCGATGCTTCGCCGTCACTACTCACGATCATGACCGGCACGGAACCAGCGAGTTCGTCGCTCAGCATTGCTTCGGCGAAGTCTGCAGCTTTGGCCCAGGACCACTCGAGCACGACGGCGTCGGGTCGAGCCAAGCGCACGAACTCGACGAGGTCAGCCACCGACAGGTCGACGTCAGGGGGTGCGACATCGAATTGGGTTGTCGTTGCGACGGCATCTGCGGCGGTCATCCATTCATCGCCGTCGAAGTCGGGCACGCCCACTACCAAGAGCTGGAGTGATGCGCCACCTTTGAACTGCAGCGCAGCAAGCGAAGACGAGGCGGCGATCTGCGGGTCGGTGTCGCTTGGGCGAGGCAAGGTAATGGCGTCCATGCCTTATTGGTCGGCGCCTTAGGCCGTCGGTCCAGAGCCCGAAGGCACGTCCACCAATATTGGTAGGTCGGCGAAATTCGCCATGGGTTGGCCGCTTGGGAACGAGCGCTTAGCGCTCGTGGATGGGGCCTTCGGTGTCTCGCAGTGCGCTGACTTTGCGCCCGGAACGCAACGCAATGATCTCGGCGCAGATAGAGATCGCCGTTTCCTCGGGCGTGCGCCCACCGATGTCGATGCCAAGCGGCGACCGGAGCCGGTCGAGCCCTGCGTCGTCGACGCCGACCTCGCGGAGGCGCTTGGTGCGACCTTCGTGGGTCTTCCGGCTCCCCATCACACCGATGTAGCCAACCCGCGTTTCCAGCGCCCGCACGACGGCGGGAACATCGAACTTGTTGTCGTGGGTCAAGATCGCGACCGCATCGCGGGGACCGAGTTCCTCGCCGAACTCGTCGAACACATCGTCGGGCCACTTGACCCGCAACTCGTCGGCCATCGGGAAGCGTTTTCGGGTTGCGAACACCGGACGGGCATCAGCGACCACAACGCGGTAGCCGAGCAGCTTGGCGGTACTGGCAAGCGCAGCGGTGAAGTCGACGGCGCCGAAGATGATCATGCGAGGGGGCGGTGCCTGCGACTCGATGAACACCGTCAGGTCGTTCTCACGTTGCTGGCCTTCGGCGCCGTAGTTGCGAACGCCGGAGCGGCCGACCTCGAGTTCCGCCAGCGCATCGCGTTCGACGACCCGATCGAGCTCGGGGTGACCGAGGGACCCGATCGATGGCTTGGCTGGGCGCACCAGCAGCTTCTTGCCGAGATGCTCAGGAAGCGTGTCGCCTTCGACAGCCACGACCGTGACCAGGCAGACAGGTTCGGCGGCCTTGATCGCCGCCACCCAAGTATCGAAGATCGTGTCGCTCACCTGCGTGCCCGTTCCTTCGTCCCGCTACCAGTCGAGCGGTTCGATGTAGAGGTGGATCGTGCCGCCACAGGTCAGACCAACGGCATAGGCCTCGTCGTCGCTGTAGCCGAACGTCACCATGCGCCGGTCACGGGAGCTGATGATGTCGAGCGCTTCTTCGACGACGGCACCTTCGACACAGCCGCCGCTCACTGATCCGATGACTTCGCCGTCTTCGTTGACCGCCATGGCGGCGCCAGGTTCACGGGGACCGGAACCGTCGGTATCGACGACACGAGCGATCGCAACTTGTTTGCCGGCCTTACGCCAGCTGGCGACCTCGTCGAGGATGTCCTTCATCTTCTGAACCTACCCGGAGTGGCTGGAGAGCTGGAGATTGTCGTCGGCCGTCCTGTTAACGGCGATGGCGAGTTGTTCGAGTGCTCGAAGGGAATGCCCTTCAACAAAGTCATCAACGTAGGGAAGGGCCGCTGCCATTCCCCGAGCGAGCGGTTGGTAGCCGTCGGTGGCCTTGAGCGGGTTCGACCAGACGATGCGGTAGGCCACGCGAGATAGCCGTGCCATCTGTTCGGTCATGAGCTCGGGATCGCCGCGGTCCCAGCCGTCGGACAGGATCACGACGACGGCGCCTCGGGCCATGCCGCGCACGGCCCATTCGTCGTTGAACGCTCGGATCGATTCGCCGAGCCGGGTGCCGCCAGACCAGTCGTCGACCGCATCGCCGGCGTTGGCCAGCGCCCGATCGGGATCGAGCGTCGCCATCTCGCGGGTCAGCCGGGTGAGCCGGGTGCCGAGCGCAAACGCCTCGACCCTCCCCCGAGCCAGCACCGTGGCGTGCACGAAACGGAGCAACGCCCGGGAGTACGACTCCATCGAGCCGCTGATGTCGAGCAGCAGCACGACCCGGCGAGGCTGTTCGCTCTTGCGTCGGTACTTGCGCTCGATCGGCTCACCGTCGTGGGCCATTGCCCGGCGCACCGTGCGGCGCAGATCGGGTTGGCCAGAGAGCTTCTTGGTGCGCTTGAGCCGACGCGACGACTTCACGGCGCCACCGATGCGCATCTTCTGCATCAAGAACGTCAGCTCGCGAAGCTCGTCTTTGGTGTACTCGGCGAAGTCCTTGTCGCGCAGTACTTCGACCGCGCTATAGCGCATGACGACGTCGGGTTCGCCGCCACCATCGTCTTCGTCGTCGCTGGACTCGTCGTTCTCGATGCCGTCCTCTTGTTCGTCGACGGCAACGCTGGTGACCTTGGTGAGGGCATCGGGTTCCTCGGGGAACTCGGCACCGGTCCAGTACTGGCCGAAGACCCGGTGATAGGTCATGAAGTCTTCGGAGCGAGTGAGCAGGGTCGTGCGTCCGGCCCAGTAGCGAGCAGACCGGTCGACCGAGTTGACCGCGGCAAGCGCACGCACGTACAGCAGCGTTGCGCCGATCGGCACCTCGATGCCTGCATCTCGGAGTGCGTCGACAAAGCCCGCAGCCAGGATCGGCAAGAGCGAGCGGTCGACCTCGCGGCCATCGGGCAGCGCTGGTCGCTCCCCGATCACCGTGCGTTCGGTGATGACCCAGTTGTCGAGGTTGCGGCCGTCGCGGCCACGCTGCTCAGCCATGGGGCTAGACCTGGCTAGCGGCCACGACCTCGTCGAGGCCGTGATCACGGACTCGTTGCTGATCCTCGCGGTACTTGAGCACCGTGCCCAGGCTGGCGTCGGCTGTATCGACGTCGAGCTTGGAACGCTGCAGCCGGTGCAGCGCTTGGGCCCAGTCGATGCTCTCGGCCACACCGGGCGGCTTGTAGAGACCAAGCCCTCGGAACTGGGCAACGGCCCGAGCGACTTGACCAGCGAGCTGGTCGGTGACGCCGTCGGTGCGGCGGCGGATGATCTCGATCTCGCGCTCGAGGCCCGGGTGCTCGACCCAGTGGTAGAGCGCACGCCGCTTGAGCGCATCGTGCACATCGCGGGTGCGGTTCGAGGTGATGATCACGATCGGCGGCTGCTCGGCCCGGAAGGTGCCGACCTCGGGAACCGTGATCGCGTATTCGGACAGGATCTCGAGCAGGAACGCCTCGAACTCGTCATCGGCCCGGTCGACCTCGTCGATCAGCAGAATCGGTGGTACGGCGTCGTCGTGGGCAATGGCGTCGAGCAGCGGGCGGCGCACCAAGAACTTGTCGCTGTAGAGCTCGTCTTCGACATCGCTGGAGTCCGCGTCGAGCGCGCCCATGGCTTCGCGTGTGCGCAGGTGCAAGAGCTGACGGCTGTAGTCCCACTCGTACACGGCCTGGCCTGCGTCGAGGCCGTCGTAGCACTGCAGACGGATGAGGCGACCGCCGCTCCAGCGGCTCAGCGTCTTGGCGACTTCGGTCTTGCCGACGCCGGCTTCGCCCTCGAGCAACAGCGGCCGCTTCAGCTCAATGGCCAGGAAGATCGCGGTGGCCAACGACTCGTCAGCGAGGTAGTCGTGATCGGCGAGACCGGCGGCGACATCGGCGACGGTTGCTGGAGGAAAGGCAACGGACATCGTCGCTCAGACTACGTGCCGTTCGCCCCGCTCACTAACCCCAACTCGCCCGACACCGCAGCGGCAGCGGGTTCTGTTGGAAGCGGCTACCTCTGCAGGGAGTTCTCGGCCTACCTCGCGGCCAAGAAGCCGACGAGGTGGTTCTCTGTCTCAGCGGCGAGGTCGGGGAAGCGTGGGTACGCCGGCACCTCGGGTCGTGCAGCAAGCCAGCCGACGATCATGAGCGACCGGACAGCCAAGAAGGTGTCGATGCGTTCAACCTCGGCATCGCTGAGCGGGTGCACCGAGCGATAGCCCTCGACCAGCGAGGCTCGGGCTGCGGCCTCAATCGGGTCACCAAGGACCGGGTGCAGTGCGACCGCGAGTTCATGGACGAACCAGCCGTAGCCACAGTCATCGAAGTCGATCACCGTCAACTGGTCGCCATGGGCCATCACGTTGCCGAGGTGCAGGTCGGAGTGGATCAGGCCGAAGTGATCGCTATCGATCGACAAACCCGCCAACACATCGTGGAGACACTCGCGGCCGCGGGCGAACAACGCACGCTGTGCGCCGTTGAGTGGTTCTGCTTCCCAGAAGCGGCCCCACAGAGGGTCTGGTCCCATCAACGCATCGGCGTCCCAGCGGCGGCGCTCGAAGCCAGCCGGCGCCTTCCACACCGCATCGTGCGAGCGGACCTGGGCGGCGATCTTGCCGATCTCGCGGTAGTGGGCCACGAGGCCGTCACCGCCACCGCTGTCAAGCGGGCCGCCAAGCGGAGCGCCATCGACCCAGCTGATCACGCCAACCTCGTGAGCGACTCCCCCGACGTCGATCGTCGCGTAGTGACCGCCGCCGGTCGCCGGCACGGGCTTTGGCGTACGTACCCCGAACGCTCGCAGAGAGTCGACGAATGCGACCTCGGAATCGAGCTCGGCACGCGTGTTGTAGCCCGGTCGATGCAGCCGCATGACCAACCGCTCACCAGCTCTCGTCGTGACGTTGCACACGACGTTCTCGCTGTGTGAGAGCAGCTCGACGCCAGCAACGTCGAGACCGAACGCGACCGCGGCCTGGCCCGCGGCTTCGAGGAAGTCGTCAGGCGTGGGCATCGGCAACGGCTCCGGCCAGTGCATCGAGGAACAGCTCGGCATGCTCCTGTTCGAAAACGAGAGGCGGACGGATCTTGAGCACGTTGCCGTGCTCGCCCGCCTTGCCGAGCAACATGCCGCGGGACTTGAGCGACTCGACCATCGCAGCTGCGCCTTCGACATCAGGGTCCGTCGTCCCGGGATACACCCAGTCGATCCCGACAAACAGTCCGTGGCCACGGACGTCGCCCATCTTCGGGTGGTCGGCCTGCATCTCACCGACAGCGCGGAGCAAGCCAGCTCCAACGGACGCAACGCTCTGCACCAGATTGCGGTTCTCGATCTCGTCGAGCACCGCCATTCCCGCCGCGGCTTGAAGTGGGCTACTGGCGAACGTGTTGAAGTAGCGGTGCTTCGCTCGAAACGCCGAGATGTTGTCGTGGCTCGAGGCGACCGCGGAGAGCGGCAGGCCGTTGCCCATCGGCTTGCCCATGCACACGATGTCGGGAACGAAACCGCTGGTGTCGTAGCCCCACAAGTTGCCGCTTCGAGCGAACCCAGCTTGGACCTCGTCAGCGATCACGACACCGCCGGCGTCGCGCACGATCGCGAGGGCCCCGTCGAACCAGCCCTGGGGCACATTGGGAAGCCCTTCGTTAGCCAGGATCGAGCACAACATGATCCCGGCGAAGCCGCCTTCGTCAGCAAAGCTGGCGATCGTGGCTTCGAGCTCATCGAGGTGCCGCTGGCAAAGCTCGGCTTCGGTCAGGCCGTCTTCGAGGGGGCGGTACAGCTGCGGAGCGTGGATCGAGCGGACGCCATCACGGTTCGTTCCGACCGGCAGCCTCGTCAGCCGGCCGACGAGCGATGAGTTGCCGTGATAGGTCGCATTCGTGCCGATCAAGCCCCGCTTACCCGTCAGCGTTCGGGCCATAGTGAGCGCCATCTCGGTGGCCTCGGTGCCGCTGCACGCCAGGATCGCCGACTCGATTCCGTCGTGATGGGTGCCGACGAGCCGCTCGACGTAGTTCACGACGTTCTCGTGGACGTAGCGGCTGTGCACGTTGAGCTTGGCCGCTTGTTCGGCAATGGCGCCTGCAACCCGAGGATTGGCGTGGCCGACGCACGGCACGTTGTTGTAGAGGTCGAGGTATCGGGTGCCATCAGTCGCGTAGAGCCACACGCCGTCGCCCCGATCGAGCTGCACCGGGTTCTCGTAGAACAGCGGGCTTCCATCGCCCATGACCAGGCGATGACGGGCCAGAAGATCGGTCATGCCCCAGCTTCCCACGTGGGGCGTGGTCGGTGACACAAGACCAGCGCCTCGACGCGAAATTGGCTGTAGCCGAGCGAGCGCTGCCGGTTAGCGTCTCCGGCGGGAGTTGATCGTCCTGACACAGCAGGAACCCACATCTGAACGACGGACCCAAGACCAAGCATTGAGCGAGGATCTTGCCGAGGCTGCCGCCACCGACATCTCAGCCGCCGCTGCGGGAAGCGGCTGGAAGCTGCTGTGGGCCTCGATCAAAGAGGAACGCCGGTTCATCATCGTCGGCCAGATCGTTGCGCTGGGCTGGTCGCTTGGCCGCATCGCCATGCCGCTGCTCGTGCAGCTCGGTATCGATCGCGGCATCGAGCAAGGCGGCTCGCTCCTGATGTGGTCACTGCTCATCGCGTGCGCAGGACTTGTGTCCGCGGTATCGCTCGGGCTGCGCCGCTACGTCGCGTTCCGAAACGCTCGGCTCATCGAATCGCGGCTGCGCGATCGGCTCTTCGCGCACATGCAACGGCTGCACTTCTCGTTCCACGACGCCAACGCAACCGGCGATCTGATGAGCCGTGCCAACACCGATCTTCAGAACTTCCAAGACGTCATCACAATGATCCCGCTGTCGACGGGTCAGCTCGTCCTGGTGACCGGCTCGGCGATCATCATGTTGGTCATCGAGCCGCTGCTGGCCGTCGCTGCGCTCATTGCGTTGCCCCTCGTGAACGTGTTGGCCAAGCGGTTCGCCAAGCTGCTGCACCCAGCGATCATGGGTGTCCAGCGTGAGTCCGCGGAGCTGGCGACGGTCGTCGAAGAGAGCGTCGCTGGCGTACGTGTCGTCAAAGGCTTCGGTGCCGAAGACGTTCGGGCCGCGGCGCTGAGCACCGAAGCGAACGATCTGCGCCACGAGTCACTGACCGCATCGTTCGTGCGCTCCCGCTACGTGCCAGCAATGGAAGTCGCCCCCAACATCGGGCTGATCGCCGTGCTGGCCTATGGCGGCCACTTGGTGCTCGAAGGTGACCTGACGGTCGGCACTCTCGTCAGCTTCAACATCTACGTCATGCTGCTGATCCAGCCGCTGCGCAGCCTGGGCATGACCGTCGCCAACGCCCAACGAGCCGCCGGTGCAGGTGTCCGCATCAGTCAGCTGCTCGCTGTTGCTCCGCAGATCACCGCGCCGTCTCAGCCAGAGCATTTGCCGGCGGCAAACCCGCGTGGCCGGGTCGAGTTCTCCGACGTGTCGTTCGCCTACCCCGGCCACGAGGACGACACCGTGCTCGACGGCCTGGACTTGGTTATCGAGGCCGGCGAATCAGTTGCGCTCGTCGGCCCGACCGGTTCTGGCAAGACCACGCTCGCCAGCCTGCTCCCCCGCTTCTACGACGCCGATGCTGGCTCGATACGCCTCGACGGCGTCGATGTCCGCAACCTCGACCCACGCGAGCTCCGCGGCGCCGTGGCGATCGTGTTCGAAGAGACCTTCCTGTTCCAGGCCAGCATCTACGAGAACATCGCCTTCGCCGACCCGTCGGCTCCCGAAGCTGACGTGCGCCGAGCAGCCGCATTGTCCGGAGCCGACGAGTTCATTCGGGACCTCAGCGATGGCTACAACACGCTCGTCGGCGAACGAGGCTTGTCGTTGTCTGGCGGCCAGCGCCAGCGACTTTCGATCGCTCGGGCGATCCTCGCTGACCCTCGAGTCCTGATCCTCGACGACGCCACGTCCGCGGTCGATCCGACGAAAGAGCACGAGATCCGAGATGCACTCGGCGAGGCCATGGCGTCTCGCACGACCATCGTGATCGCCCACCGACCAGCCACGATCGCACTCGCTGACCGAGTCGTGCTGCTCGACGAAGGTCGCATCGTCGCGGTCGGCACCCACACCGATCTCCTGGCCTCCAACGAGCGCTACCGAGAGGTGCTCGCCGCCGACTCCGCCGACGCAACCGAGGGCGAGGTGAACGCCTGATGGGCATGTGGATGGCCGGCGGCATGGCCGAAGACGACAAGCTCGACCGCGAGGCCACCGGCAAGGTGCTGCGTCGCACCATCGCGATGATTCGCCCCTACCGACGCAGGGCGGTCGGGGCATTCGCCCTGCTGCTCGTCTTCTCGCTCACCACGCTCGCCGGCCCATTGCTCGTGCGCCGGGCGATCGACGACGGCCTTCAGGTCGGCAACCGCACGGTGCTCAACCAGTCGATCGTCGCCTACGTCGTCGTCGCCGTGCTCGCCTACGTGTCGTTCCGAGCGGCCATCGCATCGCTGGCCCTGGTCGGCGAAGGCTTCCTGCGCGACCTGCGCAACCGCGTCTTCCAGCAGATGCTGCGCCAATCGATGCCGTTCTACGACTCGAACAATGCCGGCGTGCTGGTCTCGCGCATGACCTCAGACGTCGACTCGCTCCAGATCCTGGTGCAGCTCGGCCTGCTCATGTTCGTCAACGCCACGCTGCTGCTGATCGTCTCGCTGATCACGCTCACGATCCTCAATCCGCTGCTGCTCGTGCTCTCGATGCTGACCATGCCGTTCGTCGCTGCTGCGAGCGTCAAGTTCCATCGTGAATCGAACCGGGCCTACCTGGCAGTCCGAGACCGAGTCGGCACAACGCTCACGAGCTTGCAAGAGGGCATCAGCGGCGTCCGTGTCGTCCAGGCCTTCGCCCGCGAAGAAGTCCAGATCGACCGGTTCGCGACCACCAACCGAGACCTGTACCTGACCCACATGCGGTCGGTGAAGCTCGGCGCCTGGTACCTACCCGTCGTCGAAATGGCCGGTGCGGCCAGCACGGCACTCGCCGTCGGCGTGGGAGGGTGGATGGTGCGCGACGGGCGGATCTCGCTCGGCACCGTCGCCGCATTCGTGCTGATACTGATGGCGATGTTCGGCCCGGTCCAGCAGTTGAGCCAGCTGTTCAACATGGTCCAGTCGTCGGCCGCCTCGCTGCACAAGCTCTACGGCCTGCTCGACGAGCCGGTCGTGATCGACTCAACGGCCGATGCGTCGCCGCTCCCGGCGAGTGGCGAGATCGTTCTCGATGACGTGTCCTTCGGATACGTGCCCGACGAGCCGGTGCTGAGCGGTGTGTCGATGACCATCGCTGAGGGCGAGCGCGTGGCCTTCGTCGGACCGACCGGCGCCGGCAAGTCAACGGTCGCCAAGCTGATCGCCCGCTTCTACGACCCGACCTCAGGGACCATTCGCATCGGCGACATGGACCTGCGAGATGCGGCGGTCGATTCGCTTCGTGAACACATCACGGTCGTGCCCCAAGAGGGCTTTTTGTTCGCCGGGACGATCGCGGAGAACATCCGCTTGGCTCGGCCCGAGGCAAGCGATGGCGAGATCCGAGCGGCGCTCGACCGAGTCGGCGTGCTCGACGTCTTCGAACGACTGCCCCAAGGGCTCGACACCGAGGTCCAAGAACGCGGCAGCCGCCTCTCCGCTGGAGAGAAGCAGCTCGTCTCACTCGCTCGCGCCGCACTGGCTGACCCGCAGATCTTGATCCTGGACGAAGCGACCTCGTCGGTTGACCCGGGCACTGAGTCGATCGTCGAGCAGGCCATGGAGACCCTGATGCAGGGCCGGACCGTCATCGTGATCGCCCACAGGTTGTCGACGTCAGAGCGTTGCGACCGTGTCGCCGTCATCGATGCTGGCGAGCTAGCCGAACTTGGCACCCACGACGATCTCGTCGCCGCAGGCGGTCACTACGCCGAACTCTTCGAAGCCTGGACCGCCGGCCTCACCACCTAACGCAGCCCCATTCGCCGGAGATGAGTTAGTCCAGGACTTCGTCGTAGAGGATGGAGAAGGGCCAGCTCGTCGGGATATCGACCGGGGCCGGTGGCGCAGGCAACAGCGCGAACGCTTCTTCGCCCGGAAACACCAGGTTGAAGTCACGACGCGCGATGCGTTCGATTTCTTCGGCCGTCCGAATGCGGGCGATGTCTTCTCGGAGCAGGTTCTGCTCGGCCGTCAGGACGGCCAGCGTTTCGTCGAGCTCGGCTGCTTCGGCTCGCTGGTCGAGCCAGGTCGTCGTCGGGAAGACGAAGTAGACCAGCCCCGCGAACAGCGCCAAAGCAACGACAAGGGGAACCACGAACCCCGAGAAGACGCGCCTCATTCGATCAGGCGCCTCCCCCGTGACCGGGGTGCGCTGCGAGTGCAGCCATACCGCGGTAGCGGGCGGCTTCGCCGAGGTCCTCTTCGATACGGAGGAGCTGGTTGTACTTGGCGACGCGATCCGAGCGAGCGGGTGCACCGGTCTTGATCTGGCCGCAGTTCGTTGCGACGGCCAGGTCGGCGATGGTGTTGTCCTCGGTCTCGCCCGAGCGGTGCGACATAACGGCGGTCATGCCGTTGCGGATAGCGAGCTGCACCGCGTCGAGCGCCTCGGTCAGCGTGCCGATCTGGTTGACCTTGACGAGGATCGAGTTGGCGGATTCGTCGCGGATGCCACGGCCGAGCCGTTCGACGTTGGTGACGAACAGGTCGTCGCCGACGAGCTGTACGCCAGATCCGATGGCGGCAACGAGCTGGCCCCAGCCGTCCCAGTCTTCTTCGGCCATGCCGTCTTCGATCGACACGATCGGGTAGCGGCTGCTGAGGTCGGCGTAGTACTCGACCATCTCGGCTGGCGACAGCACGCGGCCTTCGCCTTCGAGGTGGTAGGCGCCATCCTTGAAGAACTCGGTCGAGGCCGGGTCGAGGGCGATCGACATGTCGGCGCCTGGGGTCAGGCCGGTGCGCTCGATGGCTTCGACGAGGAGCTGGACAGCTTCTTCGTTCGAGCCGAGGTCAGGTGCGAAGCCGCCTTCGTCGCCGACGGCGGTGCTGAGGCCCCGCTCGGTCAGGACGCTCTTGAGCGTGTGGTACGTCTCGACACCCCAGCGCAGGCCTTCGCTGTAGCTGGCGGCGCCGACGGGCATGACCATGAACTCTTGGAGGTCGACGTTGTTGTCGGCGTGCTCGCCACCGTTGATGACGTTCATCATCGGCACGGGCAACACGTGGGCGTTGGCGCCGCCGAGGTAGCGGTAAAGCGGCAGGCCGCGGTCAGCGGCGGCGGCGTGGGCGTTGGCGAGCGAGATGCCGAGCAGAGCGTTGGCGCCCAGGCGACCCTTGTTCTCGGTGCCGTCGGCGTCGATCATGGCCTGGTCGAGGCCTCGCTGATCGGTGGCGTCGCGGCCAATGACGGCTGCGGCCAGTTCGGTATTCACGTTGCCGACGGCGGTGGCGACGCCCTTGCCCTTCCAGGCATCGCCGCCGTCGCGGAGTTCGACGGCTTCGAATGCGCCGGTCGAGGCGCCGCTGGGGACGATGGCTCGGCCCGTGGCGCCGGAGTCGAGTCCGACCTCGACCTCGACAGTCGGATTACCTCGACTGTCGAGGACCTGGCGGCCGGTGATGGTGGTGATCTCAGTCATGGTGCAAATGCTCCTGAGGGGCGTTCGGCGGCTCGCTGTCCTTCCCCAAAAGGGCGACCACGAAGAGTGGCCACAGGGGCGCGCCGCGCGAAGTTCTTGTCAATGTTAGCAGAGTTGCTAATGGGGGTGGTGATGCTTGTGAGCACATCGTCGGGCCCACGAAATGCAGGTTTCAGACACTGCAACGTTGAGCCTACGAAGCCAGGCGGCGCATACGATGTGGCGTGTGGCCACGCCCGACACATCGCTCGGACGCACCATCGCGCCGATGAAGGGTGTCGCGCTCGACGCCGATGGCGCACTACCTGTCGGCGACAACTGGGTGTACGAGCTCAAGTGGGACGGCATGCGAGTGATCGTGTTCCTCACCACCGACGATGACGGCGAACCGCACGTGCGGCTGCAGTCCTCGAACGGACGCGACGTGACCGTGAGCTTCCCCGAGCTCCAGTCCCTGTCCGAACTGGCCGAGAACTTCGACGGGTTGGTGCTCGATGGCGAGATCGTGGCCTTCAACGCCGAGGGCCAGCCCAGCTTCAACGCGTTGCAGCAACGCATGCACGTCAGCGACCCGGGCGACGCAGCCCGGCGAGCAGCCCACACGCCAGTCATGTTCGTGGCCTTCGACCTGCTGCACCTGAACGGCCACGACACGATGGCGCTTCCACTTGCGAACCGCCGCACGCTGCTGGAACAGATCGTCGAGCCCGGCGACCAGTGGCGCATCTGTGAGCAACACCGCGACGACCCGCATGCCTTGCTCGATGTCGTCATCGCGGCCGACCTCGAAGGGATCATGGCCAAGCGGCTCGACTCGGTCTGGACTCCTGGGCGCCGCTCCCCCAACTGGATCAAGGTCAAGCCCCGCAAGCGCCAAGAGTTCGTCGTCGGCGGATGGCTCAGCGGACGAGGACGCCGAGCCGGCGGCCTGGGGTCGATCCTGCTCGGCTACTACGACGGCGACGAGCTGCTCTTCGCTGGACGAGCCGGCAGCGGACTCACCGACACGACACTCAACGAATGGGAACGGGTGCTCACAGTCCAGGAGATCTGCCCGTTCAACGAACGACCGCCGGTCACGCTGGAGGGACGCAAGCTGTACTGGTGCGTGCCCGACCAGGTCGCGGAGATCGCGTTCAGCGACTGGGCCGACGGCCACCAGGTGCGTCATCCCGTGGTGCTGGGACGCCGCACCGACAAGGCCCCAACCGAGGTCGTTCGCGAAGCATGAGTTCGATCACGACCACGATGAGCGCCGTGCTATTGGCAGCACTCCTCGCCAGCGGCCTCGCTTCGTGTGGCTCATCGGAGCCGACACCTGGCGTGCTCGCCGACTGCACCCCGCGTGAATACCAACACTCGACCGCGCGACTCTGGAACGAGGCTGCGCTCGACGCCGTTCGTCGCGACTTCCCAGCCCCGACCGTCCACGCTCGAAACCTCTACCACCTCTCGACGGCGATGTACGACGCCTGGGCCGCATTCGAAAGCTCAACCCGAGCCTGGCTTGTTGAGGAACAACACGATGTCAGCGCCGGCGATCTGGCCAACGCCAGGGACGAAGCCATCAGCTTCGCCGCACACCGTCTGCTGCGACACCGCTACGCGCTGGCGACAGGCGCACTCGAGACCGTCAACTCGTTCAACCAGCTGATGGCGGACCTTTGCTACGACGTCAACTTCACGAGCACCACCGGCGACTCCCCCGCAGCAATCGGCAACCGAATCGCCGGCCTGACGATCGCCGAGACCCGAGATGACGGATCCAACGAAGACCAAGGTTACGAGGCGCCGCATACGCCAGTGAACGAACCCATGCCAATCAACGACAGCGGCACGACGATGGTCGATCCGAACCGCTGGCAGCCGATCTCGTTCAGCGTGGCGACGTCGCAGAACGGTCTTGTGATCGGCGGCGGACCGCAGCGCTACATCGGCCCGCACTGGGGCGACGTAACACCGTTCGCGCTTTCCTCGCTCCCCGACCCTGGCCCACCGCCACAACTCGGCGACCCTGCCACCGACGCAGAGTTCAAAGATGCGATCGTCGCCGTCATCCGTGCGTCGAGCCGTCTCGATCCATCGCTCGGCGAAACCGTCGACATTTCACCTTCGCTGCGCGGCAACAGCACAGTCGGCACCGACGATGGTGCCGGACACGCAGTCAACCCGGCGACCGGTGCTCCATATCCGCCCAACCAGGTGAACCTGGCGGACTGGGGGCGCGTCGTCGCAGAGTTCTGGGCCGATGGCCCCGAGTCCGAAACACCGCCCGGTCACTGGAACACGCTTGCCAACGAAGTCAGCGACCATCCTGACCTGGAGTTGCGTCTCGGCAAGACCGGCGAGGAACTCGACCGGCTTGCATGGGATGTGCATCTGTACTTTGCGCTGAATGGCGCGCTGCACGATGCCGCAATCGCTGCGTGGGGCGTAAAAGCAACCTATGACTACAGCCGTCCGATCTCCATGATCCGCTACATGGGCGGACTCGGGCAGTCCTCCGACCCCGACGGTCCGAGCTACCACCGAGACGGACTGCCCCTCGTTGACGGGCTCATCGACGTCGTGACCGAGGAATCCACCAACACGGGCGAACGCCACGCCCATCTGCGCGACCACATCGGCGAGATCACGATCTTCGCCTGGGGTCAGGTCGAGACCCGCTTCGAGCTCGGTGGCGCTGCCTGGATCCGCGCCGTCGACTGGCTTCCGTACCAACGCGACACCTTCGTCACCCCGGCCTTCGCCGCGTACGTGTCCGGCCACTCCACCTTCAGCCGTGCCGGCGCCGAGATCCTGACCGCAATCACGGGAGATCCGTACTTCCCGGGTGGGCTCGGCCAGCACACGGTGCCTGCCGGTGGGCTTGAGTTCGAATCGGGCCCGACGACCGCCGTCACGCTCCAGTGGGCGACGTATCGCGACGCTGCCGACGAAGCTGGCCAGTCTCGGATCTGGGGCGGCATCCACGTGCAGGCTGACGACTACCCCGGCCGCATCATGGGCGCCGAGATCGGCTTGGGTGCGTGGGATCTCGCCCTCGAGGTCTGGGATCTCGACGGTCTCGCTGGATGAGCGTTCGTTCCCTGGAAAGTGCCTGAATCGGCGGCGCCTCTGCGGGGCGAAGTCACTACGCTCACCGCATGACGAATTCGCCATTTCAG
Source organism: uncultured Acidimicrobiaceae bacterium (assembly GCA_964513315.1). Classification (GTDB taxonomy): domain Bacteria; phylum Actinomycetota; class Acidimicrobiia; order Acidimicrobiales; family UBA10347; genus UBA10347. The sequence continues at coordinate 18,171 of CAZEMU010000014.1, read as the reverse complement.
GCTGTCGACACGCAAGAAGCTGCTGCTTACCGAGCCGCACTCGATGTGATTGCTGCGGTCGAACCCAATGTCGCCGACCACATCCGAGGCGAACTCGGAAACCAGCGCAGCCAGCTCAAGCTGATCGCCAGCGAGAACTACGCCTCGCCCGCCGTCCTGCTGGCCATGGGCAACTGGTTCAGCGACAAGTACGCCGAGGGCACGCCCGATATGCGCTACTACGCGGGCTGCGAGTTCGTCGACAAGGTCGAGACGCTCGCCGCCGACCACGCCAAGGCACTGTTCAACGCCGAATACGCCTACGTGCAGCCGCACTCCGGCATCGACGCCAACCTCGTTGCGTTCTGGTCGATCCTGGCGCACCGGGTCGAAGCACCATTCCTGGCGTCGCACGACACCAAGAGCGTCAACGACCTCACCGAAGCCGATTGGGAAGAGCTGCGGGCCTCGTTCGGCAACCAGCGCATGATCGGTCTGGCGCTTGACGCTGGCGGTCACCTCACCCACGGCTTCCGCCCGAACATCTCCGGCAAGATGTTCCACCAGCGCAGCTACACGGTGGATCCCGAGACCGAAATGATCGACTACGACGAGGTCGCGGCGCTCGCCCGCGAGTTCAAGCCGCTCGTCATGGTCGGCGGCTACAGCGCCTATCCCCGTGCGGTCAACTTCGCCAAGATGCGCGAGATCGCCGACGAGGTCGGTGCAACGTTCATGGTCGACATGGCCCACTTCGCCGGCCTCGTCGCCGGCAAGGTCCTGACCGGCGACTTCGACCCAATGCCGCATGCACACATCGTGACGACCACGACCCACAAGTCGCTGCGTGGCCCTCGTGGCGGCATGGTGCTCACCAACGACGCCGAGCTGCCCGAGTTCATCGCCAAGGGATGCCCGATGGTGCTCGGCGGTCCCCTCTCGCACGTGATGGCGGCCAAGGCAGTTGCGTTCTCTGAGGCTCGCCAGCCCGAGTTCATCGACTACGCACACCAGGTTCGTGACAACGCCGCGGCGCTCGCCGAGGGCATCGCCAAGCGTGGCGGTCGCATCGTGTCGGGCGGCACCGACAACCACCTGGTGCTCGTCGACGTCACGCCATTCGGTGTGAGCGGCCGTCAGGCCGAGTCGGCACTTGAGTCGGCCGGCGTGATCGTCAACCGCAACTCGATCCCGTTCGACAAGAACGGTGCTTGGTACACGAGCGGTATCCGCCTCGGCACGCCAGCACTCACCACGGTCGGCATGAACGAGGCCGACATGGACGACGTCGCCGACATCATCTGCGGCGTCCTCAAGGGCACTGAGCCGACCGCTACCTCGACCGGTGATCCCAGCAAGGCCAAGTTCACGCTCAGCGACGACACCCGTCTCGACGCTCGGACTCGCTCGGCGGACCTGCTTGCAGCGAACCCGCTCTACCCCCAGGTCGGCGCGCTCTAAGCTCGTCCCGTGATTCGGGAAGCGACAGCTGAAGACCTTGACCGCATCAAGGAGATCGCTGTCGCTGCGGACATGTTCAGCGTCGACGAGGTCGGCTTCTTCGACGAGATGTTCGCGGGCGCGCACGACGGCAGCCTCGAAGGTCACGCCTGGCTGGTCGCCGAGGGTGACGCTGGAGTGATCACGGGCGCAGCCCAGTTCGCGCCCGAACCGTTCGCCGATCGGCTCTGGAACCTCTACTTCTTGGCCGCCGATCCTTCCGCGCAGGGCCAGGGCGTCGGATCGGCACTCATTGGCCATGTCGAAACCGAACTTCGCCGCCGGGGCGACGACGTCGCTCGGGTGCTGATCGTCGAGACATCGTCGACCGACCAATACGCATCAAGCCGAGCGTTCTATGCCGCCCAAGGCTTCGTTGAAGAAGCCCGTATTCGCGAGTTCTACGGCCCCGGCGACGACAAGGTCGTCTTCTGGAAAGCCCTCACCGACACCGAAACCGCATGACTCGGCTGACGTGAATCCGACCTTCACCTTCGAGGCAGAGCTCGCCCAGTGGGAAGCCGCCAAGACCACCTGGGTCTATGCCGCCGTGCCACTCGACGAGGCCGACATCATCGCCGACATCGTTCCTGACCGCCGCGGGTTCGGCTCGATCCCGGTCACCGTGCGCATCGATCAGCACGAGTGGAACACGTCGATCTTTCCGATGCAGGACGGCCGCTTCTTCTTGCCCGTCAAGGCGCCAATCCGCAAGAAGGCCAAGGTCGATATCGGCGACACGGTCGAGTTCGAGATCGACGTCCGCATCGAGGACTAGATCCCCGACCCAGC
>CAZEMU010000014.1:0-15800 GCA_964513315.1 uncultured Acidimicrobiaceae bacterium | reverse complement strand
ATCCGAGCCCGGGCGCGCAGATGACCCGACGGATCGCCGGGTCATCTCCTAGAGATTGTTGCTGATGAGCGAATCAGACTTCGATGAAGATGCACTCGCCGGGGCACTCTTCAGCGGCCTCGATGACCGACTCAAGGCCACCGTCGGGCACGCGAGCGAGACCCTCGGCGCCAGCCGGGTTGGCATCGCCGTCGAAGAGCTTCTCTTCGCCGAAGTTCTCCTTGGCCTCTTTCACATAGAAGAGGCCGTCGTCCATCCCGAAGAACACCGCTGGTGCGATTTCTTCGCAGAGGCCGTCGCCCGTGCAGAGGTCCTGATCAATCCAAACTTTCACCGATGCTCCTTCGAGAGCCACTAACGATTAGGTGACCGCTTCAATCTACAGGAGGGAAGGCGGTTCACATGAGTCACAACGACGAGTTCTCGCCGCAATTCCCGAACAGCCTAGTTTTCTGTACCCCGAACATCATCAGCGAAGGCGACTGCCCGCTGCCGCAGGGCTGATTCGGCGTCGATACCGAGTTCTCGGGCCAGGGCCACGGCGCTGAACAACAGCTCACCAACCGCAGCTTCGTCCGCTGCTTCGAGCGCTCCCCGATCCGGCACTGCATGGCCGATCGCGGAGGCCTTCTTCTGGACCTTGGTGGCGTAGAGCAGCGCTGGTAGCGCAGCGGGAATGCCGTCCATGACCGAGCTGCGGGACTTCTCGGCCTTCTTGGCGGCTTCCCACTGAGCGGGTAGATCTTCGAGCGAGGTCTCGACGTCGCCGTACACGTGCGGGTGGCGTTCAAAGAGCTTGTCGTGGATGCCTTGGGCAACGTCGGCGACGTCGAACCAGCCGGCTTCCTCGGCCAGGATCGAGTGGAAGAAGATCTGGTACAGCAGGTCGCCGAGCTCTTCTTGGAGATCGCCGTAGCGGGCCTCGAGCTCGTCGCTCTCGGGGCTGGTTTCAACCAGGTGGTCGATCGCTTCGAGCGTCTCGTAGCTTTCCTCGAGCAGGTAGCGGCGCAGCGTGGCGTGGTCCTGTTCGGCGTCCCACGGACAATCGCTGCGGAGCCGCTCGACCATCACCGCAAACTGAGCGAACACAGCCCCAACCGGTGCAGGTAGCTCGGGGATGTACAGCGACGTGAGGTGGTCGGCATCGATAGCGCGGTCGAGGTCAGGCCAGGCGACGGTGCTGATGTGTTGATCCGGCAAGCCGAGCCGTTGGATGACCGTCGCAGTGAGTTCGGTGCCGGCATCGATCGAGAGTTTGATGTCGCTCAGCGTCTGGCGGTCGTGGCATTGCGAGACGAGGAGCGGGCCGCGCTCCCCCGCGGCTTCGGTGGCGAACCGGTGACCGTCGACGATGCGTACGCCGTCCGCGATCGGATCTACACCCAGTGCAACCCAGGCGAGGTCGACGAACGACAGCGCAGGGTGGGTCACCACGTCGAGGTCTTCACGCTCCAGCAGCAGCTCAACGGTGTGCTCGGCCACGGCCGGGCTTCCCGGCACGGCATAGAGCACCCGACCGTGCTCACCAGCGAGGGCAACGAGGTCGGCCACGATGGCGCCATAGACGGCGTCGAACGTGTCGTGGGTTTCGTAGTGGTGGTCGAACGAGTCAGCGTCGACGGCGACGGCAGCCGGATGGCGAGCGGTCCGCAGCCGCCGGGTCGGGACCTCGTCGATCAGCGCCAGCGTGCCGGCGGTCAGCAGGTCAGGGCCGGCTGGACCCAGGCCGATGATGTCGATGCGAGGTCGCGTCACGGCCTCATCTTGCCCGATCGGGGCTAGCCATCGGACCGATCGCGCCACAAGACGTAGAGCGCAAGCAACGGCTCGTCACCGGCGACGACGCTGTGTACGTCGTTCGGGTGGTTGTAGACCAGCGCGTCGGCCGCGAGCGAGCAGAAGTCGTTGCTTCCGCCGTAGCGCCACTGGCCGTCGCCACTGATCGGCAGGTAGAGCTCTTGGGGCGGATGCGAGTGCAGCGGGTACGTGCCGTGCGGTCGCAGCAGCATGAGGCCGCACTGCACGTGGCCCCAGTCGCTTCGGTCCAGGTCACGGACATCGTTGAGCGGTGCCAGGCCCGCCTCGGTGCCGTTGTCGTCGAGGCGGCTCGACGCGATCCAGGACAGCTCGGGTCCGGCCGCTTGTGCTGCTGCCAGCAATGGAGCGGCAGCGCCGTGCCCGAGGTGCTCGGCCACCGGTATTGACCCTCGGGGCGCGTCGATGGGTTCGCTGGTATCGAGCGCGGCCTGAAACGCCGCATGTCCTGCGGTGAGCACGCCCTGTTTCGGCTGGCCATGCAAACGACGGGCGATCTCGCGCTCGCACGCACGAAGGAAGTCGTCGAGCGCTGTCACAGTAGGTGTGGCTTAGGCGAACGCTGCGCCGAACATGGCCAAGGTCTTGGTCCAGCTCGTCTCGGCAGCTTCTTCGTGATACGTCGGATAGCCCGGCCACGAGAAGCCATGATCGGCGCCGGCGAAGGTCGTGACATCGACATGGTCGAGGTCGGCGACCGCGTCGAGGAACTTCTGATGCATGGCGATCGACTGGACTTCGTCGGCCTCGCCGATGCCGAGATAGAGCGGCGTGGCCAAGCTGGCCGCGGTCAGGTGCGGCGAATCATCGCCGTCGTCGACGAGGAATGACGGGTGCCAGCTCGCGCCGGCGACGACACGCACAGGGTCGCGTTCGATCGAGCGGTACACGGCACGGGCACCCAGGCAGAACCCGATGACAGCGATCTTGGTGTCGGTGCCCACGTTCGCGGCGGCCAACGCGCAGTCCATATCGTGCTGGATCTGGTCATCGGTCATCGATGCGATCCAGCCCATGATCGTCGGGCGCGCATCGGGATTGTTGGCTGCGTCGGCCGGTTCGAAGAACAACAGTCGGCCGTGGCGATGATGCAGGTCGGGCGTGACGACCCGGTAGCCCTCGCCAGACATGCGGTGCATCCATTCGCGTGTCGCCGGGCGCAGACCAGGTGCGTCGATGAACAACCCGACGGTCGGCGTATCGGCGGTCGCCCCTTCGGGCTCGGTGATGACAACGGCCATCTCGCCATCGTCGGTCGTGACATCGATCTCGGTTTCGCGAACGCTCATAGCCGCGACCGTAGTTGCTACAGCTGGGGAGGGTTCAGGGCCCGAGCGAGTTCGACTTCCATGGCTTCGACGTCGACCCGGTTCAACAGGTTCGACATCGCCATCCACGAAGCGAGCGCGGTCACGTCGGCCATGCTCGGCGGAAGGATCGGCGCGTCGATCACGATGCCCTGCTCGTGTAGTGCGCCGATGAGGCCGAGCTCATGGACCGAGATCTTGCCGACGAACAGCAGCGGCAACAGATCGACGAGACCGTGTTGGACCGCGAGACGGATGACGTTGTACACCTCGAGGAACCCGCGGCTGTACACCAGGTCCTTGGTGAACGGGCCGAGTGTCGGCGTGCTTCCTCGGAAGACCCGGACCGACGCGGCCCACGCATCGTCGGTGTCCATGTCTTGGTCGAGCATCCAGCGGTAGACGTCGAGGAACGTGGCGCCGTCGGATGCCATGTCGATTGCACGGATCCGCCGGGCGATGGTGCGCAACCGGGTCGGCGTTGAAGACAGCGACGTGATCTCGGTGAACACGGCCAGACCTTCTTGGGTCACGGTCGTCGCCGGGGTGCCCTTGGCCAGGAATGTGCACCATGGCTGGCGACGGCCGTTGATGCTCGATGCGACGTGGACCCAGCCTTCGTGGACTTCGAGCACCCGCAGCGAGCGTTCACTAAAGGTCGCGTCTTCGCGGAGCTTGATGTAGTCGCTTCCGGCAGCGGCGTCGGACACGATGCCGTCGTCGAGTTTGACGGTGATCTCGCCCGCTCCGCAGAGCGGTTCGAGGCGCTTGGACAAGATCCGGACGGCGTCTTCGGCGCTGTGCACGCGGTCCTCGGGCGGCTCCCACCGGCTGTTCGAGATGTTCGCCAAGGCCTCGTCGAGGACATCGCCGAGCGCGGCGAGCGTTGGCCCATCTGCATGCAGCTCGTCGTCGACGCTGCCGTAGAGGGCAGCCGACCGCTCAGAAAATGCCGGTGTCCCACGAGCTTCGAGCATGTCCACGACGCCGAGGTAGCCGTCGATCCGTATCGTCAGCAGTTGCCCGATGGGGCTCGTGCCCAGCTCGTTCGTGACCTCACGACGCAACGCATGGAGCTCGACTCGCTTATCGGCCGGATCGAACTTGAGCGTGCGTTCGCCCAGGTAGTAGTCGGCGTCGACCGCAGGCTGCCGCTGCGCACCAGCCGCGAAGAAGTCGTGCTCAACCTCGGCCGTCCACTTGACGCTGTTGAGGATCAAAATCCGCTTCTGGGCCGCAACCAATGCATCAGACAGCCGACGCACGGTTTCAAGAAAGGCAGTGTCCAGCGGGGCGCTCATGACGTCATCAACGATGCCAGATCCAACGGCCGATCAGCGGGTTCGACGGCGATGTCATCGCCGCTGGAACCGCTCGGTTGCGTCGTAACAGGCCCAGCGTCCAAAGCCGTAGCCAACGAGCGCCTCGAAGGCCGCCGAGCTGACGATCATGAACGCGTACGAGTCGGCTCCCTCGTCGAGGCCGAGCAGTCGGCGGCCGACGGACGACGCGTGGCCGTCCAATGGCGCCGCCAGATCGGGAAAGAACAGGTCGTCTTGGCGAGCATCAACCGGGTCGAGCGCGTGGAGTCGAGCAACCTCGGCTTCGGCAAGTGGTCCCAGCCCCTGCACTTGCAACAGGTTGTTGTACCAACCCGTGACTTCCCCCGCAGGAAACTTCCAGTCGACCACGGCCAAGCAGCGAAACTCGACGAGCACCTGCTCGCACGCTTCGTCAGGTTGACGACCCGGGATCGCAGATTGCCGCTCAAGCTCCGCAGCCACGGAGTGGTCACCATCAGAAGCCAGCCCGACGAACCAGTGCGCCTCGTCCCATGTCATCGGGGCGATCTCAAACGAAGGCTCTACCACCGGCGATTCGGACACTGACACCTCGGGGATCGCAGGTTCGGAGACCGCAGGCGAATCCTCTGCGCCGCGGAACCATCGCCGCATCGCTCGGCCAACGTTCATCAGCTCGCGTCCATCAGCTGGTGGCGGGGGCGGCTTCGGCTTCTTCGGGCTCGGGAAAGATCTCGAGGTCGCGCAGGGCAGCGATGGTCTCGGGAGCGGCTTGCTCGCGCGATGACACGGACAGCTGAAGCAATCCGATCTCGGGGTCGTACTTGCTCTTCGGATAGAGCCGGCTGAGCCGGACTTCCTTGGAAGCGGCGAGCTTGACCGAGCGGATGCGAGCGACTGCGGTCGGGCCGCCGAAGCCCGGCCCCTTGACCGCCGTGATCTCATCGATACCCGCGTCGAGGGCCAGCACCCGCAGGCGGGCAAGTTCGAGCAGCATGAGCGCCGGCTCGGGGATCGGCCCGTAACGGTCGGTCCATTCGGCCTCGACGTCGGCGACCTCGTCGAGCGTCGTGACCGTCGCCAAGCGCCGGTATGCGTTGAGGCGCATCGATTCCTTGGGCGCGTATTCATCGGGAAGATGCGCGGCGGTCGGGATCTCGATCTTGACGTCGGGCTTCTCGTCGACCTTTTCGCCCTTGAGCCCGGCGACGGCCTCGGTCACGAGCTGGCAGTACAGGTCGTAGCCGACCGAAGCGATGTGGCCCGACTGGCCGGTACCGACCAGGTTGCCGGCGCCACGGATCTCGAGGTCACGCATGGCGATACGGAAGCCAGAGCCGAGCTCGGTGGCCTCGCCGACGGTCTTCAGCCGCTCATAGGCCTCTTCGGACAGGATCTTGTCCTGGGGATGGAACAGGTAGGCGTACGCACGCTGTCCGGAACGGCCGACGCGGCCACGCAGCTGGTGCATCTGGCCGAGGCCGAGCAGGTCGGCACGGTCGACGACGAGGGTGTTCACCGACGGCATGTCGATGCCGGACTCGATGATCGTCGTGCACACGAGCACGTCGAACTCGCCTTCCCAGAAGTCGTAGACGACCTGTTCGAGCGAGCCTTCGTCCATCTGGCCGTGCGCCACCGCGACACGAGCCTCGGGCACGAGCTGACGGAGATCCTCGGCGACCTGTTCGATGCTGCGCACCCGGTTGTGCACGAAGAAGACCTGTCCCTCACGCAAGAGCTCACGGCGGATCGCCTCGGCGACGGCACGGTCGTCGTACTCGCCGACATAGGTGAGGATCGGCTGACGATCGGCAGGCGGCGTGTGCAGCAGCGTCAGATCGCGGATGCCGGTCAAGCTCAGTTCGAGCGTGCGCGGAATCGGCGTCGCCGAAAGCGTGAGCACGTCGACGTTGGCCTTCATCTGCTTGATGGCCTCTTTGTGCTTCACACCGAAGCGCTGCTCTTCGTCGATGACGAGCAGGCCGAGCTTGGGGATCTTGATGTCCGCCGACAGCAGCCGATGCGTGCCGATCACCAAGTCGACCTCGCCCTCGGCGAGCGCCTCGGTGACCTTGCGAGCTTGCGCAGCGGTCAAGAAGCGGCTCAGCACCTCGACGCGCACGGGGTAGCCGGCGAAGCGCTCGGTGAAGGTCTGGTGATGCTGTTGGGCGAGCAGGGTGGTCGGGACGAGCAGCGCAGCTTGTTTGCCGTCTTGGATCGCCTTGAAGATGCCTCGCAGCGCGATCTCGGTCTTGCCGAAGCCAACGTCGCCGCAGACCAAGCGGTCCATGGGGCGGCTCTGCTCCATATCGCTCTTGACGTCTTCGATCGCCTGCAACTGGTCGGGCGTCTCTTGGAACGGGAAGCTGCCTTCGAGCTCACGCTGCCACGGTGTGTCCGGCGGGAACGCGTGGCCTTGGGTCGTGACGCGCTGCTGGTAAAGCACGACGAGTTCTTGGGCGACCTCGGCAACTGCGGACTTGACCTTGGCCTTGGCCTTTTGCCAATCCGCGCCGCCCATCTTCGACAAGGTCGGGGCATCGCCGCCGGTGTAGTGGCGGATCGCGTCGATCTGATCCGACGGCAGGAACAGCCGGTCGGTGCCTCGGTACTCGAGGACGAGGTAGTCGCGTTCGACGCCACCGATCGCCCGGGTCTCCATACCCCCGTAACGGGCGATGCCGTGCTGGCGGTGCACGACATAGCTGCCGGGCTTGAGGTCATCGAGCTCTGCGGAACGTTGCGCACGGCGTCGTTGACGACGGTGGGCACGACGACGGCCGGTGAGCTCTGGCTCGGCGAGGACAGCCAGCTTCTGACCCGGCAGCACACAGCCTTGGAGCAGCGGTGCGACCACGATGTGGGAACGTCCGCCGTCGGTGAACATGGCGTCGGCATCGATCGTCAGCTCGAGCCCCTGCTCGGCCAGCAAGCCATGGATGCGGTTCAGATTGCCGGGCGTATCGACCGCCACGACGACCCGGTAGCCGTCGGCGAGCAAACGCCGAACCTGTTCGATCGGGCCACGGTTCTCACCGATCGGCCGATCCCAGCCGCTGGCTTCGATCACCGGAATGTCCGGTCCCGGCGCAGCCGGCGACAACGTCCAGATCGGTGCCTGCGTGTTCGCCAAGCCTCGGTCGAAGTCGGTGTGCAGACGAGCGAGCCCATCTTGGGCGGCCTCGGCCGCTCCCCAGGTGCTGGCCAGCGTGACGGCCAAGTCGGCTTCTTCGGCCAATAGGTCTTCGGCCCGACGCCGCAGCCGGCTCGGCTCGACCAGAATCACGTGGGCGTCGTCGCCGAGCAGATCGCCGACAACCTCGGTTGCGTCGTCGAACCACGGCAGCCACGACTCCATGCCGTCGAAGAACTCGCCATCGGCGTAGCGCTGCCATTGCTCACGACCCCACGGCGAGGCGCTCATCAGCTGCTCGGCCCGGGCCTGCATGGCCTTGTCGGGAATGATCTCGCGGCACGGGAAGATCTGCGTCGAATCGATCGCGTCGGTGGCTCGCTGATCCGACACCGCGAACTCGGTGAGCCGGTCGACCTCGTCGCCCCACAGATCGATACGTACCGGTGCGTTCGCAGTCGACGGGTACACGTCGATGATCGAGCCGCGCACGGCGACGTCGCCTCGGTGTTCGACCTGAGCGTCGCGTCGGTAACCCATGTCCACGAGGCGGGTCAGGAAGCCCTGCATGTCGAGCACGTCGCCTTGGCCGACGACCAGCGGCTCAACCGTGCGATGCGATGGCGACAAGCGCTGCAACAGCGCCCGCACCGGCACAACCACGGCCTTGGGACCGCTACCCGTGCGCAGACGCCACAGCAGCTCGATACGACGGCCCATCGTTTCGATACCGGGACTCACCCGCTCGAACGGCAGCGTCTCCCACGCCGGGAACACCTCGGCCTCGCCATCGCCCAGCCAGGTCGTCAGGTCAGCGGCGAGACGATCGGCCTGCTGACTCGTCGCAGTAACCACAACGACCGGGCGGCGATCGCCTGCCTCGGCGATCGCGGACAGCACCAGCGGATGCGAGGCTTCGGCCGCCGCAAGGTCAGCACGGTTGCGGCCCAGCACCTGGACCATCGCCGGATCTTCGGCGACCAGGTGGGCAAGTTCACGAATTGGCATGCGTGCTCAGACGTTGAATCGGTTCATGACTTCGGCCGGCGTCTCGGTGAGAAGCGCTTCGGCTGCGTCGGTGGCGGAGATCACGACGTGATCAAGCGTGTCGCGATCCTGACGCCCCGGGCTCTTCAACACCCAGTCGGCGCCCCGGACATGTTCCGGCGGACGCCCAACACCAATCCGGAATCGCAAGAAGTCCGTCGTATGCAGGTGGTCACGAATCGACCGCAGACCATTGTGGCCGTTCAGTCCGCCGCCTTCTTTGACCTTGAACCGGCCCGGCTCGAGATCAAGCTCATCGTGCACGATCACCAACTTGGTGATGTCGTCGATGCCATAGCGACGCACCAGCGGACGCACCGACTCACCCGACTTGTTCATGAACGTCTGCGGGAACGCAATCGCGACCCGGAACTCGCCAATACGGATCTCATCGGCCAACGCGGCCTCGCGAGACTTCTTCAGCGAACCGCCATGGCGCGCGGCGAGTTCGAGGACAACTTCGACACCAATGTTGTGTCGAGTGCCCTCGTACTTGTCACCCGGATTGCCGAGCCCCACGACCAAGAGGTCAGCGGGAGTGCCCCGGCGGGGTTCGCTCTTGCCCTTGTTGCTGCGGCGACGAAGCGCCACCGGACTCAGTCGTCGGAGTCGCTGTCGCCAGCGTCTGCTGCAGCGGCTTCGCCCTCTTCGCCCTCTTCGCCAGCTTCGTCCTCGGCGCGCATGGCCTCGAGCGTGGAGCGGGTCACGAGCGCAGTAGCGACTGCGGTCTCAGGGTCGTCAGTTGCGACAACACCCTCGGGCAGGTTCAGCATGTCGACACGAATCGTGTCGCCGACTTCCATCTCGCTGATGTCAACTTCGATCTCGTTCGGGATCGACGTCGGCTTCGTGGTGATCATCAGGGCGAACATGGCCTGGTCGACCATGCCGCTCACGTTCGCCACAGCCTTCGCTTCGCCGACGAGGATGAGCGGAACTTCGAGTTCGAAGTCAGCATTGGGGTCAACGCGGATGAAGTCGATGTGGGTGACTTCGTCGCGGACCACGTGGCGCTGGAGATCCTTGACGAGGCACAACTCGGTGTTGCCGTCGATCTCGAGGTTCAACAGTGCGTTGAGGCCAGCGTCGGTGCTCAGCGCAACACGAGCGGCGCCGTAGTCGAGGCTGATCGGCGTCGGAGCGCTGTCGAGGCCGTAAACGACCGCAGGGATCTTGCCCTCGCGGCGCAGGCGGCGCGACGAGCTCGAACCGAGTTCTCGACCGGTAGCGGCCTGGAGTGCAACTTGATCAGCCATGACGTGAACCTCGGGGGATCAGAACAGGGGGTGCGTTGGGCGCGTTGTGCCCACACGGAACGGTCAAGCCTACTGGCCGAAACCGGCCTTTCCCGACGCCCGCGGCCAGCTTTCTATTGGAAGTTGCCGCCGCCGAAGATCTCAGAGACCGACGAATCTTCGAACACCGCGCGAATTGCCGCAGCGATCAGCGGGGCGATCGAGACGACCTCGAACTTGTCGAGGTGGTGCGTGAGCGGAAGCGTGTTCGTGACCACGACTTTTTCGATGGAGCTTTGCTCGAGCCGCTCGATCGCTGGACCGCTGAAAACGCCGTGCGTCGTAGCCGCGATCACGGACCGGGCGCCCTTCTCGCGAAGCAGCTCCGCGGCGGCCACGATCGTGCCGCCCGTATCGATCATGTCGTCGATCAGTACGCACGTGCGACCGTTGACCTCGCCGACGACTTCTTTGGCTTCGACGGCGTTCTTCTGGTTGTGCAAACGGCGCTTGTGCACGATCGCCAGATCTGCGTCAAGGCGTTGCGCATAGCGCTCGGCGACCTTCACTCGGCCCGCATCGGGCGACACGACGACGAGGTCATCGGCCATCTGCCCGAGTGCATCACACAGCACTGGCATGGCCACCAGGTGGTCCCACGGGCCATCGAAAAAGCCCTGAACTTGGCTTGAATGCAGGTCGACCGACACCATGCGGCTTGCGCCAGCGACCCGGAACTGGTCGGCCAGGAGCTTGGCCGTGATCGGTTCACGCCCCGATGCCTTGCGGTCTTGGCGGGCGTAGCCGAAGAACGGGGCGACGACCGTGGTGCGCTTAGCCGAAGCACGCTCGGCCGCGTCGACCATGATCAGGTGCTCCATGATCGAGTCGTTGATCGACATGGCACCCGACCCTGCATGGGTCTGCAGGATGAAGACGTCGGCGCCACGAACGGACTCGGAGAACTTGCAATAGATCTCGCCATTGGCGAAATCCGACAGGTTCGCGTCGACCAGCTTGACGTCGAGAATCTGTGCGACTTCTTCGGCCAGCGCCGGGTGAACCCGACCGCTGATCAGATGCAGGCGCTTCTTCGAAGTGACTTCCATCGTTAACCCCCAGGAACCGACGGACGCCAGATCCGACGGACGATGATGTCGGCGAACTTATCGAACGCCACCTACCGAAAAGGTGATCAGTTGCCGCTCAGATGCGTAAACGGGGCGACGATTTCCCCATCGGGCACGTGAGCCCCATGGACCACGCTGTGCGGCACCGTTGCACCCGCCGAAACGTAGGCATTGACCAGCTGCGTGTTCGGACCAACGACGGCACCGGCGCCCACAAAGGTGCCGCCCTGCAGGACGCTTCCGGGATGGATCGTGGCGTCGGGTTCGATCTCGACGTCGGCTTCGATCACCGTCGACGACGGTTGCACGACCGATACGCCCGCCTGCATGTGGGAACGCACGATCCGCTGCGCAATCGCGTTCGCCGCATCGGACAGCTGCGCCCGGTCGTTGACGCCGCTGATCTCGACCGAGTCGGCAATGAACGGATGCACAGGGTGGCCCGCTTCGACCAGCACGCTGATGACATCGGTGAGGTACAGCTCGCCTTGGGCGTTGTTGCTGTCGATCATCCGCAGAGCGGGAGCAAGCAGCGAACGACGGAAGCAGTACATGCCGCCGTTGATCTCGTTGAGGCGCAGCTCGTCGGCATCGCAGTCGCGGTGCTCGACGATCTTGCGCACCGTGTTGCCGTCGTTGCTGCGGACGATGCGTCCGTAGCCCGACGGGTCATCGAGGCGAGCGGTTACGACGGTGCAGGCAGCACCGGACTGGACGTGTTGATCGACCAGCCGCTCGACCGTCTCGCCTTGGAGCAGTGGCGTGTCACCCGGCAGCACGACGACGTGATCGTCGTCGGAGAAGCTGGGGTCTTGCACATCGAGGGCAGCGAGTCCGACCGAGGTCGCATCGCCGGTTCCTCGTTGGTTGTGCTGTTCAGCGAAGACGAACTCACGGTCGGGGAAGCCCGTATGGAGCGACTCGACGACGAGTTCTTTGCCGTGGCCGACGACGACCGAGATGTTCGGGAACCGAGCACTGTCGAGGCTCGACACCACCCAGCCAAGCAAGCTTCGCCCGCACGCATCGTGGAGCGGCTTTGGCAGCTCGCTCTTCATCCGAGTGCCCTTGCCCGCTGCAAGTACGACCGCCGAAAGACTCATCGTCGCCCAACTGCTGATTGATGGTGAAGGTGTTTCGGCGCCGCCGAAACTCCGTGAGCAAGCCGAAGGCTTGCGACGCTGGCCAGGCAGGGATCGAACCTGCGACCTCCTGATCCAAAATCAGGCGTTCTGCCAATTGAACTACTGGCCATCGGCCCCTTACCGTACCGCGCCGAGACCGGCGTCGGGACGTGCATTTTCGCAACAAGCTGGCTTCAGGTGTCCCGACGCCCATTCCCGGCGATAGTGTGCGCAGCGCTATGGGATCTCTCGTCAAGAAGCGCCGCAAGCGCATGCGTAAGAAGAAGCACCGCAAGATGCTCAAGCGCACTCGCGCTCAGCGCCAGCGCGGCAAATAACCGCACAACCTACGTATCTTCAGGCGGGGTTGTTCGTGCAACAACGAACCCGTCGCCTGTGTACGCGCCTTCGACGAACCACGTCGAGCCGCTGCCGGCCAGCCTGGCTCGTGTACCTGCCTCTTCGCTGAGACGGTCGCGCCATCGCGCCAACTGCGGTTCAACGACCAGCGCTGCTGGCTCGAGATCGTTGCCGTGTTCGCCCGTGGGGCCGCCCATCTCGTCCCACGCCCGATACACGGCTGGGGTCGAACAGTGCAGCGGCGGCGTGAGCAGCGTGTAGGTCCGTTCGACGAACGGCATCGGCTCAACGACCTCGCCGATCCCGGAGACGTTGGCGCGCCCGCCGACCAGGCAGAACGCCACATCGGCGCCTAGGCGAGCAGCAGCCTCGAGATCATCGAAGCCGGCGGCCCGCAGGATGGCGGCAGCATCGGCGGAGCCACCACCGAGGCCCGCACCCGCAGGTATGCGTTTTTCGACGTCGACCTGACGCTGCTCCCCCACCAGCGCCAACGCCCGGCTCACCAGATCGTTCTCGTCGCCTTCGCCGCTCCACGCGCCTCGATAGCGAACCCCGGTTCCCTCGCTCACGACCAGTTCGTCGCCGAAGTCGAGCGTGACCATCTCTGCGTCGATCAGATGCATGCCATCGTCACGAAGCCCGGTGACCCGCAGGTCGACGGTCAGCTTGGCGGGGGCAAACAGTGTGGCGTTGCGTGGAAGCGCACGTGACGAAGGCACGTGGGCAGCGTAGGAGCCCTAGGAGCGAGCGTCGCGACGGGCCTGGGACAGAGCGACCCAAGCCTCGACGCCGATCTGCTCCGGGCGAGCCTGCGGATCGACGCCGGCAACCTCGAAGACCTCGGGGGTCACGAGACCACCGAGCGACTTCCGCAGCATCTTGCGCCGCTGATTGAACGCCGCCCGCACCAGCGTGAACACCTGATCCACCGGCTCGTCGAAAGGTGGCGTCGCGTGGCGGTCGAGGCGCACCAGCGCCGACTCGACTCGGGGCGGCGGAAGAAACACCGATGGCGGAATCTTGGCCACGAGCTCACCCGTCGCCCAGAACGCCACCTTGACCGACGGCACGCCGTAGTTCGACGAACCGGGAGCGGCGACAAGCCGCTCAGCGACCTCTCGCTGCACCATCACGAGCATCGACGTGACCTGCGGGACCTCGTCGAGCACGTCGAGCACCAGCGGTGTGGCGACGTTGTACGGCAGGTTGGCGACCATGGCCCACGAGTGCTCAGCGGGTGCAGCAGCCGACCAGTCGACCTCGAGCGCATCGGCGTGCACGACCGACACCTGCGGGATGTCGAACTCGCCCTCGATCACACGAACCAGGCCCTCGTCGATCTCGACGGCGACCACCGTCGCTCCGGCGTCGACGAGTCCGGCCGTTAGGGCTCCGAGACCAGGGCCAACCTCGACGACATGGTCGCCGGCTTCGACACCAGCCAGGCGCACAATGCGGTCGACTTGATTCGGATCGATGAGGAAGTGCTGACCCAGACGCTTGTCGGGTCGCAGGCCGTAGCGCTCAAGCAGCTCGGCCGTGGCACGGGCGCCGATGCTCAGCGGAGGTACTGGCCGCACACGGGCCAAGGTGAAGGGCCCTGCAGGTCATACAGAGCACGAGCGAGCAGGTCTTGGTCCGTGGGTGCGGCCGTCGATGGCAGCACGCCGACGAGATCGGCGCGGCCGACTCGCTGCGCAATGCTGTCCCACGTGCTCTGCACGAACTGATACGCGCCGTGATACAGGCCGTTGGCGCTCACGATCGTGTAGCTGCCGCTCGATTCGCAGTTGCGGAGGGCGGCCCAGTCAGCCTCGGTCGGCGGTTCGCCGTCACCGGTCGGAATCGGCGTTGCGGCTGGCGCTGGAGGTTCGGTCGACGTGAGGAACTCGCGGGCGACCCAACCACGGACGGGGCTTTCGATCTGCATCCACTCGCGGCCATCGGTCGTGCGGATTTGGCCACTGGCGAAGACCTGCATGCGGTGGTCGAGTGCCCGGATGACATTGCCGCCGGCCTGGTCTCGAACGAGCAGGCCGCTTTCGCTATCGACCCACAGCCAGGCCGAGTCGACCTGGATGGTGTCCCGAACCGCCGGCTGCGGTGTCGGCGTTGCGGTCGGAACGGCGGTCGCGGTCACGACGGGAAGCGGCGTCGCTGTCGGCTCGGGGGTGGGCTCTGGAGTCGGGCTGGGCTCTGGCGTCGCGGTCGGCTCCGGCGTGGGCTCAGGCGTCGGGCTCGGCACAGGGGTTGCCGGAACCGGCGTGGCGGTCGGCGCAACAACGGCCGCGGCCGGCGGCGTCGTTGGTTCGGGGGTCGGCTCGACCGTCGGCTCAGGCGTTGGTTCGGGAGTCGGCTCGACGGTCGGCTCCGACGTCGGCGTCTCCGTGGCGTCCGGAATGGACAGAACCGGAGCGGCATCGTCGCTCTCCGAGACTTCATCGGTCGTCGTGAGCGGGACATCGACCGGTTCAGTCGTAGGCACCGAGGTGGGCACAAGCTCGGCTTGAGCCGAGACGGGCGTGGGACTGGAGGCCACCGAAACCTCGGTCGCGGTATCGCTCTGCAAGAGGTCCGGAGCCAAGACGGCCGCGAGCGCGAGCAACGCGAAGACGAGCACAAGTGCGATCTTCAGGAGTGCTTTACGCATGGGACGGGGTGGTTCCTCGACGGTGGGGGCGAGTCGTGAATCAGGGCTTCACGAAGGAAGCTCCGTAATATAACCGCAACATTGACCGCGGAGGGCGCGCCTGTGATCACGGTCACAGGTCGCAGGAATCAGGTGCGGTACCCACCAACGTGCGGCTCCGCACGCGCCACGTCCCCGCCACCGTTCTCACCGATCTGGTACCCGCTTTCCGGGCACTGCATCGGTGAGAAACGAAAGCGGTCCTAGGCGCGGCCGAGCAGCGGGTAGGCCCGGTGGGCGTTGTCCCATGTGGCCTCGGCGACCGCTTCGATCGACTCGCCTCGCAGCTCGGCCAGCACTTCACCGACCCGGGCCACCCAGGCGGGCTGGTTGCGCTTGCCCCGGTACGGAGCCGGCGCCAGGTACGGCGAATCGGTCTCGACCAGCATGCG
This sequence comes from uncultured Acidimicrobiaceae bacterium, assembly GCA_964513315.1. Lineage (GTDB taxonomy): Bacteria > Actinomycetota > Acidimicrobiia > Acidimicrobiales > UBA10347 > UBA10347. Next base: position 261 of record CAZEMU010000014.1, on the reverse strand, counting down.
ATCGGCTGGGCACAATACCGCTGCTTGTTGCACGTCGGCCGCGGACTTGAACGACACGATGCCGCTGAACGACAGCCAGGCGCCCCGATCCAGGCACTGCTGCGCCTCGTCAGGGCCGCCGGTGAAGCAATGGAAGATCGTCGACGACGGCATGCCCTCGGCGTCGAGAATGTCGAACGTCTCGGCCCACGCCTCGCGGGTATGGATCACCAGCGGGAGCTCGTGGCGATGCGCCAGCGCAATCTGGGCCGCGAACATCTC
>CAZEMU010000013.1:35755-49264 GCA_964513315.1 uncultured Acidimicrobiaceae bacterium | reverse complement strand
CCACCAAAAGCAACTCTTTCGAACCCCGCACCCTCTCGGCGTGCGGGGTTCTTTGATTGTCAAGCTGCGTCGCAATGCGCTGCGAACTCGCCGCACCTGACGCACTGGAACAGGTAACAGCTGAGGTTGCCGTCGGCCCGAAGCGTTGTGAACAGGGTTGCTCGACTCGCGTCAGTTTGAGCCCAAGGCTCGAGCGCTCGCTTCACTGCGAGACTCGCCGACTCGGACAGCCCGGCCAGTTCTTCGGAGCCGACGCGGCCGAGGTAGGCAGATGCATCCTCGCAGTGGTACTCCCAATACGACTCTTGCCACGACAAGAATCCAGGAGTTCGTGTAGTCAATTCATCGACGATCTCTGGTGCAATGCCGAGCGAGCCATCGCCCCCATCGAAAGAGATGCCGAACAGCTCCGTAACGGATCCATCTGCGATGCACCACGGACAGACGCTTCCACCAGGATCCTCAGAGCCAAAGATGGGCCCCGCGTATTCGAATCCCCGAACTTGCTCACAGACGACGCAGGGTCCTGACGCCGAACGGACCGACCCCGTAGCCACCGGGTCGGGGTGGTAGCGAAACTCCGGTAGGCGCTCCGTAGGCAGATCTGCGCTCCGTGACACGGGTCCCGAGATTAGTGCGATCGAGGTCGAGGACAGTTTGGGCTGCAGCGCGGCTACTTCTGCGAAGCGTGCGTCTCCGGGTCGCCATAGTCCCAGAACTCACGCTCGCCTAGCTGCGCAGCGGGAACGTCAAGAACGACGTGGGCGATGTACGCGCCGATCTCATCGGGTTCGGCGATCTGGCCAGCCGCGTCGAACGATCGAAATGCCGCTCCTGCAGCGGAAGTCGACGGTGCATCGAGAACTGCCTCGACGAGTGGGGTGCGCACTCCCCCAGGAAAGATCCGGATGATGTCGACGTCGGATAGTTCCTGGCTCGCAGCCTTCGCAGCCATCTGAGCCGCGGCCTTGACGACCGAGTAGCCCGACCAGCCATCTCGCGGCGAGCTCGCCGAGTACGAGTCGACGTACACGATCCGTCCTCCTCGGAGCCGCTCACCGAGCCGGTTGTTGACATCGATCGGCGTTGCGACGTGGATGCCGAAGTGCCGGGTCAGTTCGGCCGGGTCGAGCTCGCCGTACGGCTCGACGGGCACGAGGGAGCCGGCCGCGTGCACGATCCCGTCGATCCGATCGAACTCCGACGCTTCCGCGATGAGAGCGGCGATTCCCTCGCTCGTGGCCAGGTCGACGGCAACGGGGCACACAAGTCCGTCGTGGGCCGCTTGGAGCTCAGCAAGCTGTTCGCTGCTACGAGCGGCAGCGAGCACCGTGACGCCACGAGCAGCGAGCGCCGATGCCGTTGCCCGGCCGATGCCAGACGATGCGCCCGTGACAATGAAGCAAGCCATGGCGCTCGTTCTAGCCCGGTCGGGTCGATTCAGCGAGGTGGTTCGAATACGAAGCCGTCGAAGCCGCTGTCGGCAACCTCGTTCAGGCGATCGAAGTACTCCGAGCCGCGCAGGTGGCCGAGAAACTGGCGAGGCTTGCCCGGCACGTTGGCGCCCATGTACCACGAGTCAGTGCGGGGGTAGAGCGTGCGGTTGGCGATCTCGTTGATCTCGGCGCCCCATGCCTGTTCGGCTTGCTCTGTCGTTTCGATCGTGGCTAGGCCGCTCGCATCGAGATGCCGGATGCACGAGTCGATCCACCGGGTCTGCAGCTCGGCGCCAAGCGGCATCGTGAAGAAGACGCCCGGCGAACCTGGCCCATGGATCATGAACATGTTCGGATAGCCGGCGACCATCATCCCGAGCGATGTATCAAACCCTTCGCCCCACTTCTGCTGGAGGCTGACCCCGTCACGGCCCTTGGGGTTGAGCTTGAGCATCGAACCGCTCACTGCGTCGAACCCGGTCGCCAACACGAGTATGTCGATCGGGTGCTCGCCGTCAGCGGTGACCACACTCTGCTCGGTGAAGCGCTCGATCGGATCCTCACGCAGATCCACGAGTGACACATTGTCCCGGTTGTACGTCTCGAAGTAGCCGTTGTCGAGGATCAGCCGCTTCGTACCGAAGTGGTAGTCGGGCAGCAGTTTCCGAGCCGTCTCTGGGTCATCGACCGTCTCACGTATCTTGTCGCGCACGAACTCGGAGACCTCGGCGTTCAGGTCCTCCTTGGCCAGCACGCCCACGAAGCTGTTGAGCGACAGGTGCATGCCGCCGCGCTCCCACATCTCTTGGTAGCGCTGCTGGCGATCTTCGAAGGAGAACTCGGTGTGGCGGAAGCGGCTGAGCTTGAACGGCCAGCCGCCACGGCGGCGCATCGACTCGGCGAGCGTCTGCCATTCCTCTCGGTAGTTGGTGCGTTCGTCGTCGGTTACTGGGCGGTTGCGGGCGGGAAGCGAGTACTGCGGCGTCCGCTGAAACACCGTGACGTGTTCCGCCTCTTGAGCGATCTCGGGGATCGACTGGATGCCCGACGAGCCAGTTCCGATCACGCCGACTCGTTTGCCAGCGAACGAGACCGGCTCGTGTGGCCAACGGCCGGTGTGGTGGCAGTCCCCAGCGAAGTCATCGATGCCCGGGTAGTCCGGCTTGTGGGCCACGAACAGCGCACCGACTGCGCACACCAGGAAGCGGGCGCTCAGCTGCTCCCCGCCGTCGGTTTCGATCCGCCAGCACTGAGCGGCTTCGTCGAAGCGGGCATCGGTGATCCACGTGTCGAACTGGATGTCCTTGCGTAGATCGAAGCGGTCGGCCACATGTTCCAGATAGGCCAGCACGTCGGCTTGAGCGCTCTGGGTTTCCTTCCAGTCCCACTCGTCAATCAGCTCTGGGGAGAATGTGTAGGCATAGAACGGGCTGCTCGGCGCATCGACCCGGGCACCGGGATAGCGGTTGTACCACCAGGTGCCGCCGACCCCGCTCGCGCCATCGAAGGCTCGAACGGACAGCCCCATCTCGTCACGCAGATGCCGCAGTGCATAGAGCCCGCCGAAACCGGCCCCGATGACGATCGCATCGCAATCCATGCCGTTCCCCTTCTCCATCAGGAGCTCGCTAACGCTTCTTGCATCGCAGGCGACATGCCGGGCAGGTACGCGAGCTTGAGGCACGCCAGGATCTGTTGCAGGTGATCTTGGTCGTGGAACGACCACTCGTGCACGAAGTCGCTCGCCGCGAATGTGCGACCGTCGCTGGTCCTCGCCGTCATTGCCAGCTCGTCGTCGCTCAGCGAGACGATGTAGGCGCATGACTCGGCCCGTTCGACCGCCAACTCTGCCAGCAGAACGTCGAGCGGCTCGGCCGCGAAGTCGCGTTCGTTGATCGCGTCCCAGGCATCGAACCGATTGAGGCGGCCGGATCCAGCGACGATCCCCTTGATCCGGTCGCGGAATGCGTCGGAGTCGCAGGCGATCAGATGGCCGATCACTTCGAGCGGGCACCATTCGCCCTCTTCAGGGCGTGTCCGCAGCGTCACCGGATCGATCGGAGCCAGCAACGCTTCGAGCACGCCCGGAAGCGAGCCAATCGTTGCCGCGATCTCGGTCACATCCATGACCCGATATTGCCAGGCCCGGTCCCCCACGACCAGATTGGCCAAGCGACCGTGACTAGCTGACCGTCACTTGCAGCGTCGGGGTGAACGTCATCGGATCCGGCTTCGTCAGGCCGCCCTCGCCTTCGGCGACGAACTCATCAATGAATGCGCCCGTCGTTCCGTTGAATCGCAGCACGGAGTGATCCTGATGGTCGGCGACGTACAGGTTGCCGTCTGGACCGAACGCGATGCCGGTCGGCTTGTGCAAATTGGCGGGGTTCCCGGTGTCGTCATCGCCCGACCCACCATCGATGAACGTGTCGATATACGAGCCGTCGATGCCTGAGAAGCGCAGGATCTTGTGGTTGTTGAAGCTGGCGACATACAGATTGCCGTCAGGCCCGAAAGCCATCTGCTCCGGTTCCTTCAGGGTCCCCGCCTCGCCCGCAACGAACACATCGATGAGCTCTCCAGTCGCGCTGCTGTACCGACGAATCTCGTGCGTGTTGTAGTCGTTGACGTACATGTTCGTGTTGCTGTCGAAGACGATGTCGTAGGGGTCGACCAGGCCCGTCGAGGCGAACACGCCGATGAGCGCACCAGTCGAACCGTCGAAGCGCAACACGTTCGAGTCGGTCGGATTCGCCACGAAAAGATCGCCATAGGGGCCGAACGCGAGCCCGCCTGCGCTGTCCATCCCGCCCGTGCCTGCGGGAACAAAGATGTCGATGAACGCACCCGTCTCCGGGTCGTGTCGGCGGATTTCGCCGTCCTTCTCGCTCGACACATAGATCAATCCGTCTGGGCCGAACTCAGCTTCGATCGAGTCTCCGGTCGTCGCAGGATCGTCCACGAAGCTGCCCGTCTCGTCGTAGACGTAGAGCTTGTCTTTGTCGAAGCTCGGGACGATCAGCTTGTTGTCGAAGTGGACGACACCATTCGAGTCCGTACCCGAGACGAGAATGTCGTAGGTCAGGCCAGGGCCGTTGTAGGCGTGGTCGACGGTGATCGGGCTGCCATCTGGCGACGAGTAGACCTTGATGTTGCCGTCGCCCCAGTTGACCGTCCACTCGACGAAACCGCCCGCTCCCTGGTCATCGTTCGTCAAGGTCAACGAGTACGGTATGCCGGCTAACGCAGTCGAATCACCAGTGGCCGCAATGACCACACCGTCGTCGAGGATGGTGAGCTTGGCGAACGTTGGAGCGATCGAACCTTCAGCGTCCAGGGCGATCTCGTACTCGCCAGCACGCTCGAGGCCGAGTGCAACGAGTTCCTCCCAGGTCACGGTCGCAGCGACACCGCTGGCATCGCCGAAGTCATCGTCACCGTCAAGATCCCAGGCGTAGCCCGTCGCGAGGTTTGGTGTTCCGGAAGCGTCGAGGGCCAGGTCCTCGCCTTGCACGACCTCGTACGCGCCGCCGGCGTCGGCTTCAAAGGCGTTGTTGTTCAACCCGACGCTTGTCACAAACAGCGAATTGTCGATGTCGAAGGTCGGAAGCGCACCGTCGCAACGACCGATCGCATCGCCGGATTCGACCGGTTCCCAGCACGCGCTCGAGTTGCTATCGACCCCGTGGGGAGTCAGGACGAGCGTCTCGCTCATCGTGGCGACGAGTTGAGCTTGGAACGTGTCGTCCCACAGGCCCAGATCTGCGGGCGGCGCAACCCCAGCTTCGGAGCCATCGCCATAGGCCACATAGTCAACGATGCGACGCTCGGGGTCGAGCAACCAGACATCGTCGCCCGAATTGCCGAGCTTGTAGATGCCATCATCGATCACGTACTCCAGACCTTCATCGGGGTCGGTTGCTGATGCACTGGAGCCGAGCCAGACGACCGCTTGCTCGCCAGGCTCAAGCAGCGACGGGTCGCCTGATGCGTCCGTGTCGCCAAAGATGAAATGCAAGTCCCCAGCGCCTTCGACCCGCAGGTTGAAGTCGAGCATCTGCCAGTCGGCGAGGTCGATCGTCGCACTGCCCGCATTCGTGATCTCCACGAACTCACGGGCCGGAGGCATGGCGGCGACGGGAAGGATCTCGGTAATCATGACCGTGCCTTCGAGCGCCGAAACCGACCAACCGCGGACAATCATCTCGAACGTGATCGTGGTCGTCGCCGACGGGGTTCCGGCATCGGACACCGTGACCGTCACGTCATAGTGGCCCTCGCCGTCTGCGGGCACTGCGCCCGAGAGCAGTCCGCTCGAGGACAGGCTCAGGCCTGCGGGGAAGCCACTGACCGAGAACGCCACCCAGTCTGATTCGACGTCGTTGACCTCGATCTGCAGCGAGTACGGGTCACCAACGACCAGTTCTTGGGTCGGCGGCGTCTCGAGCTCGGGGGCGTCATTGATTGGCTCGATCACGACCGTGACCGTTGCTTCGTTGGAGGACAAGCCCTCACTGTCTTCAACTCGATAGGTGAACGTATCGGTGCCGTTGAAGTTGCGCGTCGGCGTGTACACGAAGGTTCCATCGCCGTTGTCGAGCAACAGTCCGTGCGCCGGGTTTGAGACGATGACAACGCTCGCATGGTCGACCGAACCGTCTTCGGGGTCCGAGTCGTTCGCCGTGAGGTCCGGCGTGGTGAACCCGGTGTCCTCGTCGGTGGTGAAGTCAGCGCCGCCGTCGTCCTTGGCGACCGGAGGGTCGTTGGCGGGCTCGACAAAGATCGTGACCGTCGCAGGCGCCGACAGCTCGCCGTCGGCATCTTCGACCGTGTAGGTGAAGCTGTCCTGACCGTTGAAGTCACCGCCGGGTTCATAGTCGAAGGTGCCGTCACCGTTGTTGGTCAACGAGCCCTCGTTGGGGCCATCGACCACGGCCACGGTCGACGCGTCGACGACGTCGTCTTCGATATCACCATCGTTGCTCGTCACGTTCGCCGTTGTGAACCGCGTGTTCTCATTGGTAGCGAAGCCGACGCCACTGTCATCGCCAGCAACCGGTGCGTCGTTGACCGCAGCGACGACGAGCGAGACCGTTGCAGGGTCAGACCAGGCGCCACCGGAGTCGGCGATCCGGTAGGTGAACGAATCGGTACCGTTGCTGTTCTCGTCGGGCAGGTACCCAAAGGTGCCGTCGCCGTTGTTGACCAGATCGCCACGTGCGGGATCCGTCACGACCTCAATCGCCTCGGGAAGCAGCGTTGCATCTTCGACATCGGTGTCGTTGTCGAGCACGTTGCCACTGAAGACCAGGCCGACGTCCTCTTCGAGGTAGAAGGCCGGTCCGCTGTCGTTGACCGCCACGGGACGATCGTTCACCGGCGTGACCTCGACCAGTACCCGCGCCGGAGCAGACGATCCCCCATCGCTGTCGGTCACGACATAGGTGAATGATCCGGTCCCGACAAAGTTGGAAGCAGGCGTGAAGTCGAATGTGCCGTCGCCGTTACTGGTCGCCGTTCCGTTCACGGCATTGCCAACCAGGATTGCCGTGGTTGGATCGATGGCGCCGTCCTCGACGTCGCTGTCGTTCAGGGTCACGACCGGGGTCGTCAGCGTGGCGTCTTCGGCGATGCTGAAGTCAACACCCGCGTCATCGGCGGCAACTGGTTCGTCGTTGACCGGACGCACGTCGACCGTGACGGTTGCGAGGTTGGACTCAAGCAGGCTCGCGTCCAAGGCCTTGTACGTGAAGCTGTCCGCTCCGAACACATGGTCGTTCGGGATGTAGGAGATCGTGCCATCGTCGGCAATCTCGAGTGTTCCGTTTGTCGGCTGATCGATGATCGTGACCGCGGTCGGAGCGATCGTGCCGTCTTCGGGGTCACTGTCGTTGGCGGTGATGTCGGGCAGAACTAGCGTCGTGTCTTCATCGGTGACAAAGTCCGCTCCCTCATCGTCGACAGCGACCGGTGGATCGTCGCTGGCGATCATCGACAACGTGACTGTCGCCGGGTTCGAAACGAGACCGCCGCTGTCCTCGATGATGTAGGTGAACTCGTCCTCGCCGTCGAAGTCCAGACTCGGCGTGTAATCGAACGTGCCATCACTGTTCGAATCAAGCGTGCCGAACGAGACCGAACTCGTGACGATGATGGTCGCCGGGTCGACGGTTGGATCTTCAACGTCGATGTCGTTCGCCAAGATATTGGCCGTGACGAGCACGGCATCTTCGGCGCCGGTGAAGCCGACTCCGGCGTCGTCGACCGCTACGGGTGCATCGTTGATCGGCCTGATGGTGATCATGACTTCTGCAGTGTCGGAGACGGCGCCCATCGAATCCGTCACGGTGTAAGTAAAGGTTTCGGTGCCCGATGCGTCTGGTTCCGGTTTGTAGTCGAAGGTGCCGTCACCGTTGTTCGTCAGGGTTCCGCTGCTGACCGAGTCAACGACGGTCACGGCCGTTGGGTCGATCGCGCCGTCTTCGGTGTCGCTGTCGTTGCTCGCGACGTTCGGCGTCGTGAATGCAGCGTCTTCGTCGGTGGTGAACGCCGGACCGGCGTCGGCTTGGGCGACCGGGGCGTCGTTGATGGGAGCGATCTCGACCGTCACCACCGCCGGCGCCGAAAGCGCGCCCTCGACGTCGGCCACGACGTAGGCAAAAGTGTCTGCGCCGTTGGTGTCGGCATCGGGTGCGTACGTGAACGTGCCGTCACCGTTGTTGACGACCTGGCCCCGCAGCGGCGAAGCAACGACCAAGACCGTTGACGGGTCGAGCGTCGCGTCCTCAACGTCGGTGTCGTTGTCGAGCACGTTTGCGGTCACAAGGTTGGTGTCTTCGGCGCCAACGAAGCCCGGGCCAGCATCGTCAGCAGCGACCGGGGCGTCATTCACGGGCGTGACGGTGATCGTGACAGTGGCTTCGTTCGAGGCGAGCAAGCCGGTGTCATTGACGGTGTAGGTGAAGCTGTCGGTTCCGAAGAAGTCAACGTTGGGTGTGTAGTCGAACGTGCCGTCGCCATTGGCGACCAGGACACCGTTGGTGACGTCCGTGAGCACGACCGCAGTTGCGCCATCGAGCGTTCCGTCTTCGATATCGCTGTCGTTCCCAGCCACATCTGGTGTGGTAAAGCCGCTGTCCTCAGGGGTGGTGAATGCCACGCCACCGTCATGTGCGGCAACCGGCGGGTCGTTGCCCGGGCGCACGGTGATTGTCACCATCGCCGGTGCCGAAGCGGCGCCTTCGCTGTCCAGGACCCGGTAGGTGAACGAGTCGGTGCCGTTCGCATCTTGGTCAGGTGCATAGTCGAAGGTTCCGTCGCCGTTCGAGGTCACGGTGCCGAAGCTTGCTCGGTCGACGAGCTCGACGGCACTGCCGGACAACATGTCGTCCTCGACGTCAGCGTCATTGAGGACCACGTTGCCTGTCCTGAAGGCAAGGTCTTCGAACGTCTCGTACGCGTCGTCATTTGCGACCGGCGCATCGTTGGCGGCAACGACAGTCAGCGTCACAACGCCAGGCAGAGAGACGACGCCCTCGGCATCGATCACCGTGTAGGAGAACGTGTCGGTGCCATTGAAGTCAGCCTCTGGCTCGTAGCCGAAGGTCCCGTCGCCATGGTTGACCAGCTCACCGTGATTGACATCGACGCTGACGTCGATGGTGTACGGCAGCACGTTCTGTTGACCGGTTCCCCTACCAGGACGATCATCATTAGCGCCGTCGTCGGGGTCGACGTCGTTGGCAAGAACGTTCGCCGTGACGAAGGCTGCGTCCTCGACTGTTTCGAAGCCAGCACCTGTGTCCGGGACGAGAACCAGCGGGTCGTTCACAGCGTTGATGACCAGGGTGACCGTGACCGCAGGTGCAAGCACGCCGTCGGTGTCTGCGACCGCATACGAGAAGGTGTCGATGCCGTTGAAGTTCGCGTCAGGCGTGTAGGTAAAGGTGCCGTCGCCGTTGTTGACGATCGTGCCATGGCTCGGCCCGTCGGCGATCTCGGTCGTCGTTGGGTCAGCGGCCGCTTCGCCGTCAACATCGTTGGCGGTCACATCGGCGGTCGTGAACGGGGTGTCTTCGTCGGTCGAGAACCCAGCTCCACGGTCGGCCACTGCGATCGGGCCGTCGTTCACGGACCGGATCACGATGGTGGCCGTCGCTGCTTCAGAGACCGCTCCATCAGCATCGGCGATCGTGTAGGTGAACCTGTCGGTGCCGTTGACGTCAGGATCCGGCGTGTACCGGAAGGTGCCGTCACCAAGCGAGATGAGCTCGCCATCAGTCGTTGATTGCACGATGACGATGCTCTCTGCATCGAGCTCGCTGTCAACATCGCTGTCGTTGTCGAGGACATTGCCGGTAACGAACCAGTCGTCTTCAAGAACGGTGTAGCCGACGCCCTCATCGTCGACAGCGATCGGCGCGTCGTTGACCCCGACGATGCTGATCGTGACCGTCGCTGCGAGCGAGGAAAGCCCGTCGGTGTCGACGAGTACGTACTCGAACGAATCGGTGCCCGACGCATTGTCATCTGGCGTGTAGTCGAACGTGCCATCACCGTTGTTCACAACCGAGCCTTGACGTGGTTCACGCTCCAGGTCGATACGCAGGATCGAGAGCTCGCCATCAACGTCGATGTCGTTCGATGTCACGTCCGCTGTCGTCAGCGACTGGCCTTCGTCAAGGGAGAAGCCGTCTCCGGCGTCGTCGACAGCTTGGGGAGCATCGGCGACGGGCAGCACGGTGATCGTCACGATCGCGTTCTCCGAGACCATGCCGTCGCTGGATTCGATCGTGTAGAGGAAGGTGTCTTCGCCGTTGAAGTCCTGCAGCGGCGAGTACCAGAACGTGCCATCACCGTTGTTCTGCAGCGAACCGGATTGGGGCGGGCTCGTGACGGTCACGGTTGGTGGCGCATCGAGCGGCGCGCTGTCGTCATTTGAGAGCACCGAACCGGTGATGAATGCCGCGTCTTCGCTGGTGACGAATCCATCGCCGCGGTCGTCCGCTGCTGTCGGCGCTTGAGACGGAGGAGCGGCTTGCTCCGGTTCAGGTTCAGGTTCAGGTTCAGCGATGACGGGCACGTTGACGGTTGGGGCCTCGTTCGCGGAGAGGACGGTGATCTTGACCTCGGCGGTGTCGCACTCGTCGTCGGTGCACGCCCTGAAGCTGAAACGATCGACGCCCTGAAAGTCAGGTGCGGGCGAATAGATGACGGTCGCCCGCCAGTCGTCTTCGGCAATCGCAGAGAAGCCCGGTGTGCGCCGAGCTGGGTCACGAGTGATCGTCGCAGTTCCGTTCTCCGGCTCACCAAGCGTGATGACGAGGTCAGAACCGGTCGAGCTGACCAGCAGCGTCACGACCCGCTCGTCGCCTTCGATCATTGTCTGTTCCGAGTCGTACGCGACAACGATCGGTTCGCTAAACGACAGCAGTTCGGGCGGCGTCTCGGCGAAGGCGCCGGTCGTGCTCGCAACCGCAATGCCAGCGGCAGCCACGCCGGTAGACCAGACGGTGCCGGTCACCGTGCCCGCAGCGGGCACGGGGATCTGAAAGGATCCGGTGAGGTTGGCGAGCCAGGCAAGCGGTCCGCCGACGAAACGAAGGCGACCGAGACTGATGCGCAGGAAGGCCCGGACCAGGCTGGGGTCGAACTGGCCGCCGGCACAGTCCGTGAGTTCTTGACGGGCGACTTCGACTGGCAGCGGCTTCTTGTAGCTACGGGTACTGGTCATCACGTCAAACGCATCAGCAATCGCCACGAGCCGACCGGCGAGCGAAATGTCGGTACCCGCCAGGTCGTAGGGATAGCCCTTGCCGTCCCACCGGCAGTGGTGTTGGTCGGCGCTGTGGACCCAGTCGCCCAACCAGTCCTCGAGCGGAGCGAGCAGAGCTACAGCGCTGGCCGGGTGGTCCGAGAGAATCTTCCACTCTTCGTCGGTAGGGCGGCCGGGGCTGTTCAGGATCTCGGGCGGGACGGACAACTTGCCGACGTCATGCAAGAGCGCTGACCAGCGCAGCTTGTTCATGTCATCGCCGTTCAGCCCGATCTCTTCGCCGATCATCTCGGCGTAGGCACGGACACGCTCGGAGTGACCGCGGGTCAAGCGGTCGTGGTCGTTGAGTTCTTTGAGCAGCTGAACGAGGTAGTCGGCGTAACGGATCTCTGAGGAGTCTTCGCCCCGTTTCTCGGCTTCCTCGATCTCGCGCAGCAGGCGGCGCGAGTTCGACTGACGCAATGTTGCCTTCGTGCGGGACGGCGCCTGGTCTGGGAAGACGAGCGTCATCTTCATCAATGCAACGAGCGGCACGAGCCGCGAGGTCGCTTTGCGCAGAAGCGCCAGCAGCACGTTGGCGAGGACGAACACGCAGCCGATCCACAGCCAGCGGTTCATGCCAAGCGATTCCGGCGGCGCGACTCGGCCAGCGGTCCAGGTGAACAAGATGGAGACCAGCAGTGGTGCGGCGAAGATGCCAAAGCGCAGGACGCGCGCGAGCCCAGGACGTGCCTCCCATTGCTCAGAGGCAGCTGCAGATTTCTCCGCCCCCGTGGTGGGGCCAGCCAACGTTGACATCACACACCAACTCGGCCTCGATGAGCCCGGATTGATGGGACGTCTGGGGGGTTTCGCGCCCCGAAGCCGGCCAAGGCCCGAACGAACCTGCTTTTTCTTTGATCTAGCGCGGTTTTCGGCCACGTTGCAGGCGTGAGATGGCGATCCTGGCTCGGTCCCCAAGGGATCTTTGGCCCACGCCGCGCGAACCAGCCAACATTCAACCTCAACTTGAGGTTCAGTAGCCGTGGCTGCATCGAGATCCTCGCGGCCCGCTTCGGCTCGGACCTACGATGCAACGATGGACGCCGATGAGCTCTTTGCGCGGTCTCAGCAGCTTCGCGCCGCGATCGACGCGGCAGTTACAGCCGAAGACCTCGACGGGGCCGCTCGTCTCCGTCGCGAACTCGATGAGGTTCGAGCGTCGGCAGCCCAGGCGGCGTTCGACGTGCCTGCAGCCCTTGACGAGCTCCTGCTGCTTCGCCACGAGCTTCGCAAACTCGTCCAGTCGAACAAGGCCGCCCGCAGCGACTATCTCGGAACTGGCTCGCCCGAACGGCAACGGTTCAACTGGCCACAGCTCTCAAACCGGCCCTTCTACGAAGATGACTATGCGCGCCTCGTCGGTCGCATCCGTGAACTCGAAGCCGGTCTGGTCGCGGCCGATGCACTGGGCGATATCCCGATCCTCGACACCGGTAACGAGACGAAGTGGTGGTGAGCAGCGCCGTCGGGACCGAGCGACCCGTCGGCGCCCGGCTCGTGACCTAGTCTGAGGACGCCCGTTGGCGGGCACGACCCCCGGAGGTCACCCGATGTTGATGATCCTGGCACTCCTCGTTGCGCTGGCAGCGCTCGTGTTCGTTTCCTACATGCTGCTTCGCCCCGACACGACTCGATTCGAAGGCAGCAACGTCGACTCGGACACCCCGACCGTGAGCCTCGACGGCGAGATCATGATGGTCTCCCACGACGCGCTCCATCACCCGGTCGCCGCCCTCGTCACCGCCAAGCTCGGTCGCAAGATCGTCGGCTCGACCACGGTCGATGAGAACAACGCCTTCTCGATGCAGATCCCAGCCGATGTCCGAGGCGAGGTCGAAGTATCGCTGGCCCTGCACGGTGGCTCGACGTCGCTCGTCGATGCGAACGGCAGCGACCTGCACACCGTCGTGATCTACAACCCGGTGAACAACTTCTTCGCGTAGTCGCCCGGCCGTCTGTGCCGCGTAGTGTTCAGCCATGACCACGCCAGCATCGAGCGCGCCCGCATCTATCTACGCCGCGGCGCGAGATCAGCTGTGCGCAGAGGTGCGATCGCTCCCGACCGAGGCGGCGGCGACCATGATCCCATCGTGCCCGCAATGGTCGGCCAAGGACGTCGTCGCCCACGTCGCGGGTCTTGTCGCCGACCTGCTTGCTGGCGTGCAGCCACCGCTCGGCACCGACGAGATGACCGCACGACAGGTCAGCGAGCGGGCGAACAAGAGTCACCTCGAGATCTGTGATGAGTGGCAGGAC
>CAZEMU010000013.1:28302-35655 GCA_964513315.1 uncultured Acidimicrobiaceae bacterium | reverse complement strand
GGTCAGCGAGCGGGCGAACAAGAGTCACCTCGAGATCTGTGATGAGTGGCAGGACAACGGTCCCGGCATTGCCGAGTTCATGGCCGAACGCGAGCTCTACGCCCTCGGGCTCACCGCCGACCTCGCCGTCCATGTCCACGACCTCGCCGAAGCACTCGACGGCGTGTCCAAACCGCCCGCCGAGGCCACGCTCGCCGCTTGCCGCCGCTACGTGCCGCTCCTTCAAGAACGCGTCGCTGAACGACTCGACACCGCTCTGACCGTCACCCTCGACGGACAGGATTGGGCGCCTGCTGCTGGCTCGACGCCGCTCACGCTCGCAGCCACACCGACGGACTTCCTGCGCACCGTCACCGGCCGCCGCACTCGGGCACAGGCCGAAGCGCTCGGTTGGGGCGGCGACGCAACCACTGTGCTTGATGGCGCCTTGCTCCAGTACGGCCCCTATCGGGACGATTCAGCCTCGTAGCGTCGAAGCTCTCGCCGGGCGACCGCCATGAGATGGACCTCGTCAGGTCCGTCGGCGATCCGTAGACCCCGCATGTTTGCGTACCAGCGAGCGAGGGGCGTGTCGTCAGAGACGCCAGCAGCGCCGAAGACTTGAATCGCTCGATCGATCACGGTCGTCGCCGTTCGCATGACCTGGACCTTGATCTGCGACATGTAGGGCGCCGAAGCCTTGTCGCCTTGTGTGTCCATCATCCACGCGGTCCGCATGGTCATGAGGCGCGCTGCGTCGATCTCGATCCGCGCCTCGGCGATCCAGTCGAGCACGTTGGAGCGAGTCGAAACCGCAGCCCCGAAGGTCGACCGCGTCGGCGCCCGCTCGCACATGAGCTGCAAGGCCGCTTCGGTCACGCCGATGATGCGCATGCAGTGCTGCACCCGGGCAGGACCCAGCCGAGCCTGACCGATACCGAAGCCGCCGCCGACCTGACCTAGGACCGCATCGTCGGGCACGCGTACATCGTCGAAGATGATTTCGCAGTGCCCGTCGTCGTCGACGTACCCGAACTTCGGCAGGTTCCGCACGACCGATACCCCAGGCGCGTCGACCGGAACGATGAACTGCGTATGGCGAGCGTGTCGCGGACCGTCAGGGTCGGTGTTGGCAACCGTCATCATGTAGGCGCACCGAGGGTGGAGCACGCCGCTGATGTACCACTTGCGTCCGTTGATGACCCAGTGGTCGCCGTCTCGTTCGGCCGTCGTCGCAATGTTGCTGGCATCGCTCGACGCGACCGCCGGCTCGGTCATCGCAAACGCAGACTTGATCTGGCCCGCGAGCTGTGGGCGCACCCACTGATCCTTCTGCTCCGTGGAGCCGTGGATGATCATCGCATCGGCGTTGATATTCGACGGAGCGTCGCAGTTGGTCGCTTCTTGGGCGAGGCGATGTGGTCCCATCATCTCGGCCAGCGGGGCGTAGTCGACGAAGCTCAGTCCGGGGCCGTAGTCGGGGTTACGGACGCACAGATTCCACAGCCCGAGGTTCCGGGCCTCGTCAGCAAGACGGTCCACGGTCGGCGATGGCGATAGCGGATCGTTGGCACGCTCCTCGGCCCACGTCGGCTCCGCGGGTACCACCCGTTCTTCGAGGAAGTTGGCCAAGGTCTCCGCAAGCTCTTGCGACCTGGCACTCTGCGCAAAATCCATCAGCGAGATGATCGCATGCGGCGAACTCGCTCGATCAACTCCGTTGACCCTCAAAGGACGTGACCGGCACGTCGAACGAGCGACCGAGCCTGGTGGGCAGATCGAGCTTGAGCCACTTCGAGACACCGGCTGGCAAGGTCGACACGACGATCTCGTCGAACGTCGAGCGTTGCATCACGCGGTGTGCGGCAACCACAGGGTCGCCCAGGGCGACCTCGCCGGTCATGACGGTGTCGAAGTCGGCAAATAGCGCTCGGAAGCTGGCCAGGCGCTCCTCGGCCTCGGCCCGTGCAATCGTGCGGCTCTCGAGATGGGCTCGTTGCGAGCTCGGATCGCTCAGTCCGGTCGCCGGGTCGACGAACACCGACGTCGGCGACGGCTGGGGAACGAGCACGTGAAACTCGGTTGGCATCTCGTCGAGCCGTTTGCGCACGACTGCGAGCAGGCGATCGCCAGCGAGGGTCTTGTTCGCGACCACGAGCACTCGGCGGACCCGAATCCCGAGTCCGCGGGCATCGACCCGGTTGCGGTCGAGCTGAAACGCCAACTCGACCTTGATGCGGAACTGGGGCGTGCCGTTGTGGAGTGCGACGTCCTGCTCGGACACCCGTGCGTAGCGGAGGTCATGCACCGTCTTAGCGGCCTCGCGCACGGCATTGCGAGCCGCGTCTTCCCACGACGTCGACGATGTCGCAACGATGCGCACGACCTTGTCGACTTGGCCATCGACCAAGCCGGCGGTCGGACCGTCGTGTGCTCGACCCGAAGGTCTTTCAGCCATCGGAATCGTGCTTGAAGGACAGGCGGACCTTGCTGCGGAACAGCACGACCTGGCCGTCTTCGATGACCATGTCCTGCTCGATGACTTCGGCGACGCGCAGATCGCTCAGCGTGCGGCTGGCCTCGGCCACGGCGTTGGTCGCCGCTTGCTCCCACGACTCGCTGCTCGTGCCGATCAACTCGATGACGTTGTAAACGCTGTCCAACGCTGCTCCCCCAGGTGTGAGCGCCTGAAGTTAGTCGCCTTCGGAGATCATTGCTGCGGGACCTTGGGCTCGATCAGCGCGGATGCGCTAGGAACTGGCCATGGACAACACCACTGAACGCGGCCCCGTCATCCCTCCTGGCAGCGAAGCCACCTACGAGCGCTTCCACTTTGCCCCGGCCTACCGGGTCGGATCAACGGTGTACGTCTCCGGCGTGATCGGCGGCGGCAAAGAGCCCGAGACCCAGTTCGCCAATGCGTTCACCCAGCTTGGCGCCGTACTCGAAGCTGCGGGATCGTCGCTCGACAAGGTCGTCGAGATGACGACCTTCCACGTGGATATGTCGAAGCATCTCGGCACCTTCATGGCCGCACGGGATGCCGCGATGTCCGAGCCGTGGCCTGCGTGGACGGCGATTGGTTGCACCGAGCTCGCCATGCCGGACGGCCTCGCCGAGGTCAAGGTGACCGCCGTCGACTGACCCAAAACGCGACTCGCCCGCCACCCCATCCGTCGACGTCACGGACGCCGGTCGGAGGCGGGGCGTGCCCCTGCGGTGGCGACCTGGGTGGCCTGCGGGCTTCCGTTGCGGTAGCCAACGACCTGGTAGATCGCACCGGAGTTGTGGCCGACGTAGAGGTTGCCACCCAAGGTTGACCATTCGACGCCGACCGTACTCCCGGCGCTGCCCCCAAATTAGTGACGAAATCCGAGGGCCGAAAGGGCGAGAGCCAGGCACGCCACAACCGCAGCCGCCACCGCAAAGATCCAGGTGATCTCGACCTCTTCCGGTTGCACCGTGAGCTGGGTTGGCAAGTTCAGAAAAACCTCGAGGAGCTGTTCGGCATCTTCAGCCCGAAAGTACTCGCCGCCGGTCAGTGCGGCGACGCTTTCGAGCGTCGGTTCGTCGATCACGAGGAACTGGCTGATCGCACCGAACCCACCGATCTGGCCGAAGTCGCCTGCGGGCCCGAAGTTGCCGGCGGCGACCTCACCGAACGGGTCGGCGATGAAGTCAGCGCCTGCCTGTTGCGGGTTGCAGACCATGGTCGTCTCCGAGGTCGTACCGAACCCGATCGTGTAGACCCGGACTCGCCGGTCCGCGGCTTGTTCTGCGGCGAAGACCGGGTCGACGCCTTGTGTGTTGGCACCGTCGGTAAGCACCACGATCACGTCGGGCACCTTGTCGTCGCTTGCCCACACCTCATCGCGATCGATCGTCGTGCTGAGGTCGACCCCGGGCGCCACGACCTCGGGGTTGATCTCGGCCAATGCGTCGAGCGAGCGCATCGTGGCGCTTCCCATCGCGGTGCCGAACGAGGTGTTGAACCGCTCGACCGCGTCGACCAGCACCTCGGTGTCGTCAGTCGGTGCGACGACGAGTTCCGCGAACCCTGCGAACGCCACAAGCCCGATCTTGGTGCCGCCTGCTTGGGACTCGATGAACTCGGTCGCTGCCTCTTGGGCGACGGTGAGCCGGTTCGGTGCCACGTCGGTCGCACACATCGACCGCGAAACGTCGATCGCCAAGATGATCGAGGTTCGGTTGAGCGGCACGTCGATCTCGGCGGTAGGTCGGGCCAATCCAAAGATCCCGAGGATTGTTGCCAGCAGGAGAAGCGCTGGCGGCACGTGACGACGCCACGATGGCCGCTTCGGGAGCGAGTCTTTGATCAGCGCCAGATCGCTGACCGGGACGGCAAACCGGCGGCGGCGCTTGAGGAGCCAGATGTACGCCCCGACGAGCAGCGGCACGACGCCGAAGGCGAACAACAGGTAGGGCCACAGGAAGCCGCTCATGCGATCCGCCCGAACCAATGCAGCGACAGCGCTGCGCCAGCGAGCAACAGTGCCAGCCCGGCGATCGCGACGAGCGCAGTGATCTCCGACGGTTCCCCGCGGAACGTCAGCTCAAGATCGATGGCGTCGCTTACGGCTTCGAGGTCAACCCCATTGGCGGCAGCGAAATACTGCCCTCCAGACACTTCCGCAATTTCAACCAGCGTCTGTTCGTTGAGTGCGGTCGCGAGCGTGAAGCCATCGATGGCGAGCGTCGTCCCATCGGTTGCCCCGACACCAACCGTGAAGATACGAATGCCCGAGTTGGCCGCAAGTTCGGCGACGTCGTGTGGGTCGAGACCGGCACGGTTCTCACCGTCGCTAAACACGACGACGACTGCCCCGGCGTGCCAACCCAAGTCGAGCAAGGTGACATCTCCCGCGTCGATCGCTTCCTGGGTGATGGCGATCGGTTCGCCCGTGACGGCGCTCAGCGAGGTGAACAGTCCTTGTGCCAGCGAGGTACCCCCATCGGGAGTGAGCCGGTCGATCGTGTCGAGCGCGAGTTCATGGCGAGTGGTCGCTTCTTGCAAGACCGCTCCCCCGCTGCTGAACGAAACGACGCCCACGTTCACCGTTCCCGGCTGGGCGTCGACCAAGTCTCGGGCGATGGCTTGAGCGGCTGCGATCCGGGTTGGTTCGGCATCTTCGGCCAGCATCGAGTTGGAGTTGTCGACCGCCAGGATGACGGTGCCTTCGACCCTGGGGAGCGAGACGGTCGCGTGCGGGCGAGCTGCGGCGCCCACGAGCAACGTGAGCCCGAGCGCCATGAGAGCTGCGACAGGTGCCGCGTTACGGCCGCGTCGTCGCAACGCCGCCCACACGATGACGGGCACGGCCAACAGGCCAAGCAGCATCAACGGCCATTGCAGCGACATCTCAGCGCACGACCTTGCGGCGACGTTCGCTCAGCCGGACGAGCGCATGCACCGGATCCTCGGTCGTCTCGACGGTGACGAGGTCGAGTCCGATGCGTGCGAGCGTTCGATGGAGCGCTTCGTCGCGGGCGACCACGGTTTCGGCGTACCGAGTGCGAAACGCCGGATCTGATGTGTCGACCGTCAGTTGCTCGCCAGTCTCCAGATCTTCGAAGACCTGCACGCCACCTGCGGGAAGGGTCCGCTCGGCTGGATCGACGATGCGCAAGCACACGACCTCGTGTCGCCGAGCGAGCAAGGACAGCGGTCGCTCCCACCCTGGCGTCGAGATGAAGTCGGACAGCACGACCACCAGCGACCGTCGTGTGATCGACTTGGCGGCGGACCCGAATGCGATGCTGAGATCCGTCGTTGTGCCGGTGGTCATGGGCGCTGGTCGCAGCATCTCGTGGGCGAGGCGAAGCACCTGGTTCCGTCCGGTCCGAGGCTCGATGACGTGTTCGACCCGATGATCAAACAGTGCTGCGCCGACGCGATTGCCGCTGCGGGTCAGCAGCCGAGCGATCACCGTCATGAACTCGGTGACGGCGAGCGCCTTGCTTCCTCCGGCCGTTCCGCCGAAACGCATCGATGCAGAACGGTCGAGCAACAGCCACGCCGTCAACTCACGGTCAGCGACGTACTCGCGCACGAATGGCGAGTTCATTCGGGCGGTCACGTTCCAATCGATGTGGCGCACATCGTCGTGCGGTTGGTAGTCCCGCAGGTCGGCGAAGTCGATGCCTCCCCCAAGAAACAGCGTGCGGAAGTCGCCCTGGAACATGCCGTCGAGTCGTTTCACGACGCGCAGATCCAGCCGCTGAAGCAGACGCTCAGCGGTCAGTGCCCGTTGGGCCGTCGACGGCTCAGGAGCAGCGGGACCAGGGTCCTCGATCACGGAGCCGATCGGCTGGGCTCCTGCAGAGGCACGTCGGGCATCGAGACTTGCGTCAGCACCTGATCGACGATCGCGTCGGGCGTGACATCGTCGGCCAGGGCTTCGTACGACAGGACCAGGCGATGACGGATCACGTCGTGCACCAGGTCGCGAACGTCTTCGGGCATGGCGTAGGTCCGACCACGGACATAGGCCAGGGCCTTGGCCGCCAGGATCAGATTGATCGAGGCCCGAGGGCTTGCGCCATGGGTGACGTACCGGTTCGGTTCCCGGGTCGCCGCAGCCACGCGCACGGCGTACTCCATCAGCGCCGGGTCGACGAACACGGCGTCGACCTCGGCCTGCATCGCCAGCAATTGCTCGGTCGAGATGATGCGTTGCACCGTCTCGACCGCCTGGGTCATGCGCTCGACGATGACGAACTCTTCGGTCAGACTCGGGTAGCCGACCAGCACCTTGAGCATGAAGCGATCGATCTGTGCTTCGGGAAGCGGATAGGTGCCCTCGGACTCGATCGGATTCTGGGTCGCCATCACCAGGAACGGATTCGGGACCTGATGGGTTTCTCGACCGATCGTGACTTGGCGCTCTTGCATGACTTCGAGCAGGGCGCTTTGGACCTTGGCCGGGGCACGGTTGATCTCGTCGGCGAGGAGCAGGTTCGTGAACACCGGGCCGAACGACGTCGAGAAGTCGCCGGTCTGCTGGTTGTAGACACGGGTGCCAATGAGATCGGCGGGCACCAGGTCGGGCGTGAACTGCACTCGGTGGAACTCGCCGCCGATCGCCGACGCCAGCGTCTTGACCGCCATCGTCTTCGCCAGACCCGGCACGCCCTCAACGAGCAGGTGCCCTCGGGCGAGCAAGGCGACGACGAGCCGCTCGAGCAGCACGTCTTGGCCGACGATGACCTTCTTGACCTCGTAGAGGACCTGTTCGGTCGGCTTGTTTGCGGTGGTCATTGCGGCACCTCGGCTGTGGTCGAGTTGATGAGTCGTGCGGTCATTGGCTGCGTTTCATTGGCTGCGTTCATTGGCTGGGTGCGCCGGCGGCTTGG
>CAZEMU010000013.1:22658-28202 GCA_964513315.1 uncultured Acidimicrobiaceae bacterium | reverse complement strand
TCATTGGCTGCGTTTCATTGGCTGCGTTCATTGGCTGGGTGCGCCGGCGGCTTGGGCGGCGAAGCCGATCGGCACGGCGAACCCGATGCCGCTGAACCCGCCGGAGCTTTCCCCGTCGATGGCCGCCGGATTGGCGAGCGCCGTGACGATGCCGACGACTTGGCCTCGGCGGTTGACGAGCGGTCCACCCGAGCTTCCGGGGTTCACGGCGGCATCGAACTGGATGAGTCCTTCGAGCGTGCCGTCGTCGTCGAGCGGCAAGGTCCGGTTGAAGCCGCTCACGACGCCTGCGCTGATCGAAGCGGTGAAGCCGAGCGGATTGCCCAGCACATACACCGGGTCCCCCGTCGCGACGGTTGCGACGCTTCCCATCACGGCCGGCACGAGCACGTCGGGGCCTCGGTCGGCTCGCAGGACTGCGATGTCTCGCTCGGGGTCAGAGGTTGCGACCTCGGCTATCGATTGGGTCCCGTCGGCGAAGGTGACGAGTATCTCGTCGGCGTCGAGCACGACGTGGTGGGCGGTCAGAATCTGGCCTTCGGCATCGATGACGACACCGCTTCCCAGGCCTCGGTCAGTCCGGGCATCGTTGACGTCGCCGGACCGGTCGACCTGGACCACAACGAACGATTGCGCCACCTGAGCGAAGACAATCGCCGACTCGGCGGGACCAGGCGTCGCCTCGGCGAGCACCGCTTCGAGCTCGGCGCCGACATCGGTCACCGGGTCGTCGCCGCCAGCGCGAACGAGCGCGAGCACAGAGGCGACCAGGGCGCCCGCAGCAAGGATCACGATCAGCAGCGGAAGCCGGGACGGGTTGTCGTCGCGTTCTTCCATGGAGTCAAGCGATCGTAGAGCACACCCCTTGACCGCCCGAAGGGAACCCCTCGCGCCGCCCCAACATTCCGCCTCGTTGGCATCTACGGGCGGCGCCCTGCACCTGTCATGCTGGAGCGATGGAGATCGATTCCACCCGCACGAACACGGCCACCGAACTGTTGCAAACGATGATCCGGAACGAGTGCGTCAATGACGGCACGCTCGAGTCCGGCGAAGAAGAACGCAACAGCGACCTGCTCGAGACATGGCTCGAAGGCAGTGGCCTGGATTGCCAGCACTTCGACTCGGCGCCCGGTCGCCGGTCGATCGTGTCCCGCATCGAAGGAAGCGACCCCGATGCACCTTCGCTGTGCCTCATGGGCCACACCGATGTCGTCCCGGTCTCCCCCGAAGGCTGGAGCCGTGAGCCATTTTCGGGCGAGCTGATCGACGGCGAAGTGTGGGGCCGCGGCGCCATCGACATGCTCAGCCAGACCGCAGCCATGGCAACAGCGTTCCGCCACCTCGCCGACACCGGGTTTCAGCCCAAAGGTGATCTGATCTTCTTCGGTGTCGCCGACGAAGAAGCGGGCGGCACCTGGGGCGCCAAGTGGATGCTCGACAACAACCTCGACGCCGTTCGAGCCGACTACGTCATCACCGAGTGGGGCGGCGTGCCGATCGACACGCCGAACGGCATGGCCCTGTCGCTCAACATCGCCGAGAAGGGTGTCGCCTGGCAGCGGCTCAAGGTCAAGGGCACGCCCGGCCACGGCTCGATGCCCTACGGCACCGACAACGCACTCGTCACCGCCGCCGAAGTCGTGCGCCGCCTCGCCGAGTATCGGCCGACGCCGAACATCCATGATCTCTGGCGCCACCAGGTCGCCAACCTGAACTTCAGCGACGACGTCAAAGACGCCATGCTCGACCCGGATCGCCTCGACGATGCGCTCAAGGACCTTCCCGACCAGATGCACGCCCGCACGCTGCATGCGTGTTCCCACACAACGTTTAGCCCCAACGTGGTCAGTGGTGGGTCCAAGACGAACACCATTCCCGACGAGGTCATCATCGAGCTCGACATTCGCACCCTGCCCGGCGAAACCCCCGAGGACGTCCAGGAGCACCTGCGGCTCGCGCTCGGCCAGAAGCTCTACGACGCAATCGACGTGACGCCAATCCACCTCGACATGGCAACACGATCGCCGATGGACACGCCGCTGTGGCACGTGCTGAGCGACATCATGCAGTCCGCCCATCCCGGCGCCACGATCCAGCCGTCGCTCATCACCGGCGGCACCGATGCCCGCTTCTACCGCGAAGCCGGGTCCGTGGCCTACGGCGCGTCGCTGTTCTCCGCAGGCATGCGGGCCGAGGTCTTCGCCGACCGGTTCCACGGCAACGACGAGCGCATCGATGTCGAATCAATCGGTCTCACGACGGAGCTGTTCGTCGAGGCGGCCAAGCGCATGCTGACCTAGACCCAGGTCGCCGTCAGCGACCTTGGCAAGTCAAGCGAAAACGCGAAGAACCCCGCCTATTGGGCGGGGTTCTTCTTCGTTTCAAGCGGCGCCGTAAGCGCCAGCAGAATCAGCGGTGGCGGCGGGCTTCGCGTCCGACCATCACACCAGCGCCGAGGACGGCAGCGCCGACCACAGCGAGCAGGCCGGTCTCAACACCGGTCTCGGCGAGCGCTTCTTCCTCGGCTGGCTCTTCTTCAGCAGCTTCTTCTTCGGCTGGCTCTTCTTCAGCAGCTTCTTCTTCGGCTGCGGCAGCGGCGGCTGGGTCCACGATTGGGATCCATGCGGCGCCAGCCTGGGAGCCATCGAGGGCGCCGGCGCTGAAGAAGAAGTTGTCGCCAACCTCGGCGGTCAGGTCGGCGGTGAAGTTGCCGTCGCTGTCGACGTCGATAGGAACGGCGGTCGCAAGGTCGCAGTGCGACAGCGGTTCGATCTGGCCAGCGGCAGCGACGATGGTGTCGAGGTCCGAGACGCCAGGGACCAGCGTGTCCGCAGGCGACACGCAGGCCGTCAGCAGGATCGAGGTGTCGGGGAGCCAGCCGGAGCCGTTCGCCGTGAGCGTGTACTCGCCCGCCTCGGGGACGGTTGCAGGATCAGCATCGATCGTGCCGATGTGGGCGTCTTGAGCGCCGGCGGCGCCTACGAGGCCAAGGCTGGCGATAAAGACCGCAGCCAGAGCGATCACGAACGTACGCATGGTGGTTTCTCCCCCAACAGATATGACGGGCGTCACCCTAGCGGACAGCTCCTGGCAAGGCGCACGTTCACTTCGCCCGTTCTGTGGGGTGGTCAGGAACGATGCTGTTCTTGCGCTGCCGTCCGCAACTCGGCCAAGAGCGTTGCGTTTGCAGCAGCGATTGGCGTGCGCCGATCTTCGTGCTGCAGGGCCACCAGATCACGGTCGTGCCAATCGACGATCGCTCCCCCGGCCTCGTTCAGGACGAGCAGCGCACCCAGGTAGTCCCACGAGCCGTGGGCATCGATGGACAGGTCGATGAACGCATCGAAAGTGCCATCAGCGACCGAGCAGATGTCGAGGGCAGCGGCGCCGTAACACCGGAACTGTCCCCATCCGAAGTGCGAGGCCGGAAGCCCCGACACCGCAACGAGCGCGTCCGAGAGCACCGCAGTGGCAGCGGGCTGAATCGCGGCGTCGTCGCGGAAGGCTCCCCCACCACGGATCGCGTGCCAGCGCGTGCCCGTCGCCTGGTTGATCACGAGCGATGCCACCGGTCCGTCGGCATCGACGGCGCAGAAGCTTGTCCCGAACCACGGCAACCCAGCCGACGCATTCGTCGAGCCGTCGATCGGGTCGACAACGACAACGATCGACCGATCGTCATCGGCGACACCGGACTCCTCGCTCAGAACACCGAGCCCTTCCGCACGCAACCGCTCAACGACAACTGCGTCGGCATCGAGGTCAATCGTGTACTGGCCGGCCCGCTGGCCGGACAATCCCCAGTCGTCCTGGCGGTGAATCGCCTGACGAACGCCGCCGGCGATGTCAATGAACAACTCGACCATGTGCAGCGCGTCCACCGCCGAGACCGTATCGTATAGGGAGTTCTACAAGCCTCGACCCAAGGACGCCATCTCCGTGGCCGTTGTCGACATCGCAACCTTCGTGGCCGACCTCAAAGACTTGGCGGCCGACCACGGCTTCCATGTGCACGATGAGCGTCACTTCGTCGAGACGTACTCGATGCGCCAAGCCTGGGAAGTCGATCTGCACCCGGCGCATGCCTGTGGTGGACCGCTCGACATGCACCTGTCGCTCGAGGTCGAACCTCGCACGATGCTGTCGTTCGAAGACGTCATCATGTCGATGCCCGAGGGTGATGAGCCGCCCGACGATCATCTGCTGCCGCTGACGATCACCTGGTCCATGCCACCGCTGCAGGCCAGCCCTGACCTGCTCAAGTTGGCCACGGACCTCGCTGGTGTCGGTGGCCCCGATCTCGCGCTCGAAATCTCGGCGGCCGATGCGTTCGTCAGCGTCATCGATGCGCCGCAGCGCAGCGTCAATATCGTCGCCCGTTCCAGCACATCGCTGGCCCGACTCTTCATGGGCCACGAGGATCTGAGCGACCTCTTCCGGCGTCTTGCGTCGGTCTCTGAGTTCCTCGTTGATCAAGCCCCGGTCTGGCTCGGCGAGCTCTAACGACCACGCTGCGTGGCCGCCGTTGTGGGCTGGTCGACGCACCTCTTGAGAAACCTTCTGGATGCGGTAGGCATTCTGGGTGTAATGTCTCCCCATGGCGCAGCGTTCTGCCGAACGCCGCCCGGACGGCGGCGCCCTCGCTTTGCAGATGCGGCTGCGCGCGGCCTTGGTCGCCCATAGCGGACCAGGCAGCGCACGCAGCTGGACGGGATTCCAATGGCAGGTCGCGCTGCTGCTGCCGCCGGCCCTGTTGTACTTCTTTGTGCGCGATCTCTCGGCTGGCCAAGAGGCAGCGGCCTTTGAGAACGCGTCGAGCATCGTCTCGCTCCAGAAGACACTCGGCCTCGACTGGGAGGCCACGCTGCAGCAACGGGTGCTGGACACCGACTGGATCATCAGCGCCGTCAACTGGATCTACATCTACGGTCACTTCCCCTTGCTGTTCACCGTCCTTGTCTTGTTGTTCGGCTTCAGCAAGCGCGACTTCGTGACGTTGCGCAACGCCCTCGTGGCGTCGGGTGTGGTCGGCTTGGTGTGTTTCGCGCTCTACCCGGTTGCCCCGCCGCGACTGTTCGCGCCGGATCAGTTCTTCGACAGCTTGGGTGAGCTCAGCACGAGCTACCAGATTCTGCAGAACCCCAAAGTCACGAACCAGTTCGCCGCCGTGCCGAGCTTCCACGTGGGTTGGAACCTGTTGGCGGCCATCGCCGTTTGGCGGGCCACTCGCTTTCGACCGCTCAGGCTGATCGCTGCCGTTGTGCCGGTGTTGATGATGATCTCGGTCTTGTTGACCGCGAACCATTGGGTGCTCGACATTGTCGCCGGCGTGGCCGTTGCGATGGCCGGCATCACGGGAGCGAAGCTGTTTGAGCGCTACGCCACTCCCCGTTTGCGTCCCGAGCCGGTCGATGCAACGGCCGCCTCCGACGCCACCGTCGACCTCCGCTCCAAACAACCCGCCTAACTGCCTCCCGACAACAGCCGCGATGTTGTGAGCACCAGCGAGCAACTCGGTAAGTGAGGAGCGTCAGCGACGAA
>CAZEMU010000013.1:0-22648 GCA_964513315.1 uncultured Acidimicrobiaceae bacterium | reverse complement strand
CATAAACGCGTTAAGTGAGGCGCGGAGCCACCCGACTGCGATGTTTCGAGCGCAGCTAGAAACTCGGTAAGCGAACGAAGTGAGCGACGTGGGGCCGGTGGGGCTCGAACCCACGACCGAGCGATTATGAGTCGCGCGCTCTGACCAACTGAGCTACAGCCCCGTGTGCGGAAACTTAGCGCCTCACGAGTGCCACCAGGTCTTGTTCTGCGCGCCAAATGATTCGCCACCCGTTGCCCGGATGCTGCCGATCTCCCACGCCGTGGACGTACCAGTCTTCGTCGACCCGCCGGGCCTTCCTTATGGGCACTGGATGGATCACCCGATGCGCGCAAAACCCCTGATTTCCTGAGGCGTGCTCGGGAATTCAGGGGTTGAGCCGAACTCGATGAGTTCGTAGCTCCGGGGGTGGGGCTCGAACCCACGACCTGCGGATTAACAGTCCGATGCTCTGCCAGCTGAGCTACCCCGGAAGGCAGCTGAAACCTTATCGCCCTGGGGTCAACTTGCGTCTAGATAATCGCGGAGTTTCTCGCTCCGCTGAGGGTGGCGCAGCTTGGCCAGGGTCTTCGATTCGATCTGGCGGATCCGTTCACGGGTGACACCGAATTCGCGGCCGACTTCTTCGAGCGTGCGGGCCCGTCCGTCGATGAGGCCAAAGCGCATGCGCACGACCTCTTTTTCGCGATCGTTGAGCTCGTCGAGGGCTTCGAGGACGTCGTTGCTGAGCATGGCTCGGGCGGCCACGTCGACGGGCCGGTCGGCGTTTTCGTCCTTGATGAAGTCGCCGAGCTGTGAGTCGTCTTCGCCGACGGGCGACTCGAGCGACACTGGGTCGAGCGAGATCTGGAGGATTTCCTGCACCTTGTCGACACTGAGGTCGACCTCAGCGGCGAGTTCTTCGACGGTAGGTTCACGCTCGAGTTTCTGCATCATGTCGCGCTGGGTGCGGCGGACACGGTTGATCGTTTCGACCATGTGTACGGGGATGCGGATCGTGCGAGCCTGGTCGGCGATCGCACGGCTGATCGCTTGACGAATCCACCAGGTGGCATACGTCGAGAACTTGAAGCCCTTGGAGTGGTCGAACTTCTCGACCGCTCGCATGAGTCCGAGGTTGCCCTCTTGGACCAAGTCGAGGAGTTGCATGCCTCGGCCGACGTAGCGCTTGGCGATCGAGACCACGAGGCGAAGGTTCGCCCGGATCAGTTCCTGGCGGGCACGGTCGCCGTCACGGACACGGCGTTGGAGTCGACGACGGCTGGCGAAGTCGAGATCGTCGAGCTTGCCCTCGGCATTGAGGACGGCGAGCTCGTCGACGGCTTCGAGGCCGGCTTCCATACGCTTGGCGAGACGGACCTCGTCGGGCCCGGTCAGCAGCGGCACTCGGCCGATCTCTTTGAGATATACGCGAACGGAGTCGGCCGATCCGCTGCCGTCGAGCGAGGTCGCCCAGCCAACGGCCTCGAGCCGGTTGCGGCGAGCCTCGCGGCGTTCTTCGTCAGTGACGGGGTCGGCTTCGAGTTCGGCCATCAGCTCGGTGACGAGCTCTTGGGTGACCTCGTCATCGGTCGGTGGCGTTGCGACCTGGTCGGGGTCGCCAACGAGGGCGACGCCCTTGGCGCCAAAGAACTGTCGGATCTGGTTGATCGTCTCTGGCGTCAGCTCGATGTGGCTGAAGACTTCGAGCACCTTGTCGAGTGCGAGTTCGCCCTCGGCAACTCCGATTTCGAGCAGGCGCGCAAGTTCGGCGTCCTTGATGCCGTTCCATGCGGTGGTGGTCGAATCGGTCACGTCAGTCACTGGGTCCCCGGGGTGGACAGTAATGGTACCAAGCCCTGCGCGACCGTGAGATCGAAACTGGCTTCTCGCACTTGTGGAATCAGCAAACGGATGTCCGCGATCACCGGCATGAGCGCTGGATCCCCGGTTCGTTGCGCCTCTCGCTGCAATTCAGCAACTTTGCGCAAAGCAGCATCGTGCAAGAAATGTCCGACAATTCTTTCGGGATCCCCCTCGGGAACCTCCAAGACCGCGAGTTGGCCGATCGCGTCGGCCAGATCGGGGCCAACGCTGTCGATCAGGCTGGCGATGTCATCGCCGGGAGCATCGAGCCAGGCGACGAACGTGTCGCGCAGTCGGGCCTCGCCAAACATGTGAGGCTCGACCCAGACCGGAACCGCGTCGGGTCGGTGCATACAAAGCAGCAACATGGTGCGTTCCGTCGATGCGGGGATCGGGCGCACGTCGTAGACCGGTTCGTCGTCGCCCCGCGACGGGGCGTTCGAGACCCACTTGCGCTCCTCGACGACGGGCGCGGGGCGCTCGAGCATCTCGCGCAGGCGGACGGTGTTCACTCCACATGCATCGGCAACTTGCATGAGATATTGATCCCGGACGAGATCGCTTGGATGTTCACGGACGACACCGACCGCAGTCTCCGCAGTCCGTGCTCGACCCTCGGGGGTCGTCAGGTCACCTGCGTCGAGCACCCGTTGAATGCGGAATCCGAGGAACGGCGCCGCATTGTCGATGGCCTCGCGCAGACCGTCAGGGTCTTTGTCGGCGAAGTCGGCCGGGTCGATGCCATCGGGCATGCGAGCGACGGCAACATCGACTTCGAGCGCTCGTTCCCATTCGTAGATGCGTTCTGCGGCTGCTTGACCAGCCGCGTCGGCATCGAACGCCAACACGATGCGGCGACCGAAACGCTTGAGCATGCGGATGTGGTCTTCGGTAAGCGACGTACCGCAGGTCGCCACGGACCGCTCGATACCGATGTCGGCGAAGCCGATCACGTCGGTGTAGCCCTCGCACACGATCGACTCGTCCTTGCGGACGATCTCGTCTTTGGCGAGGTGCAGGCCGTAGAGCAGGCGGCTCTTGGCGTACACAGCGGAGTCGAACGAGTTCTTGTACTTGGGGCCGTCGCCGTCGGGCATGACTCTTCCGCCGAAGCCGACGGCCACGCCGTTGACGTCGTGGATCGGGAAAAGCACACGAGCCCGAAAGTGGTCTTGGACTCGGTTGGCCTTGTTGACGAAGCCCAGTCCGGCGCCGACGAAGGTCTCTTGCTTGATCTTCAGTGCCCGGAACAGTTGGTCCCAGTCGTCGGGCGCCCACCCAATCTTCCAGTGACGAACCTGGTCACCGTCGAGACCACGTGAGCGCAGGTAGCCACGGGCGTTGGCGGCATCGGGAGATGACAGCAGGCGCTCGTGGTACCACTCGACTGCCGCCTCGACGGCGTCGGTCAGCTCGCTGCGTTTGCGACGCTGCGCCCCCTCGTTGACGTCGGTGTAGCGAAGCTGAATCCCGGCCTTGTTCGCGAGGTACTCGACCGCACCGACGAAGTCGAGGTGCTCGATCTCGCGGACGAAGGTGATCGCATCGCCGCTCTTGCCGCAACCGAAGCACTTGTAGAAGCCGAGCTCACCGTTGACGGAGAACGACGGCGTCTTCTCGTTGTGGAACGGGCACAGGCCCACGCTGCGTCGACCGACGCGACGAAGCTGAAGATGGGAGCCGATCAGGTCGGCCAGGTCGGTGGATTCACGGACCCGGACGATGTCTTCGTCGTGGATTCCCACGGATCAGTCGGTGTCACCTTGTGCGCCCGCCAGGACCGCTTGTGCGAGCGCCAGACGGGCGACCGGGACTCGGTAGGGGCTGCAGCTCACGTAATCGACGCCAGCGCCAACAAAGAACTCGATCGAGGACGGCTCGCCACCATGTTCGCCACAGACGCCGATCTTGAGTGACGGGTTGTTCGCCCGGCCGTCGACGATTGCTTGTGCGACAAGGCTCCCCACACCTACACGGTCTAGTCGCTCGAACGGATTCGCGTCGAGCAGACCGAGCTCCTGGTACTTGGCGATCACGCGGGCTTCGACGTCGTCACGGCTGAAGCCCCAGGTGAGCTGGGTCAGGTCGTTCGTGCCGAACGAGAAGAACTGGGCCTGGTCGGCGACGACCCCGGCCGTGATCGCAGCGCGTGGCGTCTCGATCATGGTGCCGATCGTGATGTCGCCGAGATCCGCCGTCGACGCCGCGACTTCTTCTTCGATCCACGACCGCACCATGGTGAGTTCGGCAACGTCGCTGATGAGCGGGATCATGATCTCGATGATCGGCGTGCCGCCCGCAGCGGTGCGTTCCGCCGCCGCAGCCAATAGTGATTGCACCTGCATGCGGTACAACCCGTCACGAACGATCGCGAGACGCACGCCTCGGGTGCCAAGCATCGGGTTTGCTTCGCTCCAATGATGCACGGCTTCGGCCACCGCACGGCCCGCATCGTCAAGCTCGCCCATGGCCTCGGCGACGGCGAGTTCGACCGCGTCGGGCAGGAACTCGTGCAGCGGCGGGTCGAGCAGGCGGATCGTGGTCGGCAGGCCGTCCATGGCTTCGAGCAGGGCGACGAAGTCGGTGCGCTGCATCTCGCCCAGCTCGACCAGTGCAGCCTCGGCCGCGGCGTCGTCGGCTGCGAGGATCACGTTCTGCACGAGCGGCAACCGATCGCCCAGGAACATGTGCTCGGTGCGGCACAGGCCAATGCCTTCGGCGCCCAGCGAGCGGGCTTGGGCTGCGTCTTCGCCGCTGTCGGCGTTCGCTCGGACACCGACGTGGTCGCCGCGGACGGTGTCGGCCCAGGCGAGCAGGGTGTCGAGTGACTCGCTGCCTCCCCCGCCGCCAGCACCGAGGTCACCGAGGAAGATGTCGCCGGTCGCTCCGTCGATCGAGATGGTTTCGCCCGCTGCGATCACGGTGTCACCGGCGTGCATGCCAGCGTCGTCGAAGGTGAGCGTGTCGGCGCCGCAAACGGCAGGAATGCCCCATCCGCGGGCAACCACCGCGGCATGGCTCGCCGAACCGCCCTTGGCCGTCACGATGCCCTCAGCCATGCGCATGGCGATCTCGTCGGCCGGTGAAGTCTCGTCGGCGGCCAAGATCACCAGCTCGCCACGATCGGCCGCATCGAGGCAGGAATCGACGTCGAAATAGACCTGACCGACGGCCGCACCCGGTGATGCACCGATGCCCGAAGCCACGGCCGTGCCGCCGCCTTCGAACTGGGCGTGCAGGGCAGCTTCTACTTCGGTCGGCGACGCCGCCAAGACCGCGTCACGTTCGCTCAGTTCGCCCGCTGCGACGCGTGCGACAAGGCCGTCGATTCCCGATGAGTTGTCCACAATCCCCCCGGAACGTGTCGTTGATTGTTCGCAGCGATGCTCAGAGACCGCCGCCCCTGATCACAGGTTGAGGCGACCCTGGAGCGTCGCAAGGAGCTCGTCGATCGGCACTCGTACCTGCTCCATCGTGTCACGATCTCGCACCGTGACCGCATTGTCCTCGAGCGTCTCGAAGTCAACGGTGACACAGAACGGCGTGCCGATCTCATCTTGACGGCGGTAGCGCTTGCCGATCGCCTGGGTGATGTCGTAGTCGACCATGAAGTGCGGCTGCAGCATCTCGAGGATCTGCTCGCACGGGGCGATCAGATCGTCCTTCTTCGATAGCGGCAGCACGGCGACCTTGTACGGAGCGAGACGAGGGTCGAGACGAAGCACCGTACGAGTCTCTTCGTTCACGATCTCTTCGTCGTAGGCGGCAAGCAGAAACGCCATCATGGCGCGGGTCGCGCCGGCGGCAGGTTCGATCACGTGCGGCACGTAGCGCTCGTTGTTCGCCTGGTCGAAGTACTCGATGCGGGCGCCGGAGTGCTCGGCGTGCTGGGTCAGGTCGAAGTTGCCACGGTTGGCGATGCCTTCGAGTTCGCCCCAGCCCCACGGGAACAGGAACTCGACGTCAGCGGTGCCCGATGAGTAGTGCGACAGCTCGTCTTCGTCGTGGTCACGCATGCGCAGCATCGACTCGGGGATGCCGAGGTCGAGGTACCAATCCATGCGCGCTTGGCGCCAGTACTCGTACCACTGCTGGGCTTCGTCGGGATGGACGAAGTACTCCATCTCCATCTGCTCGAACTCGCGGGTACGGAACACCCAGTTGCGAGGTGTGATCTCGTTGCGGAAGCTCTTGCCGATCTGGGCGATGCCGAACGGCGGCTTCTTGCGAGTGGTGGTCTGCACGTTCATGAAGTTGGTGAACATGCCCTGGGCCGTTTCGGGGCGCAGGTACACGTCGCTGCCGGCACCTTCGACCGGACCCGCGGTCGTCTTGAACATGAGGTTGAACTCGCGAGCCTCGGTGAACGAGTTCTCGCTCTTGCAGTTCGGGCAGACGTTGGGGTCGTCGAGCTGGTCCTCGCGGAAACGCTCGTTGCACTCGCGGCACTCGACGAGCGGGTCGCTGAAGTTCGCGAGGTGACCCGATGCTTCGAACACGGCCGGCGGGCCGATGATGGCGGCGTCGAGACCGACGACGTCGTGGCGCATCTGCACCATCGTGCGCCACCACGCGTCCTTGACGTTGCGCAGCAACAGGACGCCGATCGGGCCGTAGTCATACGTCGAGCGGCTTCCGCCGTAGATATCTGCCGACTGGAACACGAACCCGCGACGCTTCGACAGGTTGACGATCTTGTCCATTACTTCGTCGGGCGACACCGACGTTTCGTTGTCAGTCACCCCGAGAGGATACGAGCGTTCGCCCCCAGCCAATCGGTCAATTACCACAACACCGCTTCACGGGGTCGCACCTAGGACCGCTTCACGGCACTCCCGAGCTACACCACACCCAGGGACTTGAGCTGGCGCTCGGTTTGGTGTTCCAGCATCGTGGCGGCCAGACGGTTCACGTCGTCGAGTACCGGGTCGTCGGGCAGCTTGAGCGCTGCCGCCAGTCCCCCGCTGAGAATCAGCCGGCAGATGCGGATGCCCTCATCGCTGATCGGGATACCGCTGCGACAGTCTGCGCAGCGGGTACCGAAGTTCACGGTGTCGAATGCGACCAGCGGCTCCTCTGCCCCACACGACACGCAGCGATCGAGCACCGGTTCGAATCCCTCGAGCGCCAGCAGTTTGAGGAAGAAGCCGGCCGACGTCAGCGTGGGGTTGTCGCCCGCCACGGTCCGCAGGGCACCGACGAGCATGCGGTACAGCCGCTCATGCGGTTCGCGATCGGGCGTGACGTGATCGGTCGCCTCGATGAAGGACGCCGCTCTCGTGAACCGGTCGAGGTCACTACGAATCGACAGGAACGGGTCGACGGCCTGCACCTGCGTGACCGTGTCCAGATCACCCTTGCCGCGATACAGCTGCGCATCGACATGCACGGTCGGTTCCAGCAGCGCCGCCTGGCGCTTGGACTTACGAGCACCCTTGGCGACGGCACGGACCTTGCCGTGATCTTCGCTCATCAACACGACGATGCGGTCGGCCTCGCCCGACTTGTACGTGCGCAGGACGACCGCTTTGGTCCGATAACTCTTTGGCGGGCGCGGATCGCTCATGGCCAGACTTTCAGCACTTAGACGCCACCGAATCGGCGTTCGCGGCGCTGATATTCCGCAATCGCTCCGTAGATGTGCTCCCGTGTGAAATCGGGCCACAGCACATCGGCGAAAATCATCTCGCTGTAGGCGAGCTGCCACATCAGATAGTTCGATGTGCGCGACTCGCCCGAGGTCCGGATCATGAGCTCCGGGTCTGGCATCTCGCAGTCATACAGATGGCGGGCGATCGCCTTCTCGGTGATCTGTTTGCCCTTGAGGCCTTGGTCGACGAGCTCGCGGACGGCGTCGACGATCTCGGCGCGGCCGCCATAGTTGAACGCGATCACCAGCGTCATCTTGTCGTTGTCGACGGTGAGGCTCTCGGCCTTGTCCATCTCGTTGAGCACGCCACGCGGCACTCGCCAGTCGCGGCGGCCGATGAACCGGATGCGCACGCCGCGTTCGTTGAGCTCATCTCGGCGACGCCGAAGCAGGCCGCGGCTGTAGTTCAACAGGAACTTGACTTCGTCCTTGGGACGGCGCCAGTTCTCGGTGCTGAAGGCGTACACGGTCATCCACTTGACGCCGGCGGCGAGGCAGCCTTCGACCGCTTCGAACAGTGCGTCTTCGCCGCGCTTATGGCCTTCGGTGCGAGGCAGACCCTGGGCAGTCGCCCAGCGTCCGTTGCCATCCATGATGATCGCAATGTGATTGGGCACGTTGGTCGCGTCGAAGCTGTCCAATGCCGCCGGGTCGGCCATCCGCAGAGTCTTGCAGGTGCTGCGCCGACTTCCTTACACCCAAGCGGGCCCTACTGCGGCGTCGGACAGCGTTGCCAACGTTGCTCCTTCCGGGCTTCCGCAATCCGGCTGGTCGGGACAAGTAGCGTCGACCCGATGCCACTGGTCGATGATGCGGTCGAGGCCCTCTCACACGTGACCGCAGCCCTGTCGGGCGGCGGTGAACAACGCGACGGCCAGGTCGAGATGCTGCGCGCCGTCGCCGAGGCGATTGATCTTGAGAAGCACCTGATCGTCCAGGCCGGCACGGGTACCGGCAAGTCGCTCGCCTATCTGCTGCCCGTGGTGCTCTCTCGCAAGCGAACGATCGTTGCAACCGCGACCAAGGCGCTGCAGGACCAGATCGCGTCGTCGGAGCTGCCACACCTCGCCAAGCACTTGGAGCGCAAGTTCGACTTCGCCGTGCTCAAAGGCCGCAGCAACTACATCTGTCGCCAGCGCGTGAACGAGTACGCGAACGACGCCCAGCTCTCGTTGGCCGGGACATCGGCGCACGATGAAGACGAGCTCGACAAGCTTCTCGAGTTCAGCGACTCCTCGATGACGGGCGATCGCGCCGAGCTCGACTTCGAGCCGTCCGAGTCGAGCTGGAGCGCCATGAGCGTGACCAGCCGCGAATGCCCCGGCCGCCGCCGTTGCCCATCAGGCGAGAACTGCTTCGCCGAAATGGCTCGGGACCGGGCCGCCGAGTCTCACGTCGTAATCGTGAACACCCATCTGCTTGGCGTGGACCTGGTGAGCGACGGCGTCGTGCTCCCCGAACACGATGTGGTCGTCATCGACGAGGCCCATCAGCTCGAGGACATCGCCAGTTCCAGCTTCGGGTTCTCGATCAACGGCGCTCGCATGCGCTGGTTTGCCCGCACCGCCGATCGCATACTCGAAGACCGAGACGCGATCGATCGACTCCGAGACGTTGGCGACGACATCACCGATGTGCTTGAACCGCTGCTCGGCGAGCGACTCGACGCCGACACCGCAGTCGATGTCACGAACGTGCTCGAGGTCGCCCTGGACCGGGTGAATAACACGGTCGAGAAGATCCGTGACCTGCCCAAGGGCAAGAACGCCGACGCCGATGCACGAGCTGAACGAGCGATCAAGGCCGGCTCCACGCTGATGGAAGAACTTGTCGGCGCTCGCACCGTCACCGATCAGAACGTGTCGTGGGTCGAGCGCTCCGGCAACGAGCCGACCTTGCAGGTCGCGCCGCTTGACGTGTCGGTCATGCTCGGCCCGACGCTGTTCGAGGATGCGCACGAGAAGACCGTCATTATGACCAGCGCGACGCTGCCCCCAACCGTCGCAGCGACCGTCGGGCTGCCCGACGAACAGCACGAGCGGCTCGATGTCGAAAGCCCGTTCGACTACCCCGCCAAAGGCTTGCTGTATTGCGCGACGCAGCTGCCGGAGCCACGCTCCGACGCATACGAAGACAAGATGCTCGCCCACATGGCTGAGCTGATGACCGCCGCTGGCGGCCGCACGCTCGGGCTGTTCACCAGCTGGCGGATGATGGACGCTGCGGCGGAGTACCTCGACGAAGAACTCGACACGCCGATACTGACCCAGCGCGACCTGCCCAAGCCCGCACTCATCGAGGCGTTCCGTGCCGCACCCGAGGTTTCCCTGCTCGCCACGCTCGGGTTTTGGCAAGGCATCGATGTGCCGGGACCGGCGCTCACCTTGGTGACGATCGACCGGCTGCCGTTCCCGCGTCCTGATGACCCGCTTCTCTCGGCCCGCCGCGAACTCGCCGGACGCCACGCGTTCCGGATGATCGACCTGCCGCGTGCTGCGATTTTGCTGGCTCAGGGTGCGGGTCGCCTGATTCGGTCAACCAACGACGAAGGCGTCGTTGCGGTGCTCGATTCGAGACTTGCGTCGAAGAAGTCCTACCGCTGGGACCTGATCACGGCGATGCCAAACTTCACTCGCACGAGCGACCCCGAGGTCGTGACGCAGCGCCTCCGCGAGCTCGACGCGTAGCTGAACCCAGCGTTTCGAGCGCAGCGAGAAAGGCGTACTACTCCTAGACGCCGTAGCCGAGTTCTTCGATGCGGTCGGGTCGGCGTTGCCAGTCTTTGTCCACCGACACGTGGAGCTCGATGAACGCTCCCTCGGGAAGCTGGGCGCGCACGGCGGTGCCGACCTTCTTCAGGAGCGCTCCGCCCTTGCCGATGACCATGCCCTTTTGGCTGTCGCGCTCAACGAGGATCTCGCAACGGATCCGAGGCCATTCCCACTCGGTCACTCGAGTCGCGATCGAGTACGGCAACTCTTGGCGAGTTGCCCGGAACAGTTGCTCGCGGACGAGCTCGGCGACCTGCTGCGGCTCGGGCAGATCCGAGATCATGTCGTCCGGGTAGTAGCGCGGGCCCTCAGGCATGCGGGCAATGAGGTGCTCGACGAGCACGTCGACACCACGACCCGTCTTGGCGCTAACCGGGAAGTACGCCTCCATGTCGAGCTCGGCGGTCGCCGCCAGCTGAGTCATAACCTCCTCGCGGTTCGCCTTGTCGACCTTGTTGACAATGATGATCGAGTTCTTCGGAAGCTGGTCGGCGATGAACTGATCGCCCTTCCCGTAGGGCGCCAGACCATCGATCACTAAGCAGGTGACGTCGACATCACCGATCGTCGATGTAGCCGATTCGTTGAGCGAAGTGCCGAGCGGCGACACCGGCTTGTGGATGCCTGGCGTGTCGACGAAGACGACCTGCACGCCCGGGCGATGCAAGACGCCGCGGATCTGGGTTCGGGTCGTCTGCGGCTTGTTCGATGTGATCGCGACCTTGGTGCCCAAGATCTGGTTGAGCAGCGTGGACTTGCCCGCATTCGGTCGGCCGACGAACGACACGAATCCGCTGCGAAAGGGCGCCTCTTCGGTCTGGGCTTCTGCGGCGTGGGCTGCTTCGTCCTCGTGTTCATTCTCGTCGTCGGCTGGCGTTGGCTCGTCGCTCATGCGGAGGTCTCCTCGGCCATCGGAATGGCAGCCGGTATGGGAGCCGCAGAGCGTACTTCGACGTCAGCGATGCGGCGGCCGTGCATGCGTCGTACCTCGAGTTCGATGCCCGGATCGTCGAGTCGGTGTGCGTCACCGACTTCGGGGACCCGCCCGAGCCCGGTGAATACGGCGCCGGCGACGGTGCGGAAGTCGCCGTTGACGTCGATACCCAACAGCTCGCTCAACCGGGTGCGTTCGAGGCGGCCATCGACGACGATCGTGCGATCATCGACAACGACCGGATGGGTTTCAGGGATGTCGAACTCATCCTCGATTTCGCCGACCAGCTCTTCGAGGATGTCCTCGAGCGTGACGATGCCTGCCACGCCGCCGTGTTCGTCAACCACGATGGCCAGGTGCATGTCGCTGGTCTGCAGGTCCGTACGTAGATGGGCGACTCGCTGCAGTTCGGGCACGATCTGCACGTTGCGCAGCCACAGGTCGATGTCGACCTCTTCTTTGCCGTCGAGCTGAGCTGTCCACAAATCCTTGACGTGTACGGCGCCGATGATCTCGTCGATGTCACCGTCGATCGAGGTGACCGGGATGCGGCTCAGCCCATGCAGCGCAGCAACCTGTAGTGCGTCTCGGACGGCGAAACCCGAGCGAAGGCTCACCAGGTCGCCTCGTGGCGTCATGACATCACCGACGGTCGTGTCGTCAAAGGCGACAACCCGCTTGATGAGTGCTTCTTCGTCTTGGTCGATCGCAGCAGTCTCGCCAACGAGGGCCAACAGTTGCTGCTCGTCGACATCGGGGTCGGGCTCGACCGCGGGCGACGAGCGGCGTGCCATCCGCACCATGCCACTGGTCAATGCGCCGAGCGGAGCGACCGCACGCAGGATGGGCACCAGGCCAACTGCGGTCGCATCGGGAGCGGCGAGGGAACGGCTGCGGCTGACGACCATCACGATGAAAAGTGCGACGGCGACCAGCACGACCGCGACGATCGAGCCCGGCCGGTCGGCGATTTGGCCGCCGACAGTCCAGGCGCTCGCGACAGCGCCGGCTTGGACGGCGAGTTGTACCAGCGTCAGCGAGGCGAGCGTTGTCGCCGGGCGGCGGCTGTAGGCCTGGAGGTCTTCAACCCGTTCGTCGGTCTCGCCATCGTCTTCGTGGTCATCGGCCTCGGCGGCGGCGATGGCATCGGCGCGACTGCGACTCACGCGGGTGAACGCGGTTTCAGCAGCTGCCAGCACACCGCTGATCGCCAAGAGCCCGACCGCGAGCAGCGAACACACGACAACGATCGTGATGCTCATGCGGTGCCCGTCGCTTCGGTGTTGCAAGCCGTCGGGTGGTACGCAGCGAGGAGCTCTCGCTCCATGGCCTGCATGACGGCCTTTTCGTCTTGCTCTGCGTGGTCGTGGCCGAGGAGATGCAACGCCCCGTGCACGACGAGCAGTGCGAGCTCGTCTGGGAGTTCTTGCGGAGCGCGATCGGCGACGATCGGGCAAATGACGATGTCGCCGATCATCGAAGGCTGCCCGTCTGGCGCTTGATCGGTTCCGTCGATGGGGAACGCAAGCACATCGGTCGGGCCGTCGCCGCCCATGTGGACCTGGTTCAGCTCCGTCATCTCTTCGATGTCGATGAAGGCGAGGCCAACTTCGGCGGGGGCCTGCACGCCGCAGTGGCGCAGTGCATTGACGAGCAGTGTTTCGAGCGTGTCGACGTCGATCGCACGGTCGCCCTGTCGATCATCGGCGTCGACGGCGATGACGGGGGCGGGGTTCACGATCGTTTCTTGTCGGCGGCGTCGTACGCGTCGACGATGGCAGAGACGATGCTGTGGCGGACCACGTCGCGGCTGCTGAGCAGCACGAACTCGAGCCCTTCGATGCCGCGAAGCATCGGCTCGAGCTTGGTGAGCCCACTGCGTCCGTTGGGGACGTCGATCTGGGTCGCGTCGCCCGTCACGACGACCTTGGAGCCAAACCCGATGCGGGTCAGAAACATCTTCATCTGCTCAGGCGTCGTGTTCTGCGCCTCGTCGAGGATGATGAAGCTGTTGTTCAGCGTGCGGCCACGCATGAACGCAAGCGGCGCAACTTCGATGACGCCACGTTCTTGCAGCTTGGCGACACCTTCGAGGTCGACCATGTCATAGAGCGCGTCGTAGAGCGGCCGCAGGTAGGGGTCGATCTTGGCCATGAGGTCGCCGGGAAGGAAACCGAGGCGCTCGCCTGCCTCGACGGCAGGGCGGGTCAAGATGATGCGCTCGACTTGCTTGGCCTGGAGCGCCTGGACGGCCATGGCAACGGCGAGCCAGCTCTTGCCGGTACCTGCGGGGCCGATGCCGAACGTGATGGTGTTGCGCTCGATGGCGTCGACGTAGCGCTTCTGGCCCGCAGTTTTGGGGCGGATGCGTCCGCCGCGTGCGGACTTGAGGATGTCGGCGGTGAGAACTTCGCTCGGCTTCTCGTCAGCGGCGACCATGTCGATCGAGAGACCGAGGCTCGACGCATCGATTCGATGGCCACGCTGCAGCAGCGTGATCATCTCTTCGAAGAGCTTGCCAACGGTTGTGGCCTGGTCACCGGTGACCTGGATCTCGTTACCCCGAACGAGGATGTCGGCTTCGGGAAAGCGCGCCTCGATCTGTTCGAGCCATTCATCGTGTTGGCCGAGCAGGCCCGGCATGAGGTGGTTGCCGGGAACGGTGAGGCGCAGTGGTGCAGTTGCCAAGGTGTGTTAGTCGTCGTCGGACGACGTCGGTTCGGGGTACAGGTGGCTGAGGCTACCCGGCTCGACCCGACAGCTCTCGATGAATTCTTCGATGTCGGTCACCTTGAGCCGGAAGACACGGCCGAAGCGATACGACGGCAGCCGTCCCTGGTCCATGAACCGATAGAGCGTGCGCGTGGTGATACCGAGGCGCTTCGCTGCTTCTTCAGTGTTCAGCCATTCAACGTCAGTCACTATCCGTCACTGTAGTCACCCCCTGGCGTCAAGCTCACGCGGTACGGGCCTTGCTGCAAGATGCACGCTTTGGCCGCGGCCGCCCACAACGAGCGTGCCTCGGCCCGCGATCCGGCCGAGTCCGGGCACATCGGGACGTCGGATCCGGAAGATTTCGCCATCGAGCTGGGAGCCGCCGAGAAGCAAACCGCTGCCACTCCCCCGAACTGATGCGGCGAGCGACCGAGGCGATCGAGCATCGTCAATCGTCGAGGCAAGGACGACCGTTGCGCTTCGATCTCGCCGCTGGATGAGCGCCGCCAACGCGGCGGCAAGGTCCTCGGGCAAACGGTCAGCGTCGTCGACGAGCACTACGACTGGTTCACCTGAGTGCGCGCCGACATCGTTCTCCGTAGCGCCGCCCAGCTCACCCAGCACAGCCAGAGCGCCTTCGTCGCGAGCGCGGAGCACGTGGCACCCCGCATGCTCGACCATCAGCTCGATCACATCGAGGGTGGTCGAACGACCAGACCCTGGCGGTCCGGCGAGCAGCACATCGCGCCCCCACCGCACCGGCAGCACAGCGGGGGTGAGATCGTCGTAACGCACGCCGAGCGGGATATCGAGGCCATCGCAGCCGTCAACGCCGACGAGCACCGGCGATGGCAACTCGCCGGCAGCGAGAAACTCGGGACACCGCTCGACCCGACTAGCGACCGAACGGTTGCGGACCTCGAGCGATCCTGCTGATGGGGCGTCACCGAGAAGAACGAGGTGGCCGGTGTCGACGTCGACCACGTGCATCGGCGGCCCATTCGGCGGCCCAGAGGTTCCGAGGACCAAATGGGCGGTGGGATCCGCAACCACGCCGAGTAGTCGGTGCGGCAGGTGTTGGGCAACTCGGTGCGGCAGATCACGCACGGACC
The DNA here is from genome assembly GCA_964513315.1 of uncultured Acidimicrobiaceae bacterium. GTDB lineage: Bacteria > Actinomycetota > Acidimicrobiia > Acidimicrobiales > UBA10347 > UBA10347. Next base: position 7,621 of record CAZEMU010000013.1, on the reverse strand, counting down.
GGGCGCCGATCACGAGATCGATGCCGGCGGTCGGCCCCGTGCGGGCGAGCGCTTCGAGTCGTTCGACGATCTCAAGTCGTTCGAGATCGTCGAACCCTGCGAGGAGCGAACCAATGTCGCTGACCGCAAGTAGCCGCCGCTCGGTCCGCCCGGTTGGAGCGTCCGGCACGGCATGGCGTTCGAAGAGCGCGAAGAGGCGCTCGATACGTTCTCGGTCGGTCGGAGCAATCACGGCGCCGACACAGGCGTGGCTCTCCCATTCGACGTGGCGCTCCGAGGTCACGACGTACGCGACATCGCCCCCTGCCGGATCCTCAATTGTGCGGCTCACCAGACCGGTGATCAGATGCTGGATCGGTTCGGCGTCTCCGCTAAACAGAACCAAACCACCGGTAGACGGTTCCCACATGTAGGGCGACTGCTGACGAGCTTCGGGCACGTCGACGACGCCGATCAGTTTCCCGGGCGGTCGTGACCCCTCGTGTTCAACGAGTCGTCGACGCATGTCCCGCGAGGAGATTCGCTCGGGCAGCGACGGAAGCCAGATTGACGCTCCGGCAACCTTGTTGGTTGGGCCGCCAACCGTTGACCCATCTGGCCATGCGCACGACCACGCCTCCGACACCCACTGTGCGAGCACGTCCAGCGGAGCACTCGCTTCTGCCAGTTCTGCCGGTTCCGCTGTCGACGCTGGAGCACACATGGTGAACCGGACGACGCGTTGACCCGACCGCTGAGGAATCGCCGGTGCAACGGTGCTGCATACCTGCACCGTGCGGACGTCGTCGGAGCCGACACGCACAATCGCTCGACCCGGAGACCGCCGGTCGAGCTCGCTGGCATCGGGGACGCCCACGACATCGTGCGATTCGTGCGCATGCTGCACTCGCAGTGCGATACGCAGATTGGTGTTCGCCCGAATCCGATGGTCGACGACACCCGACGGTTTCTGGGTCGCCAAGATGAGGTGCATCCCGAGGCTCCGGCCACGGGCCGCAAGGTCGATGAGGCCGTCGAGGACATCGGGGTAGTCATTGGCCAACACGGCGAACTCGTCGATCACGACCACCAAGCGCGACAAATGATCTCCACGACGAAGCCGCTCCTCGCGTTCACGGAGCTCAGCACGAAGGCCGGCCAACGCTCGAGCGACCACACCGTCATCGAGATCCGTGATGAACCCCGCGACGTGTGGAAGGTCGGCGCAGCCGTCGAAGGCACCGCCGCCCTTGAAATCGACAAGCACGAACGCAAGGTCCGTTGGTGGCACCGTCGCTGCGAGCGCAAGCACGAACGTGCGAAGCAGCTCGCTCTTTCCGGAGCCGGTCGTGCCCGCAATCAGGGCGTGGGGGCCGTCGGCCACAAGATCGAAGGCGACAGCGCCGTCGACATCGGCGCCGAGCACGAACGACAGGCCGACTTGTTCGCCGGCTGCCATCACCCGGCGTTCGTAGCTCTGCCGGACATCGTCAGGCCCGGTGATACCCATGGCGTGGGCCAAGCTCGGAGCGGTGAGGAGCGTGGCTGCTTCGTCTCGGCCCTGCTCGGGGTCGTCGACCGCTGCGAGCGAACGAGCCCAATTCGCGGCAAACGACGCCGTGATCCCGACGGCAAGCATGTGCGGGACGTCGTCGCTTGAACCATCGGCTCTGATCTGCACAGTCTGGGTGCACGCCGCCGGCAAAGCCCCACGCTCCGCCGCTATTGAAAGCACGGTCAGCTCGACCTCGGCCTCGTCAGCAGCCCTGACGACCGATGCCACATCGGCCTGCGGATCGTCAACGATGAGGAGCACCCCGCTGGCGCGCAATCCCGCCCACGCACCTGGGTCCTGAGGATCGCTTTGCAGCCGCGCGTCGAGGTGCGGCAGCCACTTGAGCCCGTCCCACGCATCACCGTCGTCGGCGAGCACCGTGATCGCGAGGTCCGCGGGGCCGCGCAGCGTTGCGAGCTGCAGAACGACGGCGCGAATCACCGCTCGAGCGGCGGCAAGATCGCCGTAGCACCCCAACCCCTGTTCAACAGCCAAGTCGATCGAGTGAGGAGTCGGACGCAGCACCAACTCGATGCTCCGGTCGCTGATTTCGACCGGTGGCGGCGACACCCAGACCGGTTCGGCCGTCTGGGGGCCGACTCCAATCACCACGTTCAGACGATCGTCGTCATCGGATCTCCGTTCCCACAGTCGTACCGATCGGACGGCGGCTCGTTCGCGGAGATGAGCGATGTGCGGGTGACGCATCCACGCATCGCGACTCATCGCCGCCCTCTGGGCTCGAAGTTCGGCGCGAACCTGGACTTGAGCCGCCGCAAGCGCCACCTCGCGCTGCACGGACTGCTTGCGGCGCGAACGGCGCTGCTCGATCCACCGACCGAGCACGAGTACTGGCCCCATGAGCGCAAAGAGAGCGAAGAGCGGCCGGAAGAAGAAGGCCATCGCAATGCCGATCGGCAACGGCGCCAGCAGGCTGGCCCACGACAAAGGAGTCGCTGGCCCCGGCAATGGTGGAAGCACCGGGGGTTCGATCGGCACGACCGCATCCTCGATGTCGACGCGCGGCGGACGCCGAAATGAGGCTGCGCGGCACGGTTCGACATCGACGACCGGGGACACGGCGAGGAGATACGCGGGCGCGCCCACCGACACATCACTGCAATCCGTGCCTGTTGGCTCGATCAACACTTCGACCTTGGCCCCCGCCGTGGACCAGGCCTGGGGCGGACCTTGCGGCGATGCGACCTCAAGGACCGTTCCCGACGTCAGGCGGCAAGCCCCCGGCGGCAGGTAGGTGCGCCGTCCGCTTGCCAACCCGGCCACGACCGCGACCTCGAGCGCACGATCGGCGCTGTCCGCAGATGTTGCGCCGCCAGCGCCGACGAGAGCCCCAGGTGACAACGCTCGCCCCGCAGGGCTGCGCAACATACAAGTTGGGTCTTGTGCATCGCTCGAAGCGTCGCCGCCCGCAATGGCGCCGCCCACCAGCTCGGAGGCGACAGCTGCTGGCAACTCGAGCTCGGCCAGCACGGCAGCCAGTGGAACATCGTCAGGAACAAGCACATCAACCGTCCCTTCACCCGCTCCGGTAGCGACGGGAACGTGCCCTGATGGAACAAGGGTCATGTGGGCGACCTCATCGGATACGCCGCACATCGGCCCAGGCGGGCGGCGGGACTGGAGCGATGGGTTTTCGGGGCGAGGGAGCGCGCACCGGGGCGGCGACCACGCCATCGGGTTGTTCCGGCAGCCAGTCCCAGCCCGACGATGCCAGTGCAAGACTGTTCAGCTGGGCTGCGTACGCAATCATTGCTGCGTCGTAGGCCGCCAGTTGGGCTTCGTACGCAGCGATGATGGCCGCTCGCTCGCGGCACAGCTGAGCAGCCGCTTCGACCGCTGCGGCCGCCGACGTGGCCTGCCCCGCACATGATGCCAACCGGACGGGCGCCAATCGCCCGAGCCGGCCGCCCTGTACGACAGACGCCGTATCGATCGATCGCACGGCCGCAGATAGACCTCGAAGTTCGGCGCTCACTGCGGAGAACTCGATCGCCGCAGCCGAGAACTCGGCGCCCGTCGGCACATCAACCGACCGAAATTCCGCTATTCATCGCGACTTCGAGATTGTCCCGCTGGGCGTCGACAGCCTGGGCCATGCTCGTTGTCGAGGTCTGCGCCTGGTCCAGGCTCGACGCGACCTGGCCCTGGAAGCCCTCGATCACCGTGCCGAGCTGCTGCATCTGGGCATCGAACTCGGCATAGGCGTCTGTCACCGCCAGTTCGAGCTGGCCCATTGCGCCGGTGAAGTCCCCGTAGGCGCCATCGAACACGGCGCGGTTGGCGCCGGTCCAGGTCGTCGTCTCGAGCTGACCCCTCGACGCATCGACGGTCCCTCGCAACGCATCCATCGCCGTCGTGATCGACGAAACCGCCGTCGCAAACGTGGCATGCATCTCGTCGACGACTCTCGCGGCGATCCCTTGCGTGTCGCCGCTGACGTGATTGATTTCGGTGGTGGTGACGCCGAGCCGTGATGACAGCTCGATCAGTTCCGCAGGCGTTGCGCCCAACATTGCCATGATGCACTCCTCAGTTCGAATGACGTTTCACAGCATTTCATGCATTGTGGGTGCTCGTCAACACGAAAGTGCATGAAGGTCGTCGAGAGACATCTCCAGCCTTGCTGCCGCGTCTCCGCTCCCACCCCTCTGCTTCGAGCTGCCAGACTGCGTTCGATGCCCAGACTCCTGCTGTCGCGCAAATTCGCCTGGAACCTGCTCGCCGTCGTTGGCCTGCTCGCGGCCTGCACGGTCGGGACCGATCACCTGACCGTCACCGATGACGGCATTGCGGTGCCACCAGCAGCGACCAGCGAGGCGTCCTTGGATACCTCGCCGACCTTCGAACCGACGCCAGTCCCCGACGAGACCGACACCGACTCGAACAGCGAGGACCCAGCGACAGACAGCGGCTCAGCTGGTGGTATCGATCCGGCGCTCGACGGCGGACCGGGTCTCGGCGACCGCTACTACCCCGGCTACGGCAACGGCGGCTACGACGTCGAAAGCTACGAGCTCACGATCGACTGGGACCACGACGCCAGGTCAATGGACGCAACCGCCGTCATCGACCTGACGCCCACCCAGGAACTCGCTCGCTTCAACTTGGACTTCGTCGGCCTGACGGTCGAATCCGTCGTCGTCGACGGCCAAGACGCGGCGTGGGATCGAAGCGGACGAGAGCTCGCCATCACCCCGAATGCCACGCTTCGTTCCGACGTGCCGACCCAAGTGACGATCGACTACTCCGGCGAGCCCGATGTCCTGCAGAGCTTGGGAGCGCCGTTCTCTGGTGGTTGGACGGATCTGGGCGAGACGATCGTCGTCGTGGGCGAGCCCGAGGGATCGGCCGGCTGGTACCCCGTGAACGAGCACCCGACCGACAAGGCGACCTACTCGATCACGTTGACGACCGACAGTGCACTCGCTGTTGCTGCCAACGGCATCCAGACCGCGAAGATCGACAACGGCGACGGCACGACGACCTGGTCGTACGTGACCGACGATCCTCAGGCGAGCTATCTGACGACGCTCGGTATCGGCGACTTCATCTTCCACGAAGGCGACCCGAGCCGAAGCGGCATTCCGGTCCGCCACTGGTTCCACGCCGACAAATTCGAAGAGAGCGTCATCACGATGGAGCGCACCGGTCAGATGATCGATGCGTTCGAAAGCATCTTCGGCCCCTACCCATTCGACGTGTACGGCTCGATGGTCGTCGACCAGGATCTCGGCTTCGCGCTCGAAACCCAGACCCTGTCTGTCTTCGGCGGCGATCTCGTCGACCAGTTCGCTACCTACGAGGACATCGTTGCCCACGAACTTGCGCATCAGTGGTTCGGCAACCATGTGAGCCTCGGCCAATGGTCCGACATTTGGTTGAACGAGGGGTTTGCGACCTACAGCGAGTACCTGTGGCTTGAACAGATCGAGCCGGGATACGACATCGATGCTGACATGCGTGAGCTGCACGCCAACCTTGGCTTCATCACGGGGTCACCACCCGGGGCGCCGCCGGCTGACGATCTGTTCAACGCGTCGGTCTACATCCGTGGTGCGTTCACGTTGCATGCGCTGCGGTTGACGATCGGCGACGAGGCGTTCTTCCAGACGGTTGCGCAGTGGATCGAGGAGTTCGGCGGCTCGTGGGCTGTCACCAGCGACTTCATTCAGCTGAGCGAGGAAATCAGCGGCCAGGACCTGGGCGCATTCTTCGACACGTGGCTGTTCGCTGAAGGCCTACCGGACATGCCGCCCGCCTAGCCCACTCTGAGTCGCCCTCGTTGAGGGCGGCCTCGTTGTCGGCAGCCCTAGTTGAGGGCAGCAGAGAGGCGCTCGAAGCCGGCGATGCCAGCATTGCCGCCGAGGCGGTCGAGCACGGTGCCGTCGGCGTCGATAGCGATGAACGCAGGGAAGCCGCTGAAGCCATACGCCTGCAGCAAGGTTGCTGCCTCGTCATCGACGAGGACGGTTTCACTCCAGCCTTCGGCCGTGAACCAGGCGCTCGGCGGATAGTTACCGCGGGTGTCATCGACGACCGTCGACACGGCCACGAACTCGGCGCCGTTCGGCAGGCCGGCGTCGTCGAGCCATGCGGTTAGCTCGGGCAGTTCTGCTTGGCAGTGCGGGCACCAGTGGGCGAAGAAGCCGATGATGCGGGGCTGGCCAGCTGCCAGTTCGACGACCTCGCCGGTCGCCAAGCTTGTGGCTTGGGTGACCGGCACGGTCTGGCCGAGCGCCGGGTCGGCGCCCTCTCCGGTGAATTGAGCGAGCGGGCTTCCAACAACGATGACCGGTGCGATCTCAGGGATGTCCGGGCCGCCGAACGTGCCAGGTTCAACCACTGGCGCAGCTGCTGCCTCGTCGGTGCCATCAGCCGTTGCGGCGTCGCCGGCGTTAGCCTCATCGGCACTGTCGGACGTCGTGACCTCGGCAGGGGTGTCGGCGTCGGACGCTACGTCGTCTCCTCCTCCGAGTGCCGTGACCAGCACGGCGATGACACCGGCGACCAGGATCAGACCGGCGAGCAGCATCAGCGGCGACTGGGCCCATGCGGGGCGCCCCTCGCCGAGGTCCCGCTGGGCCTTCTCGAGTGGGGTGTTGTCGTTCATCGGATCTCCTCGGGGGATGTGGTTCGCACGGCAAGCAGCAGCACGATCAGCAGGAAACTGAGGCCGGTCATCTGCGGGATCGTGACGAACCCGAAGGCTTCAACCAGTTTCGCAGAGCACGGCGCAGAAATGCCGCAGCTCCCGCCATCGTCGGGAAACGCCTGCAGCCAGATGTGGCGGACGGAAATGCCGCCGCCGATCACGGCGAGCGGCAGCGCATAGCGGCGGATCGTGTCGTCGTGCTTCCATGCAGCGATCGGCAACATGATCGCCATCGGGTACATGAAGATCCGCTGCCACCAGCAGTACCGGCACGGCTCGAAATCGGCGATCTCGCTCAGGTAGAGGCTGGAGAGCGTGGCCAGTACGGCGACCGCAGCAGCGACTTGCAGACGGCCGGGGTTGAGCATCGCCCGGATCGCCGGGGACACGTAGGAAGCGGCCACACCGACAAGCCCCAGGATCAGCAGTGTCGCCATGAACGTGGTGACGAGTTCAGTACTCACAGGACCTTGGTCGTCGGCCGACGCCCAATCCTTCCATCGCCATTTGCTTCGTCATCGAATCGCCGTATTCGTCATCGGATCGAGATCCAGGACTAGCTCGCACGGTCGAGATCTTCAGGGGTGAACGCTTCGGTGATGCCGAAGTGCTCGGCCAGCAGGTCGTTCCAGTCTTCGGGCGCGACGTCGCTGCGCTGCGTCTCGCCGCCGCCCTCGATCTTGAGGCCCCGGCGCGTCAGCGTGATCCGGGTGCCCTGGTCGTCGAGCAAACGGGTGGCGAATGGCGACGTGCTCCAGTGGCGGTTCGGGTCACCAGACAAGAGGTCCGAGGCCGGCTGGAAGTCACTGAGCTGATGGTTGACCCGCTTGAACCGGTAGCGAGCTTCGGGTACGCCATCGACGAGTTGGGCAAGCGTGGTGCCTTGGGGGCTCGCCAGAAACTCGAAGGTCCCG
>CAZEMU010000012.1:47975-50668 GCA_964513315.1 uncultured Acidimicrobiaceae bacterium | reverse complement strand
GCAGCTGCGACTCGTCGCGTTCCAGCCAGACAAGCTCCAAAGGCGAACTTTCGTATTACGAATATAGAGCGCCGAGCTGTTACACCGCGCACCATTCGAAGCTACGACTCGGGTGTGACCGTTGGGCAGCTGAGCGAACTAACCGCGCAGCCGCCGGATGGCGACCCCTGCCGCGACCGAAGCGGCAACGAACGGGAGTGCTCGGGTGAAGTAGTACGCCGACGTGACAGCGCGCTTCGTCGTTGCAGCATCGTTGACGTGAGGAAATGGCTTGTCAGGAACTGGAACGTCGAGGAACGCACACAACGGCTCCCAGCCTTGGGCCACTTCGAACTCAAGCAGACGCTCTGGAGGACAGGTGGACCGAACAAGGTCACTGTGTTCGTTGAATACCGCAATCGCATGGTCTCGATCGGCGAATCGGCCGCCGAAGAGGCCTGCCCATACGTACGTCTCGACCATCTCCACAAACCGTCCGATATGCGGAACCGCCACCCGGAACCATGGCGCGAACGCCGTGCGAAAGCCGTAGACGGTCGAGTTGGTGCTTTCCCACCACCGTTCGGGATCGCGCACGGTCAGGATCACCTTGGCGTCGGGATAGTGCTCGGCGAGCTCGGCCCAGACGTTTGCGACGGGATAGTCCACGCCCGACCCGAACCGGTCGAACGACTCACCCCACGGAGCGTTGCCCGTCTCGGCGTAGTCGAGCCAAAGCCGTACATGCGACGGTCGACGCATCACTTCTTGCATGTGGTAGCAGGGACCGAACCCGAGCTCTTCCAATGCCTGCTTCAGCGAGAGCGTGCCCGTCCTGCCGAACCCTGCGCCGATCACCTTCACGGTGGTGACGCTACTGCCGACGGTTGCTATGGCCGGCAGGTTGGCAGTCGGTTTGTTTCACGTACATCGTTTGCGGCAGCAAGTGTTGGCTCGGGATCAACAACCAGTTGCGTCGCGAAGGGTCTGGCACGCCTGGGCCATTCGGGGAGCCCCCAGGGTCGCGATCACACGCCTGAACGAACTCCGAGGCAGGGTGTGGATGTTGTCGAAGTTCACGACGCAGTCCGACGGCACACCATCCGCGGCCGCAGTCAGTTCGAGCTCTGACACGAGGCCACGGACCGTGCGAGTCAGGGCTGCGACGACCACGTATCCAATGCGGTCTGCGACCGGGTCGCGCGTCAGCACCAGGACTGGTCGATCACCGCCTGGGGTCTCAGAGAACCAGATTTCACCCCGCTGCATCAGACCAGTCCGACCAGTCTTCAGCGGGACCCCACTCAGCGCTCGAAGCCAACGCCATCTCGGACTCCGAAATCGGCGACTCGTCGTACGCAATCATGTCGTGTTCTGCGGCAAGTCGAACCAGATGCCGGTGCAACGCTTCGCGCAACAGTTCGGACCGGTCGATTCCCAACTTGTGTGCCCAACGTTGAGCGTCCTCGGCTTCGGCGTCCTCGACACGAAAGCTCATCATTGTCATACGTCGAGAGTATCTCGTAATACGGCAGGATGTGGCTAGTCGGGCAGCGTGCCGGCTGACTCGGCGGCGGCCCGGGTCGCGGGATGATCGAACGGTGGGGACTCGAGGCGGCGGAGCCGGTTCCGGAACGGCCCGTAGCGCCAGATCATCTCGTCACCATCGAGCTTGCGGGTCACCGCCACGACCTTCTTTCCGAACGGGCGCAGCTTGTGCACGCCGCCTTCGAACGTCGCTGCGACTCGGATGCGCGAACCGCCGAACCCGGCGACGTCATCGACCCCGTTCTCGAGCGTGCCGTCGCAGAACATGTCGTGCACCAAGCCACCTGTGGTGATGGTGATCCGGTTGCCGGCCTGTTCGACCCGCTCGACATGGCCCTTCATGCGGCCTTCGTAGCACTCCCACACTCCGCGCAGATCGGGGGCCTCAGCAGCCAGCGGTTCGCAGCATCCGTCGAGTGTGCGAGGCGGCCACACGTCGAGCGATGCGTCGGGCTTGGTGCCGTCGAGCGGGATGTCCGCGGCGGCCGGGCCTGAACCATCGAGTTCTGGGCGGACGTAGTCGGCCGGGTCGTGCGGGCGCGGCGCGGCCGCGAACCCTTCGTTGTCGACGCTGCTGGCCAGTTGCTTGACCACGGCCTTGAGTCTGGAGTTCATACGTTCCTTCCGGTTCGGTCGTTCACTCGAGCGGCCACCACACTTCGAGAGCCACCTTTCGGATCGAGCTCGTCGTGTCGTCGGTCGGAACCAATCTCGACCTATTGCCAGTCATCCTGGCACAACCGACAGGTTGCGCTCAACTACGTCAGGACCGGTCCAGTCCGAGTTCGTCGGCAACCTCGGCCACCGTGGCCAGGAACGCCTGGATCGCAGGCCGCTTCGCAGAAGCAGACCGGTACACCACATCGATCACTCGGTGCTGTGCCGGTTCCAAGTCCACGATGTCGATACCGGGTGGCGGGTCAGTCAGACCGAGGTCGGGCACGAGCGCCACCGCTACCCCGGTTGCGACGAGCCGCAGAATCGTCGGCAAGTCAGCGATGTGGTGGGCGACGGTCGGCGGTGTCGACATCGCGGCGAGCGCCTTGTTCACAACGAAGCAGTACGCGTCACCCGGCGGCGGGACGATGAACGGCCGATCGGCAACGACGTCGAGCGACACCGGGCCCGTCGAATCCCGCGCGCCGCTTGGCACCACGAGGCGCACC
>CAZEMU010000012.1:41723-47875 GCA_964513315.1 uncultured Acidimicrobiaceae bacterium | reverse complement strand
GCACCGGATGATGCACCTGTCCGAACCGTCCTATGCGTTCCCACCGCCACCGCCGTCAGTGCGTGCGCTTCAAGACAACGACGTCGACGTCACCCTCGATGAAATCACCGAAGATCACGACTCTGCCCAGGCCGCAGACGCGACCTGAGCACAGCAGTTTCAGCGCCGAGGTTCGCTATCCGGGCCGCACCATGCCAACCTTCCCAGAAATTCTTTTCGAATCCTGTCGATTCTCCGGTCGAGCGTCGTCATAGGGGTGACGGCGCAGCAAAGCGCCCCGAAACACGGAGGAATCCCATGGAATACATGATCATCAACAACAGCGTCGAGAGCGACGACTACCCCGCACCGGGCACGGAAGAGTTCGGCGAAATGATGGGCCAGTGGATGGCCTACAACCAGATGCTGATCGACAACGGTCACTGGGTCGGCGGCGCATCCCTCGCTCCGAGCGCCACGGCGACGTCGGTCGCCAAGTCCGGCGACACCGTCAAGGTCACCGACGGACCGTTCGCCGAGACCAAGGAGCAGATCGGCGGCTTCTATCTGATCGAGGCCGCGGACCTCGACGAGGCGATTCGCCTGGCGCAGCTCATGCCGATGGACGACGTCGTCTTCGAGATTCGTCCGATCGCCTTCCGGCCCGACGCCTGAGCCGACCAGAGCGCACGCTCAGGTGAACGACCAGACGCGGCGACGCCAACGCAAAGCCCCGGTGGAGGAACGCCTCCACCGGGCCATGCGCGACGACTGTCCCCGAATCCTGTCGGTCCTTGCGGCCCGATTCGGCGACCTCGACCTCGCCGACGAAGCCGTGCAGGATGCCCTCGTCGACGCCGCCCGGACCTGGCCCGATGCCGGTATTCCGGACAACGTCGGCGGCTGGCTGATGACCACGGCTCGACGCCGTGCCCTCGACCGCTTGCGGTCGGCGAAGCGGGCACGCGATCGGTTCGACTCGTCGGCTCAGCTTCTTGACGAGCAGCGCCAGGCCCCCGACGTGCGACTGACCGACATGATCGACGAACCCGACAGCGACCAGGCTGACGAACCCACCGAAGAAGACGAACGGCTGCGGCTGCTCCTGCTGTGCTGCCATCCGGCGCTCGACGTCGACGCCCAAGTGGCGCTCACGTTGCGCCTGGTCGGCGGCCTGACGACAACCGAGATCAGCGCTGCGTTTCTGGTGCCCGAGGCGACCCTCGCTCAGCGCATTGTGCGAGCGAAGAAGAAGATCAAGACCGCGGGCATGCCGTTGAGCATCCCCGACCAGTTCACCGACCGGCTCGGCGCCGTGCTCGCCGTCCTCTATCTGATCTTCAACGAGGGCTACCTGTCCCACACCGAGGATCAGGCACCCATCCGCACCGACCTCGTCGAAGAGTCGATCCGGCTGACACGCCTGGTCAGCGAGCTCGCCGCCGGCGAAGCAGAGCCCTTGGGTTTGCTCGCACTCGAGCTGTTTCACCGCAGCCGCCAGTCCACCCGCATCGACGGGCTCGGCGCACTCGTGCTGCTCGACGAGCAGGACCGCACCGCGTGGAATCGCCACGACATCGCTGCGGCCAACGAAGCCCTCAACGACGCGATGACGATGATGCAGCCGGGCCCGTATCAAGTCCAGGCCGTCATCGCCGCCTATCACGCCAACGCCGTGGTCGCCGCCGACACCGACTGGCCCGCCATCGCAGCGTTGTACGGCCAGCTCGATGCGATGTCGGCCTCGCCCGTCGTTCGGCTCAATTGGGCAGTGGCGATTGCCATGTCCGACGGGCCCCTCGCGGGCCTGAAGATGCTCGACGACATCACCGAACTCGACAGCTACCACCTGCTGTGGGCAACCCGAGGCGAGCTTTGCCGGCGTGCGGATCGTGTTGACGAGGCTCGTCAGGCGTTCACGATGGCGCTCGAGCTGGCGCCAAACGCCGCCGAGCAGCGCCACCTCGAACGACGCTTGGAACTCCTTGACCGCTAGCGGGCGCACGGATCGTCGATACGTGGCCACCTAGGCAGAAACCCCACTCGACGCCCTTGCAGTGGGGTATCTCATCTACGATGAGCGCACCGATTTTGGGAATGGGCTATGGCCGACAAGCTAAAGAAGAACCTCAATCTCCTTGACGTCTACGCGATGTCAACCGGAGCGATGTTCAGCTCCGGCCTGTTCCTGCTGCCAGGGCTCGCCGCCGGATTCAGCGGCGACAGCATCTATCTCGCGTACCTCGCTGCCGGTTTCCTGATCCTGCCCGCGATGTATTGCATCGCCGAACTGTCGACCGCAATGCCCAAAGCAGGCGGCACCTACTACTTCCTCGATCGAGCGATGGGCCCGCTGATGGGCACGATCGGCGGCCTCGGCTCGTGGATCGCCGTCGTCTTCAAGAGCGCGTTCGCACTCGTCGGCATGGGCGCGTACCTGGGCATCTACCTGGACCTGCCGTTCACCCTCCTGGCGATCATCCTGACGCTCGTCTTCGGGCTCGTGAACGTCATCGGCGCCAAAGAAACGACCCTGCTCCAGCGGCTGCTCGTCGGTGCACTCGTCGTGATCCTGGCTGCGTTCATCATTTTCGGCTTGACCGAAGTCGAGGGCGTCTCGGCGCTCGAACCGAACGGCGACGACCAATCGTTCTTCCGGTCCGGTGTCGCTGGATTCATCTCGACGATCGGCTTGGTGTTCGTCTCCTACGCCGGACTCACGAAGGTTGCGAGCGTCGCCGAAGAGGTCGAGAACCCCGACGTCAACATTCCGCTTGGCATGACGTTGTCGCTCGCTACGGCGACCGTCATCTACACGCTCGGCACGCTCATCTTGATCAACGTCCTCGACCAGGCTGCGCTCGAAGAAAGCTTGACGCCAGTCGCCGACGCCGGCGATGTATTCCTCGATTGGGTGCCGGCCGACCTCGGCGTCATCTTGATCGTCGTCGCGGCGATCGCCGCCTTTGCCTCAACCGGCAACGCTGGCATCATGTCGGCGTCTCGCTATCCGTACGCCATGGCCAAAGACAAGCTCGTGCCCGAGAAGCTCGCCGAACTCGGTCGCTTCGGCACCCCGACCCGGTCGGTTGCCATGACCGTGCTCGCCATGATCGTCGTGCTCAGCGTCTTCGACGTCGAAGCCGTCGCCAAGCTGGCCTCGGCGTTCCAGCTGGTCCTCTTCAGCTTGATCTGTATCGCCGTCATCGTGATGCGAGAAAGCCGCATCGATAGCTACAAGCCCGGATTCAAAGTGCCGCTCTATCCGTGGCTGCCGATCCTCGGCGTCTTGATCGCCATGTGGCTCATCAGCGAGATGGGCTTGCTGGCGATCGGCTTCACGGCCGCGCTGCTCATTGGCTGCATTGCCTGGTATCGCTTCTACGCCTCGGACAACCTCGAGCGCCGCGGGGCCATCTTCCACGTCCACCAGCGTCTCGGTGAACAGAAGTTCGTTGGCCTTGAGCGCGAACTCATGACAATCATCCACGACCGCACCCAAGACGAAGACCTTTCCTACGAGGCATTGATCGCCCGCTTCGTGGTCGCCGACTTCCCCCACGGCCACTACGACAAAGAACGCCTGACCTACGCCCTCCGCGAGGCGGCCGTCGAACGATTCGAGTCGGGCGAAGACATCGCCGAGACGTTCCAGGGCAGCTGGTTCTTCCGCCCAATCGGCGACGGCGTGTACCTCTCGATCGCGACCGTTCGCGATCTCACCCAGCCAGAACTGATCGGCTGCCGCTTCGGCTCCGACGCCACACTCGATCTGGCCGAGGCCGGCCCCAACCCCGAGATCGACGACCTCGCCGACGCGCACACGCTGCTCTTCTTGGTAAGCCCCGAACGCCCGGTCGGACTCGACCTTCGTCTCGCTGGCCACTTGGCCGAGGTCGTGCAGAGCGATTACTTCGCCGAGCGCTGGCTCCAAGCATCAGACGACAAGGCGCTCAATGCCATCTTGATGCGAGACGACCACTTCTACCACGGGCCGATCGAGACGCTGCCGTTCCTGGTCGAGCAGCTGGGCCGCCCGGTCGGCGAACTTGACCTGCCGCCGTCGTGCATCATCGCCATCGTCGAACGCGACGGTGAACTCATCATCCCGACGCCCGATGTGCGACTACTGGCGTTCGATGGCGTCGCCATCATTGGCGACCCTGCCGACATTCAGCTCTTGAACGAAGGCCTCGATCCGTGGGAAGTGAAGCAGACCGAGCTTGCCGCTGCGACGGCCGCTTCGGCCGAGGCGGAGTCGCCGCTCAACGCTCCCCAGCCGTGATTCGAGCCCGGATCTCGTAAACGTTGGCGGCTACGCGGCGCGACACCCGGCACACACGCCGAGCAGATCGAGTTGGTGGCCTTCGACGGTGAAGCCGGCCTTGCGTGCCGCGCTGCCGAGGGCCTTCTCGAGCGCTTCTTCGGCTTCGCCGCTCAACGAGAAGTCGACGACATCACCACAGGTTGAGCAGATCAGGTGGTGGTGATGCTCGGTCAGATGCTCTGCTAGCTCGTAGCGAGCGAAGTCATCACGAGTGACGATGCGAGAGACCGCACCAACCTCTTCGAGGATGGTCAGATTGCGGTACACACTCGACTGAGCGAGTGAGTCGTCGATCGCAAGGATCTGCGTGATCGTCAGCGGGCCGCCGCCGGTCTGCAGCACCCCGACCAAACGTCGGCGGCCGGTCGTATAGCGCTGGTCAGCAGTACGCAAGAGCGCGGCAACTTCATTGTCGAGCTCAAGTTCGGCCATCAGCAGAGCCTACCGGGAACTGGGAACGACTGAGAATGGGCCTGGGCGACAGGCCCGGTCGGGTCAGTGGTGATGGTGGGGGTCATCGAGGATGATCTGGTCCCCGACCCGAATGAAGCTTCCGCCAAAGGCCTGACGCAGATGCTCTTCGATGAGCACCTCGTCGGGCGTGCCGAACGCAATCGCCTCGGTGTCGAGCAGCAGCACGCGGTCACATCGGCGTGCTTCGTCGAGGCTATGTGTGGTGACCACCACGGCCCGACCGTGAGCGACCTCTTCGTCGATGAGTTCGAGAATGACCTCGCGAGACGCCATGTCGAGGCCGGTGATCGGCTCGTCGAGCATCAACACGTCAGCTTCTTGGGCAATGCCCTGCGCGACGAACGCCCGCTGGCGTTGACCGCCAGACAGGTCGTGCAACTGGCGAGCCGCCAGATCAGAGATACCGAGGCGTTCCATCGCCCGTTCGACGATGTCGCGGTCGTTGGCCTTGAACCGTCGCAACAGGCCAAGCGACGCGTAACGACCGAGCGAGACCGTGTCTTGCACGGTGATCGGCAAGCTCTTGTCGACATCGGTCGACTGCAGCACGAGCGCTGGCGAACCGCCACGGACGACAGCACTCCCCCCAGCGGGCTCGATCGTCCCGGCGAGCACACCGAGGAAGGTCGACTTGCCGGAGCCATTCGGGCCGATGACCGCGAGCGACGACGATCTTGGGATCTCGACCGTGACGCCATTGAGCGCGACGTCTCGACCGAACTCGACCCGCAGATTCGTCGTGGAGATCGCGCTCTGCACCCGTACAAGCTAGTCACCCAGCTTCGAAAACGATTCTCGTTCTGGTTGTTGCATGGGGTGCCAACGCCCTACGGTGCAGAAACGATAGTGATTCTCACTTTGGAGTTTGAGTAATGCGGTCTTGGTTCCGAGCATCTTTGGCAGTCTTCGCGTTCTTGGCGCTGTTCGCAGCGGCGTGCGGCAGCGATGCCGCAGAGCAGAGCACGAGCGCTGATACCACCACTGATACAAGCGCCGACACCACCACTGATACCAGCGCCGATGCCAGTGCCGACACCAGCGCTGCGGCGGCACAGGCCGAGGACCGAGCAACCGTGGTGGTTACGACCAACATCCTTGGCGACGTCGTCGAGCAGATGGCCGGCGACTATGTCGACGTCGTGACAATCATGCCGGTCGGGGCAGATCCGCACGACTTCCAGGCTTCGGCCCAGCAGGTTGCACAGATCAGCGACGCTGCCGTGCTGATCGTTAACGGCGAGAACTTCGAGGAAGGCCTGCTCGATGTCATCGAATCTGCCGAGGGCGATGGCACGCCGGTGTTCGAAGCGATCAGCACCGTGAGCACCATCGAGTTCGGCGAAGCGGGTCACGACGACCACGGCGACGAAGA
>CAZEMU010000012.1:27812-41623 GCA_964513315.1 uncultured Acidimicrobiaceae bacterium | reverse complement strand
CCGTGAGCACCATCGAGTTCGGCGAAGCGGGTCACGACGACCACGGCGACGAAGAAGACCACGACGACCACGCCCATGCCCACGACGGGGATGACCCACACTTCTTTACCGATCCAGCCCGCATGGCGGACGCCGCTGAAGGCATCGCTGACTTCTTGATCACGAACCTCGAAGGCGTCGATACCGACGCACTCGAAGCCAGTGCAGACGCCTACATCGCCGAACTCATGGAGCTCGATGCCGAGGTTGCTGGCTTGATGGCCGATCTCACCGACGACCAGCGAGTGCTCGTCACCAACCACGAGGTGTTCGGCTACTTCGCAGACCGCTACGACTTCGAAGTTGTCGGCACAGTCATCCCCAGCGGCAGCACGACCGACGGCACCAGCGCTCGGGCTTTGGCCGAGCTCGCCGACGTCGTGCGCGACGAGGGTGTCCCGGCGATCTTCGCCGACACGTCCTCGTCGAACGAGCTTGCACAAACGCTTGCCGACGAGGTCGGCGACATCGATGTCGTCGAACTCTTCTCCGAGTCACTCGGTGATGCTGATTCTGACGGCGCCACCTACGTCGATATGGTGCGAAGCAACGCCGAGAAGATCGCCGCCGCACTCGGCGGCTAGCGACACCACGACCGGGAGCATTGGGTGGACTGGCTCATCGACGCATTTGAACCCGCGTTCATGCAGCGGGCGCTCATCGGTGGCCTCATCGCGGTCGTCGCCACGTCGCTGGTCGGCACCTGGGTCGTGCTCCGGGGGCTCGCCTTTCTTGGCGATGCGCTCGCACACGGCGTGATCCCCGGCATCGCGCTGGCGGTGCTGTGGGGGTTCAGCCCCATCATCGGCGCCTTTGTCGCCGCGCTCGTCATGAGCGGCCTGATCAGCGTTGTCTCAAATCGGACCGACGTGCGAGAAGACACTGCCATCGGTCTGCTCTTCGTCGGGATGCTCTCACTCGGCATCGTGATCGTGTCTCGAGCCCGGTCGTTCTCGACCGAGGTCACGGCGCTGCTCTTCGGCGACGTGCTCGGCGTCACGCAAAGCGACATCAACGCGCAGCTCGTCGCGGCCATCGTCGTCGTTGCGACGACGGTCGTGCTCTATCGCCCGTTCATGGCCTTGACCTTCAACCGAGAGAAGGCCCACACGCTCGGCATGTACCCCTCGCTCGCCCATGCTGCGCTACTCGCGATGTTGGCGCTCAGCATCGTCGCCAGCTTCCAAGCAATCGGAACCTTGCTGGTGTTCGGCCTGCTCGTCGGCCCACCCGCTACTGCTGCACTCCTGGTGCGACGGGTGCCCGCCATCATGTTCGTGTCGATTCTGATCGGCAGCTTCTCGGTGGTCGCGGGGCTACTGGTGAGCTTCCACTATGGAACCGCCGGTGGCGCAACGATCGCGGGCATCAGCGTCGCGGCGTTCTTCGTCGTGCTGCTCGGTCGAGAGCTTCGAGCCATCGCTCGTCGCTCCAACCGAACTGCCCTCGCCTAACCGTTCAACCGAACAGCTCGCTCAGGCGGCGGAGACCAGGCAAACCTAAGATCGGTCCACTGTCGATCTAGGGGGATGCTGTGCAGAAGGACGAGTTCTTTGCCGAGGCGCGAGACGACCTGACCGGGCCTCTCGCTGGGGTACGTGTACTCGAGGTCGCAACGACCTGGGCGGGGCCGCTTGTCGGCGCGGTTCTGGCCGACCTCGGCGCCGACGTCATCAAGGTCGAGATTCCAACCGGCGATGTTGCTCGAGCTCTCATGCCGCTCCCCAACACCGATGTCTCGCTCATGCATGCGACGGTGAACCGCAACAAGCGAGCCATTTCGCTGGACATGACGGCCGACGACGGGCGTCAGACGATCCTCGATCTGGCCGCGACGTCTGACATCTTTCTTGAGAATTTCAAGGTCGGCACGCTCGCCCGTCACGGGCTCGGCTACGACGACGTCAAAGCCGCCAAGCCGGACATCATCTATGTGTCGGTGACCGGCTGGGGCCAGTTCGGCCCCGACCACCAAGCAGCTGGCTACGACCCGATGGCCCAAGCCACCTCGGGCTTCATGACGGTCAACGGTTCGCCCGGAGCGGAACCCACCAAGGCCGGCACCTTCCTCGCCGACGACCTCGGAGGCCTCCACGGAGCGATTGGAGCGATGGCCGCACTTCGTCACCGCGACCAGACGGGCGAGGGGCAACACGTCGATGTCGCACTGCTCGACGCAATGATCCACCAAACGAACGGCCTGCCGACACTCGGCACCTACGACATCCAACCGGACCGGTGGGGCAACCAGTTCGGTTTCCTCGCCCCATGCAACCTCTACGAGTGCAGCGACGGCCCCGTCTACGCCGGCGTGCTCCTCGACTCGCATTGGCAGATCCTCGCCGAGATCATCGGCCAACCTGAGCTGGCTGAACATGAGAGCTTTGCGACCCGCGAAGCACGCGCCGCGAACCGAGACGTCTGCGACATGTTGTTCGGCGGCTGGCTCGCCGAACGTACACGCGACGAGGCCCTCGACATTCTCCGCGGCCACGGGCTTCCGGCCGCTCGCGTGCAAACGCTCGCCGAGGTCGTCAAGGACCCGCACGTCATCGAGCGCGACATGCTCCAGCCCATGACTCAACACGACGGCACGACCGTGTCGATCGTGGGGCCGGCCGTCAAGTTCTCACGAACGCCGACTCGCATTCGCAGCGCCGCGCCTGCGCTCAACGAGCATCACCACGAGATCATGTCCGAGCTTCAGGCCGAGGACTGAAGCGCCGCTTCTCAGCACACTCGGCGCTCGCTCAGGCCGTCAGCGGATTGTCGAAGCTGTCCATGAACGCGATGTCTTCGACCGGGTGCCGAGTGAGCTTCGTCGGGAACGGCTTGGCCGGATAGCCCGCGACGATGTGCGCGGCGGTCGCGTACTGCTCGGGGATGCCGAGCAGCTCTTTGACCTGCGGCTCGAAGAGGCACAGCAGCGTGGTCAGCGTTGTGGCAACGCCCTCGTTCCGCAACGCAAGACATAGGTTCTGCACGAGCGGATAGACCGACGCTCCCCCGACGATGCTCAGTCGACCGAGATCGGTGTCGGTCGGATGGGTCTCTTCGAGTTCCGCACAGGCCACGATGATCGCGGGATGGTTCGCCAGGTTCTTGGCGAAGTCGTTCGCGGCCTCGATCGAGGCCTTTGACATAACGGCCTTGGTCGCCTTGGCATCGCCACTCTCGGCCTCGAGCGCCTCGCCCGCGGCCGAGGCCTGCTCGTAGTAGACCGCCCATGGCTGCATGTACCACTCGGCGAGTTGGGCCTTTTTTGCCGGGTCAGTGACGATGAGGAAGCGGACCGGTTGACGGTTGCCGCCCTGAGGCCCGAAGCGGGCCGAGTCCATCGCCTTGTAGAAGACCTCTTGTGGAACCGGGTCCGTTTTGTAGAAGCGGTTCGCGGGTTGCGAGCGCATTGCCTCGATCAGATCCATCGTTCATCCCCCATTGGTGGTAGAGGTCTCACCTTATGTCGCCGGGCGAGACGGGTTTCTCTCGACCCGGCTGAGGGTCGCCACACCGAATTGCGGCGCGTCCTCCTGGTGTGCTCCTCTGACCGCATGAAGTTTGGACTGGCATTCGCAGCAAGCATCGGTACGGAACCCGACTCGGCCCTCGAGATCTGTCGGGTCGCCGAGCAGTCCGGGTTCGAATCCGTTTGGGGTGGCGAGCACGTCATTTTCCCGTCGACGATCGAGTCGGCGTACCCCTATACGTCTGATGGCAAGGTCCCGGCGACGCCAGAAACACCGATCCCCGATCCACTGATCTGGCTTGCCTATGTGGCCGCCGTCGCACCGACGCTGCGGCTCGGCACATGCATCTTGATCCTGCCGCAGCGCAACCCGCTCGTGCTCGCCAAAGAGATCGCGACGCTCGACTACCTGAGCGGCGGACGCGTCGAGCTCGGCATCGGTGTCGGTTGGATGCGCGAAGAGTTCGACGCACTCGGCATTCCTTGGGAACGACGCGGCGCTCGCACCGACGAGTACGTCGAGGCACTCCGCACCGTCTGGTCCGGAAGTCACGTCGAGTTCCACGGTGAGTTTGTCGACTTCGAGCCGTTGACGTGCACGCCCCGACCGCCCCAGGGAGCTGACGTACCGATACTCGTTGGCGGCGATTCTCCGGCCGCACTGCGTCGTGCCGCCAAACTCGCCGACGGCTACTACCCCGGCGAAGGCACGACCGAGGGCCTGCGTGATCTCATCGGCCGTCTCGCAGAAGAATGCGAACGCCAAGATCGCGACCCGAAGAGCATCGAGATCAACGCCATGTTCTCGGGGCAGATGGGAGACCCCGCTGCCGGCGTCGAGGCCATGCAAGAGCTCGGCGTCGGCCGGATCATGGTCCCGGCGTTCTTCTTTGCTGGTGACGGCGGCCTCGACCGGCTGGCCGCGTTTGGCGAGTCGATCGTGCTTCCCAACCGCTCCTAACTCAGGGGCTACCGCCGTCGACGAGGACAGTCTCGCCGGTGATCCACGACGATGCGGGCGATGACAAGAACACCACGGCGTTGGCGACGTCTTCGGGCGTGCCGAGGCGGCCGAGGGGAATGCCGAGGTCCTTGGCGAGTTGCGGCAGGTCCTCTTCCTTGGCCTTGAAGAACTCCATGAACACCTCGGTCGGAACCGGACCAGGGGCGACACCGTTGACCCGAATGCGACGCTTGCTGAGTTCGAGCGCCAGCGTCTTCGTCAGGCTGTCGACGCCCGCCTTTGCTGCCGCATAGGGACCGTTGTTCGGCGACCCCTTGATCGCCGCTCGGGACGAGATGTTGATGATCACGCCGCCGTCGCCCATGACTCGGGCCGCCGCACGAGCGCCGGTGAACACGGCACTCAGGTTGAGGCCGAGCTGGTAGTCCCACTGCGAGTCCGGCATGTCGACGAGGTGACGTGGCGTGCGATCGTCGGCGCCGCCGGCGTTGCTGATCCAATGCGTGAGGCGTCCCATCTCGGCGACCGTGCGATCGGCCAGCGCTTCGATGAAGTCACGATCGGTGATGTCGCCGGGCACGGCGAGTGCTCGGCGTCCGAGCGCTCGGACCTTGTCGGCGACAGCTTCGATCTCGGCTTCGCGGCGAGCTGTCACGACGACGTCGCACCCCGCCTCGGCCAACGCAATAGCGATCCCCTCGCCGATGCCTCGACCTCCGCCGGTGACGACAGCCACCCCGTCAGCAATCTTGAATCGGTCAAGCACGGTCTCGGTCATGCCTCGACTGTGACACGCGAGTGACCAAAGGACCCAAGACAAGGCCATAGCTAAACGGCCTATTCGCCGAACCGACGGTCAGACCGCTGGACGGCTGGCCGATAGAAGTCAATGGCTGAACGTAGGCGCGTCCCGTCGCGACGCGACCAACTCCAGCCCATTGCCCCGCTTCTGATCGGATGGCTGCTCGCAGGCGGAATCATCGCGATCGCTGGCGCCCAGCGAGTCGTTCCGGTTCGGATGCTGTTCCTCGATCCGCAGGCGCTCGGCGACACGCCGTGGTACGCCGGTCTGCTTTCGAACATCGGGATTCTGTGCTGGACCGTCTCCGCGGTCGCCGCAGTTGGCGGCGCTTGGATCGCCGGACGCACGAATCGCCCCAACGCGGCGGTGTTTCTTCGCGGCGGAGCAATCGCCGCATCGGTGCTCCTCGTCGACGACCTGTTCCTCTTGCACTCCAACGCCATGCCCCAGCTGCTCGGCACGCCGAAGCTGGCAAACATCGTGTTGGTCGTTGCCCCCGCCATCGTTTGGGTCATCACGCAGCGCGAAGAGATACGACGCACCCGCACCGCCATCTTGTGGTCGGCATTCGTGGCGCTCGGTGGGTCCGTTGTGGCCGACCGACTCGTCGAGGGACCAGCGCTCGGACTCGTCGTCGAAGACGGCGCCAAGCTCTTCGGCATCGTCGCGTGGATGTTGTACTTCGTGCTGACGAGCCGAGACATCGCTCGATCCACAATCGATACCGCCATGGCCAGCCGCGTTGAACACCGATCCACTCCGGCAGCGGACCCTGGATGATCGCCGACGACCTGCAATGCTTCGTGCATGAGTGAGCATCCGGTCGACCTGTCCACCCGCATCATTGACTCGGGCGCCCTCGAAGGACCCGTCAATCGGATGAACGAAGAGCTGAGCGAACTCGCGGACGGCGTGGCCATCGTCGAGTCGTTCAGCCACTCGATCGCCGTCGATACGGGGGCGGGCCTCGTCGTGTTCGACACCAGCGTCGAGGCAAAAGGCGGTGCCGTCGTCGACTCGCTCCGCTCCTGGCGTGACGATGCCGTCGACAGCATCGTGTACACCCACGGTCACCTCGACCACGTGGGCGGCTCGGGCGCATTCGCCGCCGACGCCGATGCTCGCGGCCACGCAAAGCCTCGGGTCATCGGCCACGAAGCCCTGCCTCCTCGCTTCGCTCGCTACCGCACGACGTCGGGCTACAACCGGGTCATCAACCTGCGCCAGTTCGGCGGCGCCGCCACCGACATGGCCCAGGCGACCGAGCGGCCGTTCCTGCCGCCTTCAGTCCTCGATCCCGATCTGACCTACGAAGACCAGCTCGTCGTCACCGTTGGCGACACCACGTTCGAGATGAACCACTGCCTCGGCGAAACCGACGACCACACCTGGACATGGATTCCCGAGCACAAGATGATCACCGCCGGCGATCAGTTCATCTGGATGTTCCCGAACTGCGGCAACCCGCAAAAGGTCCAGCGTTACCCACTCGAGTGGGCCCAGTCACTGCGAGCGATGGCGGCCAAGAACGCCGAGCTGTTCGTTCCCTCGCATGGACTCGCGATCGCCGGCGCCGACCGGATCCGAGGTTGTCTCATCACGGTTGCCGAAACGTTGGAGAAGCTCGTCACCGACGTGGTCGACGCGATGAACAGCGGTGCCGTCCTCGACGACATCGTCCACTCGGTGCACGTCGCCCCCGAGGCGCTCGAGATCCCCTACCTCGTCCCGATGTATGACGAACCCGAGTTCGTCGTGCGCAACATCTGGCGCCTCTACGGCGGCTGGTGGGACGGCAGCCCGGCTCGCCTCAAGCCGCCGTCAGACCATGCGGTCGGAACCGAGGTCGTCGACCTCATCGGCGATATTCAGTCGATCATCGATCGGGCGCAACAGCGCAGTGGCGAAGGCGACCATCGCTTGGCGTGCCATCTCATCGACATGGCCATTGCCGCCGAACCCGAGTCCCGAGCCGCCCACGAAGCCCGCATCGAGATCTACACCGCTCGCCGAGGCGTCGAGACATCACTCATGGCTAAAGGCATCTACAAGGGCGCCGTGAGCGATTCTCAGGCAGCGATCAGCGGCGAACTTCCCGACACGAAGTTCGTCGTCAAGCTCGAATAGCAAACAAGGCGGGATACGAGCCCGAACCTCTGCGCCTAGGCAGCTGCGCTCTAAGAGGTCATTGGCTCCGGGCGCTCGCCCGGATCCGGCATCTCTTGGCGGGTCTTCTTGAGTTCGAAGAAGCCGTCGGTGTCCATCATGACCATGAGCGCATCCCACAGCGCCGTGGCTTTGTCGCCCCGAGGCAACTGTGTGATGACCGGCCCGAAGTAGCCGACCTGTTCGCCATCGCTGCGCTCGGTTGCGATGATTGGCGTGCCGACGTCGTCGCCGACGAGCGAAAGACCGTTCGCCATACCATCGGCGATGGGAACGTCCCATGACTCGTCGGTTGCGGCCGCGGCGTGCGCTGTGTCGATCCCGAGCGTTTCGAGAACCGCCGTGATGTCGAACGAATACTCGCCGTCGTGGTGGATCTTCGACGCGAACTCCCAGTACATCCGGAAGTACTCACGGTTGGCCGTGGCCGGATCGGCAGCCGCAGCGCGCACGGATTCCATGACCCGGAGCAGGCCGTGGCTGAACTCGGAAACCGTGTGGTACTGGCTACCGGGCTCGGGATTGTTCTTCTTCAGCAGGCTGATTGGCTGCCATTGCACATCGAGGTTGCGCGCCTCGGCTACTTCATCGACGACCCAACGGGCCGTTGCCCAACAAAACGGTCAAAGAGGATCGACCCAGAAATCAACACGTCGCTGCTCAGTCATGAGCGCACCCTATGCGCCTGAGGCGACGAGATCACTCCCCCTGCAGCAGGTCGCCTTTAGGGCGCAGGACTCCGGCGCCTAGGTTTCGACCATGGACCTTGGACTGACCGGACGCACTGCGCTCATCACCGGCTCGTATCGCGGCACCGGCGCCGGCATCGCCCAGGCGCTCGCCGACGAAGGGGCGCACGTCATCGTCCATGGCTTTGAGGACGGTCAGCCCGATGCGACCGTCGCTTCGATCACCGAAGCCGGAGGGTCCGCAGTTGGCGTCGTCGCCGACCTCGCCTCTGACGACGGGGTCGAAGCCATCCGGACCGAGCTCGAGTCGGTCGATGTCCTCGTCAACAACTACGGGACACCCTCGCGCTCCTCGTGGACGTCGATGGACGCCTGGGCCGACGAGTGGAACCGCAACGTCATGACAGGTGCACGATGCACCCAGGCGGCGATCGTTGGCATGCGCGATCGTGGCTGGGGACGAGTCATCTTCTTGGGAACGGTCGGCACTCGAATGCCCGGCGACCGCAACGTTGGTTACTACGCCGCCAAGGCTGGGCTACCCGCGCTCGTGCGCACGCTGGCCCAAGAGCTCCGCGGCACTGGCGTCACGGCCAACCTTGTCAGTCCCGGCATGATCGCGACAACCGAGGTGCGCGACATGGTCACCCGGCGTGCGCAACGCGAAGGCGCCGGCGAATCGTGGGCTGACGCCGAGCGATGGGCGCTTGCGAACACCATGCCGAACCTGACCGAGCGCATCCCGGAGCCCGCCGATATCGGCCGGATCGTCGCGTTCGTCGCGTCTGAAGCTGCCTGGCACATCACGGGCGCCGACATCCCGGTCGACGGCGGTGCAGTCGACGCCTAACCCGAACCCTGCCGAGTGGCTACGCGGCGGTCTCAGGCGTACGTCCGCATGACTCGATATCGCGTTCCGACACTACGACCACGAACGACGGGACTGCCATACTCGCCGGGCAGCCGGAGTGACCGGCACGAAAGGAACCACACAAGCATGACGGGACGAGTTGCAGGCAAGGTCGCCATCGTGAGCGGCGGCGCATCCGGCATCGGACGCAGCAGCGCAATCCGCCTCGCGGCCGAAGGCGCTGCCGTGATGGTCACCGACATCGACGACGCAATGGCCGCCGAAACGCTCGCCATTATCGAACAAGCCGGCGGCACCGCCCAGTTCATGTCACACGACGTCGCCGACGAAGCCGGATGGCAAGACGTCGTCGCCAAGACGGTCGCCAACAACGGTGGGCTCGACATCCTCGTCAACAACGCGGGCATTGCCATCGGCGGCAGCATCATCGAGATGGAACTCGCCGACTGGCAGCGTCAGCAATCGATCAACCTCGACGGCGTTTTCCTGGGCTGCAAGCACGCCATACCTGCGATGCGCGATAGCGGCGGAGGCTCGATCATCAACATGTCGTCGGTCGCCGGCCTTAAGGGTTCAGCCCAACTCTCCGCGTACAACGCGACCAAAGGCGGCGTGCGACTCTTCACCAAGGGTGTGGCACTCGAGTGCGCCCAGAACCGCTGGAACGTCCGCGTCAACTCCGTGCACCCAGGCATCATCGACACGCCGATCTGGGACAAGATCAACCCGGCGATGCAGACCGAAGAAGCACCGACGCTCGACCCGGAAATGCTCGCAACGATGGCGGTGCCGTCAGGGATCCTCGGCACGCCCGAGAACATCGCCGATGCGGTGCTGTTCCTGGCAAGTGACGACTCGACCTATGTGACCGGCACCGAGATCGTCGTCGACGGCGGCCTGTCCGCTTAGGCAGGTGCTGATTCGACCTCGGTGACCATGTGCACCGCGCCGACGGTGCGCCCATTTCGGTCTCGAAGCGGCAACACCGTCGTATGGAACCCGTCCACGCCAGACAGCCCGGTCGAGGCGATGGAAACAGCGCCGGGGCCTCGGCCCGCGAGCAGTCCATCATCGTGTGAACCGACGAGTCCGGTATAGGTGCCTGGTGGCAGCAGCGCCTTGAAGGTCTCGTTCGCGACCAGCAGTCGACCGGCAAGATCGCGGACCACGATGCCGCGCCCAGTGGCCGTCGCGTCAAGGCGTTCAAGCAGCCCAACCAGCGCGGCCCGAATCGGGAGGTTGTCCATCTGGTCGAGGAGCGCGCCCCGGACTTCGATGTCGAGGCGTTCGCCTTCGAGATGGTGCGTGCCATCGAAGCCGACGTCGTAGGTCGTACCCGCAAGGATCAAGGCGATCATGTCGTCGCGGTGCACTGCAGGAGACCACAGGAACCCTTGCGCGACCCCGCATCCCATCCGTTGCAGCCATTCAAGCTGGTGCTTCGTTTCGACACCTTCGGCCACGACATCGAGCCCGAGTAGCTGGGCGAGCTGCACCGTGGACCGCACAATGATCGCGTCCTCAGCGGACATACCGAGGCCCTGCACGAACGCCCGGTCGATCTTGACCTCGGCGACGTCGAGCGCTCGAAGGCGACTGAACGTCGAGTATCCGGTGCCGAAGTCATCGATCGACAGACGAACCCCGAGCTGTTCGAGCTCACGGAACACTTCTGCGCCGCGTTGTTCATCGAGCAGGTCTGACTCGATGACTTCGAGCGTGAGCGCGCACCCGTCCAGGTTGCGGTCATGCAGCAGGCTGGCGACCGTCTTCGGTAGACGCTGATCGAGAAAGCTCATCGACCCGAGGTTCACGGCGACATGCAGTCGGTGGCCCGAGGCGGCGATCTGGGCCGCAAAGTCGGCTGCCTGGCGGAGCATTTCGTTGCTGAAGCGCTGGTAGTCCGCCGCGACCTCAATTGCGTGAAAGAAGCCGCCGGGCGACAGTAGACCGAATTCGGGATGCCGCCAGCGAGCGAGACCTTCGACACCGACGATGGCGCCCGTCGCAAGGTCGACCTGGGGCTGGAAGTGCAGCTCGAACTCTCCTCGGTCCAGTGCGCCGCCGACTTCGGAGATGAGTTGGAGGCGTCGGATAGAGAGATCGTCGGGCGTCGACTCGAAGGCGACGACACCGCCGCCTTCTCGTTTGGCCTGATAGGTCGCGATGTCCGCGCGCTTGAGTAGATCCTCGTAGGAGCTGCCGTGATCAGGGGTCCAGGCAACGCCGACAGAACAGGCGACAGCCAGTTGCAGACCGTCCACCTCAATCGGGTCGGTTGCCAGACGGTGGATCTCCTCGCCGAGCTTGCAGGCAGCATCTGCCCCGTGGACGCCAATCGCGACGAAGGCGAACTCGTCGCCACCCATCCGGGCGACTGCGTCGAGGTGCGAGAGTCCTTTGGTCAGGCGGCTCGCCAACACACGCAAGAGTCGATCCCCCGCTGGATGTCCAAGCGTGTCGTTGACTTCCTTGAAGCGGTCGAGGTCGGCGTGAATCAACGTGATCGGTTGATCCGGGTTCTCGCGCAGCGCTGCGTTAATGACCTCTTCCACGACGATGCGGTTCGACAGACCCGTGAGCGCATCGTGTTCGGCCTGATAGCGCAGTGCCTCGGTCGCCCGGGCGAGTTCGGTCATATCGACCGAGACGCCTCGCACGATGGATTTGCGCGGCGAATGGAGGCGAACTTCTCGAAGGACGACTTCGCTGCCGTCACGGTGCTTGGCCACTACGACGCTGTGCACTTCGGAGCCGAAGCGACGTTCACCGCCGCCCTTGCGCATCGCTTCCTGCACCGTCGCAGCACCAACAATGGTGTCGACATGTTTGCCAACAAGTTCTTCGGGTTTCCAACCCAGCACGGCTTCGGTGTTTCCGGCCATCGACACGATCTCACCTGTGCTGCTATTGATCTCCCACGAGAACATGCGGGCGCGGTCGACCATCTCTTCGTGACGGCGATCAACTTCGGCTCGTTCGTCGTTCCATTCTCGAAACCACGCCAAGTGAGCTCCGATACTCAGCGCGAACGCGCCAATAACAAGATGCCAGTACGCAACCTCGTGGATCGCGCCGACAATCGTGAGCGAGACGAGGCTGATCGTGGCCAGCCCGGCGACGCGCTTGGGCGACTCGACCGTGGTGGCTCCGGCGGTCATACACATGAGTACAACCGCAGCGGAATACCACATGAAGGGGACAGCCAGAGCAATGCACGATCCGACGACAGCCCGGGTCGCTAGCAAGAAAATGTTCGACCATGCAGGCGGCAACTTCTGCCGACCGATCTGGTCAAGCGGTCCGGTTGCGCAGATAATGGCGGCGCCCGCCCAGCGTGCAGTATCGGATGCCTCAAATGGCAGCACAAGCCACAAAATCGCTAACACAAACGGTCCGCCGAGATCAGCGACCCGATAAGCATGTGGACGTTCGCGTCGAACTCCGAGTGCGAGCTGACTTCGAGTCACACCAATGTCGGGATCACCGCGGTCGTAGAGGCCCATAACGTTCTGGACTCCAGTCGGCATACATCGACTCTTGCTGAGCGAGATACAGACCGAACGGCACGGAGTGAACCGAGTTGGGTACATCTACCAGCCCCGAGTCAGGTATTCGAGATCAGGCAGGTAGAGCAATCGAGCCGTTCATCCAACAACGTCGTCGATAACCAGTTGCGCATAGGCGTCGGTGCTGTAGCCCAACAACTCACAAATCACGTGGTGATTGTGCTCGCCAACCCCCGGCGCCCGGTCCAGCTCGTGGGCGGCGCCACGCCAACGGGCAGCCTCGCGATCGATCGGGATGTCGACCTCTGGACGCTCTGGCTGGTGCACGACCTGATGATGATGCTGTAGTTGTGGATCTCGTTCGAGCGTGTCCCGCAGGTGTTCAACCGGCGCCGCCGCGACCCCCATGGCTTGAAGCTCGACCGCCATGGCCCACTTGTCACGGGTCGCAGTCCACGCACGCAGGATCTCGTCGAGCGTGTCCTCGTTGATCTTGCGAGCTTCAGGCGTCTCGAAACGCGGGTCGTCGACGAGGGAGCTATCGACATGCGCGGCGAGCCGGCGCCAGGCGTCATCGTCTCGCACCGCAATGGCGATCCATTCGTCATCGCTGTCCTCGCTCGGCGCGGCCGGGTACACGCCATGCGGGCAGTAGTTCGCGTCGCGGTTTGCCGGTCGGGGCGGCACGGTCTCGGTCGCCGTGTAGTGCAACCACTCGGCACCCAAGAGCGAGATCATGCCGGTGAGCTGGGTCAGGTTGACCTCTTGTGCCTGGGCAGTTCGGTCACGTTCTCGGAGCGCGGCCAGGATCGTCGTGACGAGCAGATGAGGTCCGGTGAAGTCCGGATACGCGATCCCGATCCCGCGGGGTCGCTCATGGGGGAAACCGGTCAGCATGTTGAAGCCCGACGCGGCCATCAAGATGTTGCCCATGCTCGGCCGCCCGGCCCACGGCCCCTTGTCGTGGGCACCGGGGAGGCTGAGCATGACGATGTCGGACTTGATCGCGCGAAGCGCATCGAATCCAAAGCCCATGCGTTCCATGGCTCCCGGGCGGAAGTTGTTGACGACAACATCTGCCGTTGCGATGAGCTCCCGCACGATCTGCTTGCCCGCCTCGGTCGTGACATCGATCGCCAGTGACTTCTTGCCGGCATTGACTGCGTTGTAGAGACCACCGAGGTCCGGGTCGGGGGTGCCGTCAGGGCCGATCTGGCTACGCATCGAGTCCGGCTTCTTCGACGACTCGACGCGAATGACCTCGGCCCCGAAGCTGGCGAGAACCCGCGTGCCGATCGGTCCAGC
>CAZEMU010000012.1:23158-27712 GCA_964513315.1 uncultured Acidimicrobiaceae bacterium | reverse complement strand
CGCGAATGACCTCGGCCCCGAAGCTGGCGAGAACCCGCGTGCCGATCGGTCCAGCAAGTACCCACGTGAAATCGACGACGCGTAACCCATCAAGTGCTCGGGCTGGGTCTTGCCTGGCCGACGCCGGAGCAGCGGCCTTCGGTGCATCGACGGGCTCAAGCTCTGCGAGGAGCGCTTTGTGTTCACCCAACGACGGGGCCCGCTGAAGCTCGATCGGCGATGCCATGCCGTCGACTGGCGATCGAGGAAAGCCCAGGTCCTGCCCGAGCACCTCGTTGGGCACCGTCAGAAACTGCTCGTTCACAACGTACTGCTCGGTCGCCGCAAGGTCATCGAGACCGAGCACGGGCAGGCACACAATGTCGGCCTCGAGCGCTCCGGCCGCGAACTCATCTCGGGTCAGCTTCGCGGCGAGCGCTCGCGTCGTCGCAATCACCGGGTTGTCCTTGTACGGCGCGTCGATACGGGCCCACCGCCAATCGTCAGCGGTCATGCCGTGATCGATACCTTCTCGCTCCGCCCACGCCAGGAATGCCGGCAGGCGGTCAGGGCGCACCAGGTGACCGACATGGCCACCGTCCGCGCACCGCAGCGCCGCGGAAAGTCCGGGACGCCGAGGAATTCGTTGATGCCACGTCCACTGCGTGGGGTTGGCGGTTTGCATCGTCGCCATGCACGCCGCTTCTTGCAGCGAGATGTCGATGTGTACGCCACCGTCAACGATGCCTTGTTCGGCCAGGGCGGCCCGATGGCGCAGGGCGATCGAGATCGACGATGCTCCAATCAGTCCCGCCATTGCGAACGACACGTTCGCTCCCCCATGCACGGGCACGCCTCGGGGCTCGCCGGACAACCAGACCAGCCCGCCCGAGGCGCATGCAATGAGGTCTGAGCCTCGCCAGTCGCGCCATTCGCTGTCGAGGCCGAACGGCGTGACCGAGCACTGGATCAAGTCTGGGCTGACGGACCGCAGCACGTCGTGGCTGAGGCCGAGTTCGTCCAGACGGTCCGGGCGTTCGGTGTCAATCACCACGTCGGCGGTGGCGACCAATCCCAGGAATCGGTCACGCTCGCCTGCGAGGTCGAGCACGACAGACTGCTTGTTGGCCGAGAAGTACTGATGCGCGGCTGACTCGGTGCCGTTCGCGATGAATGGGGCCCAATGGCGAATCGCGTTGCCCTCTTCTGGTTCGACCATGATCACGTCCGCGCCGAGGTCGGCAAGGATGCGCCCCGTGAGTGCGGCTGAACGGTCGGCGAGATCGAGTACTCGGATGCCGCGCAGCGGGCTCATGTCGGAGTCGGAATGACGAGTTGTCCGACCAGGGCCGTCGGCCCGCCGACCAGATCGACCTGCAGGTCGAAGGCGACGTGGTCAGCGGCCACGTGGGTAACGGTCGCCGTCGGGCAAATCACCGTGTCGTCTTCGGTCGGGGCCTTCCACCGAACATCGACGTTGGCGCCGTGCAGCAGCGCTTCGGGGCCGAAGGCCCTCATGACCGCTTCGAGGGCGAACGCCAGCACGTGGGAGCCACCGGCGATCGGCCGGGCGAGGCCAGCCTTCTTCGCTTCTTCGGCGCTGGAATGAATCGGGTTGTCCGGATTGTCGGTGTCTCGCGCTGCCATCATCGCCAGCGTCATCGGAACCTCGACACCGCCGAGCACGTCTCCAACCGACACGGAGCGGATCGCTTCGATGTGCGGGTTCGAGCGGGCGGCCCCGTGATCGGGCTCGGGAGTTGGCGTGTCCTCGATCGCAAGCCCTTGCACCGAATCAACCAGCGATGGATCGGCCCGATAGCTGAACAGCCCCGTGGTCAAGTTCGTGGAGAACAGTTCCCCGTTGCTCGTGGTCGAGGTTGAGCGAGTCGTTGAGTAGCTGCGGCCCTTGCGGACATAGGTGCCAGTCGATTCGCCCGTGACCTGCCAAGCATCGTCTGCAGCGATGGGCCGGTGCATGGTGAACCGTTCCCGCACCCAGACCCGGCCGGCGACGCCGCTGGCCTTGCGTTGCCCGCTTGGCTTTGGACGCCGTGGCTGTCGAGCGAGCAGCGCGAGCGTCATGCCGCAGATCAGATCCGGTTGCAGCGTGTTGTTGGCAACCAGAACCCGAGTCGCATCCCCATAGGTCCCCATGCCGACGCCAGCACCCGCGATCTTCTCAGGCGGAAACGGTCCGTGGACCGGAACGAGCGACTTCGGGAAGCCATCGGTGCGTTGAGCCGGATCGGTCATGGGCTGACCGTAGGTCAGCAATCGCAAGGCTTCGAAACGCAAACCCCGCCGAGACCTCCGGTTCGCTGCGGCTCAGGAACAGGGCGCCGATTAGCGTGCTCCGTATGAACTCTGTTCTTGCCGCAGCCCAGGAGCTTGGGCCGGCCATCAGCGCACGCTCGGCCGAGATCGAAGCTGCCGGCACGCTGCCTCAAGACCTCGTCGATGCGATTGCTCCCAGCGGAGCCTTCCGCATGTACGTGCCTGAGGATCTCAACGGTCCCGGCGTTACCGCGTGGGAGAGCCTCGAGGCGACCGAAGCGTTCGGCTTCCACGACGGGGCCGTCGGTTGGTGCGTGGCGATCGGTTCAACCACGTCACTCATGTCGTCGTATCTGCCGAACGACTTCGCCCAGGAGCTCTTCGCTGATGCTGGATCGATCGGCGGCGGCTTTGCCATGCCGAACGGCAAGGCTCGTTCCGTCGACGGCGGCCTGTCGGTCACCGGCCAATGGCAGTGGGGCTCGGGCACCAAACACTGCACGACGATCGGTGGCGGCGCTCGTCTCGTCGACGCCGACGGCAAGACCACGCCGCGCGACGACGGGCTGGTTGTCCCGTTCGTCTTTATGGATCCCGACGACGTCGAGTTCATCGAGACGTGGGACGTCGCTGGCCTGTCTGGCACTGGGTCGGTGGACTACGCCGTCACCGAAGCATTCGTACCCGAAGGCCGTTGGGTACAGATCGGACACGACCCTGCGGTGCGCGACAACGAGCTCTCTCGGTTCTCGTTCTACGGCATGCTCGCCTCGGGTGTCGCATCGGCCGCAGTCGGCATCGCCCGCCGGTCGATCCACGAGCTCGTCTCGCTCGCCGCAACCAAGCTTCCCCAAGGAAGCCGCAAGCCGCTGGCGGAGCGGGCAACGATCCAGGCCGAGGTCGGCTTGGCCGAAGCCCGACTGGGTTCGGCGTGGGCGTTCCTCGAAGACGCCATCAACGAGACATGGGAAACAGCGCTCGCCGGCAGCATGGCGTCAGAGGAACAACGACGCAAGATTCGTGTCGGGGCGACCCACGCCACTCAGACCGCGGCTCAGGTCGCCGAGTCGATGTACCGGGCCGCGGGCGGCGCCGCCGTCTACCGGACCTCGCCGATCCAACGCTGCTTCCGAGACACCTCGGTGGCAGCCCAGCACGCAATGGTCGCACCTCGCATGTATGAGACGGCGGGGCGTTTGCGCCTTGGCCTCGACACCAACACGGCAACGCTGTGAGCCGCACCGACGAACTCAAGGTCGGCATCACCGCGCCACGTGGCTTCGAGACGCTCGACGCCACGACCAAGCAAGCGCTGCTGCGCTCGATCGCCGACGCGGGAATCGACCATCTCTTCACCGCTGACCACGTCAGCTTCCACAACGGCAGCGGCATGGACGGCATCGTCCACCTTGCGGCATTGAGCGGCATCGAGCCTCGACTCGATCTACACGTGGGTGTATTCCTGCTCGCGCTGCGCCATCCGATGGTTGCCGCTCGACAGATCACGACGCTGGCAACCGCTGCCCCGGGCCGCCTCACGGTCGGCATCGGCGTCGGCGGCGAAGACCGCCACGAGTTCGAGGTCTGCGACGTCGACCCCAAGACCCGCGGTCGACGCACCGACGTGGCGGTGGACATTGTCCGCCGACTACTCGATGGCGAGACGGTCGATGGCGACGGCGAGTTCTATGGGTTCACCGAAGGCAAGATCCGGCCGACACCGACCGAGCGTGTCCCCTTCCTGGTGGGCGGACGAAGCAACGCGGCCATCGACCGAGCCGCACGGTTCGGCGACGGCTGGTTGGCGGCCTGGTGTTCGGCTCGCCGCTTCGTCGAGGGCATCGAGCGTGTCCACGAACAGGGCGCAGATCGCGACATCACGTGGAGCCATGGCCTGCAACTGTGGGTCGGTGTTGGCGACAATCCCGAGGATGGGCGCGCCAACGTCGCCGACACGATGGGCCGGTTCTACAACATGCCGTTCGAACCGTTCGAGCGATACACGCCGGTCGGCAACGCCGAGCAAATCGCGGAGTTCTTAGCGCCCTACGTCGAGTCCGGTGCCGCGACGATCAACCTGAACCCGTGCGGCCCCGATCCCGCCCAAGAGATCGAGACGATTGCCGAGGTCAAGCGTCTGCTCTCGAATGGATGAGATCCAGCAGGCCACCGACAACGACGGCGGGCTAAGCCCCGAAGCGCAAGCGTGGCTCGCCGCTGAACCGGGCGACGACGACACCCCAATCGACTTCTCGACCATCGTCGAGGACCGCGCCGACACGTTGGAGCGGTGGCACC
>CAZEMU010000012.1:18332-23058 GCA_964513315.1 uncultured Acidimicrobiaceae bacterium | reverse complement strand
ATCGACTTCTCGACCATCGTCGAGGACCGCGCCGACACGTTGGAGCGGTGGCACCAAGCAAGCCATCGAGCCATCGCCCGGCACGACGTCGCCACCGAGCGCCTTACCATCGACGGCGTCGAGTGTCTGCGCGTGACCTCGCCACGCGCAGGAACCGAGAACGGCACCCTCGTCTACATCTTTGGTGGGGCGTTCATCTACGGCGACCCGTTCAGCGAACTCCCAATCACCGCAGCTCTGGCGGCCTACGCGGGCATCGAGATCATCTGCCCGACCTATCGATTGGCGCCTGAGCACCCGGCCCCTGCAGCAAGCGACGATTGCCTGGCCGTCTGGCGCGCCGTCTCCAGTAGCCGGGAGCGTGTGGCTCGATGACCGGGCTCCCGCCGACCCTCATTACGACCGGCACTCGCGACCTGTTGTTGCCCGGGTGCCTACGCACCGCACGCCGCATGCGTCGCGCCGGTGTCGACGTCGACTGCCGTGTGTGGGACGGGTTGTGGCACGTCTTCGAGTTCTACGGCGCGTATCCCGAAGCCGACGAGTCGCTTCGAGAGATTGCCAACTTCCTGCGCAGCCAGCTGGCTACTCAGCAGAGCTAGACCGTCGGGTCGAAGATGACTCGGCCGGTCGTGCGACGTTCGTACAGGTCGAGCATGGCCTGGGGAAGATCGGTGAAGCCGACCGTGCGACTGATGAGCGGCGCGAGTCGACCGTCGGCCATCATCGGATAGATCGCCTCGTTGCATTCACGCAGACGGTCCGGGTCCACATCGCGATAGGCGCCCATGTGCACGCCGACCACGGAGTAGTTCTTGACCAACACGTGGTTCGCCGGAGCACTCGGGATCGTCCCGCTCGCGAAACCAACCACGAGCAGCCGTCCTTCCCACGCGACAACCCGGCGAGCGATGTCGAAGTACTCGCCACCGACGGGGTCGTAAACGACATCGACGCCCCGCCCATCGGTCTCAGCAAGAACGCGCTCGCGAAGATCTTCAGACGAGTAGTCGATGGCGACGTCAGCGCCCAGATCGCGACACACCTGGACCTTGGCCGGTCCGCCGGCCGCAGCGATGACACGGCAGCCGTGCGCCTTGGACATCTGCACTGCGGACGAACCGACGCCACCAGCAGCAGCCAGGACGAGCACCGTTTCGCCCGGTTGCAGGTTGCCGCGTCGATGCAGCGCGAACCATGAAGTGCCGTAGATGACGTGCCCTGCGACAGCGGTGGCGACGGGGACATCATCGGGGATGACCGTGACGCCGTTCGCCTGCATCACGGCGACATCGGCGAAGCCGCCGTTACTGCCGATCGTCATGCCGATCACCCGTTGCCCGACCTCGAGGCGCACGCCCTCGCCGATCGCGGTGATCGTCCCGCCGGCGCTCATGCCAGGCGTGAACGGCGGATCCAGCCGCACTTGGTACTGACCCTGGCATTGCAGGATGTCGGCGAAGTTGACGTCGGCTGCGCCCACGTCAAGGACGATCTCGCCGGGGCCTGGGGTTGGTGCTTCGACTTCGGCGAGCGAGAGGACATCCCAGGGAAGTCCGAGTTCGCTGGCCTGCCATGCGCGTGGCATCAGGCAATGCTCCTAGGGGTCGAGACGAGCGGTCGCGGTCCCGGTGACCACGGGAACGTCGTCTTGGTTGACGGTGGTGACCGAGATATCGGCGACGGGAACGCCGTCTTCTTCGCGGATCTCGGTGATCTCGGCCGTGCCCCGGAGCGTGTCGCCGGGCCAGACCTGGCTAACGAACCGAACGCCGTATTTCGTGAGCCGTCCGTCGCCGACCCAGTCGGTGAGCAGCCGCCCGGTCATGCCCATGGTGAGCATGCCGTGAGCAAACACGGTCGGGTAGCCAGCGACTTCGGTGACGAACTTCTCGTCGGTATGTACCGGGTTGTAGTCGCCCGACGCTCCTGCGTATTGCACGAGCTGTGTGCGTTTGAGGTCCTCGACGAGGACGTCGCTGTGGGTGTCGCCCACGCTGATGTTGGATGCGCTGAGTGCCATATCAATCTCTCCTGTCGTGTCGCCCGGCCTCAGCCTTCGACGGCCTTTTCGGTCTGCACGCCAACGCTGCGAGCGGTGATCACGAGCTCGCCGGTCTGGTCGCGGTACTCGGTCACGGTCTCGCTGAACTTGAGCAGGCCGGCCCGCTTCGATTGCTTCTCCCAGCTCTCGCCCGGCTTCACCGTCGCGCTGAGCACATCACCCGGGCGGATGTGACGGTGGTACTCGTAGTGCTGCTCCGCGTGCAGGCCACGAGCACCCATGCCCGTCGGCGTGTCGTCAGCTTCGCCCGGTTCCTTCGGAGGGATGCCCGTCGCCTCTTTGCCAGAGCCCATCCATGGTTCGCCGACCTTCGGGCGAAGTCGGTAGTTCTCATCGAACTGCGCGCTCGCCTGCACGAACGTCGGCGGCGCGATGATGCCGGCGGTCTCGGCCGCGGCGGCATAGGACTCGCTTTGATAGATCGGGTTCGGGTCACCAATCGAGCGAGCAAACATCAAGATGTGGCTCGCCTCGACGGGAAATCGCTCAGCCGGCATGGTCGTCTCCTCGGAATCAGCCTGACGTCATCTTGGCTGACGAGGCCGGTTCCGCCGAATTCGAACTGTGCTTCGAGGATGGATCCTCCGGGGCGTGAGCGACTCGGCGGGGTTACGAAGAGACGGAGACGATGTTGTGGTTGGTCGTCGAACAGCGGATTGCGCCCGAGTCCGAGATCACGACGATGTCTTCGAGTCGCATACCCCATTGTCCGGAGATGTAGATCCCCGGCTCGATGCTGAACGCATGACCTTCGACCACGACCTCGTCGTTGCCGCTCTTGACGTACGGCTGCTCGTGCACCTCGGTGCCGATGCCATGCCCGGTGCGATGGATGAAGTGGTCACCAAAGCCCGCGTCCGCGATCACGTCGCGAGCAGCAGCGTCGACGTCGCCGAGTGTTGCGCCCGGGCGGGCCGCATCGACCGCAGCCTGCTGGGCCTTCTTGAGCGTGTCCCACGTGGCGGCAACATCGTCGGGAATCGGGCCGGTCCAGACACATCGGGTGATGTCGGAGCAGTACCCCTTGTGCTTGCCACCGAAGTCGCACAGCACCATCTCGCCGGCTTGGACGATGCGATCGGTCGGATGATGATGCGGGCTCGCTGAGTTCGGCCCCGACGCAACGATGCAGAACTCGACCGTTTCATGGCCAACGTCACGAAGCCGCTGGCTGATGTCGGCAGCGATCTCTTTCTCGGACCGACCGACGAGTGGAATGTCGCCGTTCTGCAGCGCAGCGGCAACCTGATTCGCGAGACCTCCGACCGTCTGGATCGCCAGCATCTCGTCGTCGTTCTTGACCGAACGCAGCCCGCCGAGGCTGTCGCTGAACGACACGAACTCGGTGTTGGGCATGAGCCGCTGCAGCCCAAGCAGGTGCACCGCCCACAACTCATCGCTGACAAGAACTTTGCGGGCGTCGCCAAGCGCCTCAGCGATCAGCTGCACGGGGTCCTGGTCGTCGTCCCATCCGGTGACCGAGTACACGTTGGGTTGTTCGGGAACGAGCGGAACCTCGATCTTGGGCACGAACATCTGCGGCGTCTCTGGAATCTCACTACCCGGCGTCGCCACGAACGCCGTGATGCGCTCCATCGAGGATGCGTGATAGCCCGTCAGATACACCAGATCGGATCCGCCCCGAACGACCACACCGTCGCCACCGATGGCTGCGATCCGGGCCGAAGCCGTTTCCCAACGGCTCTGATACAAGCCAGATGCAACGGGTGACGAAGACTCATGCGACGCGTTCATAGACACCGACGGTACTGCGAGACAGACTTGTGATGTGCAGTTCAACTTGGTCGAAGCTCGCGCTCGTCTGACGGCCTCGTTCCCCCTTGTGAATGGGCATCCCGACGTCGCCGGCGTGCTTCGCGACCCAGCGCTCTTGCGGCTGGTCGGTGAGGCGCTCGCCGCACCCTTCATGGACGCGAACGTCGATCGTGTCATTGCCCCCGAGGCTCGCGGGCCGATCGTCGGGGCGCTCGTCGCACGAGAGCTCAACTGTGGTCTCGTCCTCGCCCGCAAGGACGACCGCAACCACCCCGGCGCTGACATCCCAGTGCAATCTGCGCCGACCTGGCGCGGTCACTCCGAGGTCTTCCAAGGACGGTCCTTCGACCTTTCACCTGGTGACCGTGTGCTGATGGTCGATGACTGGATCACGACCGGCAACACGATGCGAGCGGCCCGATCAATCGTGCAAATGCTTGGCGGGATTCTGGTCGGAGCTGCCGTCGTGGTGAACAAGGCTGACGAAACGACGATCGAGGAACTCGACGTGCACTCACTCGTGAACTTCGAGGATCTCGTCGGCAACGATCAGTGATCGACGGACTGGGCGCTCGCCCAGACGGCGCCGATCGCTGCGGCGGGCAGCGTGAGCGAAGCCGCCACCAGCAGTGGCAGGCGCGGGCCAGCGAGCCACAGAATGCCAGCCAGGCTGAGCACGATGTGCGGAACGAGGCCAAGCGACGCCCAGCGAATGGTGTGCAAAAACCGCGCCGGCTCGATGCGGTCTTTGAGGGTCGCCCACGTCATCGCCAAGAACAACACGTAGCCGAGTGGGCCGATGAGCACGAACGCAAGCCCGAGCGGGCTGCCTGGCGAACCGGGCGCTGCGACAACGAGTGAACGCACAGGTTCGGCGATCATCGT
>CAZEMU010000012.1:17020-18232 GCA_964513315.1 uncultured Acidimicrobiaceae bacterium | reverse complement strand
TGGGCGGGCCGGCTCGCCGCAGGTCCGCCAATCGCACTCGCGCAAACCAAGGCCATGCTCAACAAGTCGCTCACCATGACCATGGACGAAGCTCTCGACAACGAAGGCTGGGCCCAGACGGTGAACTTCTCGACCAAGGACACACGCGAGGCGGTGAGCGCCTTCTTGGAGAAGCGCGACCCGGAGTTCAGGGGACGCTGAACAGATGGCCGAACGCCGCGATCTCGGTCCGGCGTTTACGTCGCTACTGACAGCGACCTTCATCACGAACATCGGCGACGGCATTCGGCTGGCGACACTGCCGTTGCTCGCCACGACGCTGACCGACTCACCTCTGCTCGTCACTGCCGTCACGGCGGCACAGTTCTTTGCGTGGCCGACCTTTGGGCCGATCGGCGGGGTGATCGTCGACCGAGCCGACCGGCGGCGACTGATCATGTTCACGCAGGCATGGCGCGCGCTCGTCATGGCGGCGTTGACCGTTGCGGTGCTCACCGACTCGGTGCAGATCTGGCACCTGTGCTTGGTGGCGTTCGTGATCACGGTCGGCGAGATCCAAGTCGACCCGTCGGTGGTCGCGACCCTTCCGACCTTGGTCGAGATGGATGATCTGGACCGGGCGAACGGACGGCTCTCGACAACCGAGACGATCTCCAACGACTTCGCAGGCGGGCCGGTCGGAGCACTGCTGTTCGCCGCTGCTCCGTGGGCGCCGTTCCTGGTCGACGCTGCGACCTATCTGTTGTCGGTGCTGCCGTTCAGCCGGCTCCCGACCCGCCCCAAACCAGAACCGGCCGAGCGGCCAGCCCTGCGCAAGGAAATGGGTGAGGGATTCGGCTGGCTCGCCCAGCACCCGTTCCTGCGTCCGTGGACCCAGGCCGTCACGATCTTCAACCTCGGGGTTGCTGGCGCGTTCAGCCTGCTCGTGCTGCTCGTCGTCGACGTGCTCGACGCATCGGACCTCGCGTTCGGGTTCGTGCTCGCAGCTGCCGCCGTTGGCGCCACCGGTGGTGCACTGCTCGGCCCGCGCCTCACCGAGCGACTATCCCGAGGCACGGTGATCACCGGGGCGGCGACGGTCACGGCAGTGACAATCCTGGTCGCGTCGATCGTGACCGAGACCTGGCAACTGATCGTCGTGTGGATCCTCAACGGCGCCTCGGCCGGCATCACGCTCGCCATCGGGCGGGGCTTCATCCAGCGCTACACGCC
>CAZEMU010000012.1:3915-16920 GCA_964513315.1 uncultured Acidimicrobiaceae bacterium | reverse complement strand
GCGTAGACGCCGATGTTCGCATCGCCACCCTTGTCGCCGGATCGGGTGCCGACGACCGTGCCGAGCGGCAAGTCAGTCGTCGGACCATCAGGCGGAGTTGCGGGCTCGGGGACTTCGATCACGAGCGGGTCGCCGGTCGGGGCGACCGAGTCGATCATCACCGGCTCGCTGCCGAGGACGTGCACGTAGTTCGGCACCAAGTCGTTCGGGACGGTCGCCGGCCGGTAGACGCCATACGGGCTGCCCGCACCGGGGCCGCCTCCGAGTCCGTACATGCCGGGGATCGAAGACAGCGCTGCGTGCACATTCGCGTTGCTGAAGGCTCGGCCGACTTTGCGCTCGTCTGGGTCCTTGACGGTCAGTCGCCAGATGGCCGTCGCCTCTTCTTGCGTTGCAGGGTCGGGCTTGTTGGTGTGGATGACCCGACTCGTGCACGACTCGAAGTCGTCGGCCGTGTACGGGCATGCGTCCCAGAACGCAGCTTGCGCAAAGGCAGCCTTGGCGTCGACATCGAGGCCCGTCAACGCAACGGTGAACGAGTTGCGATAGCCACCCATCTCGTTCATGGCGACCTTGAGCGTCGCCGGAGGTGCCTCGCCCTTTGCGCCAGAAATTCGCACTCGATCTCGTTCGACCTGTTCGAGCTCGATCGTTTCGAAGCGGCTCGTGACGTCAGGGCCCAAGTAGCTCGGCGAACCGATCTCATACAGCAGCTGACTGGTTACGGTCTCGACATTCACGACGCCGCCGGTGCCATCGTGCTTGCCGATCACGCAGCTGCCATCAGCGGCAACATCCGCCCACGGGA
Source organism: uncultured Acidimicrobiaceae bacterium (assembly GCA_964513315.1). Lineage (GTDB taxonomy): Bacteria > Actinomycetota > Acidimicrobiia > Acidimicrobiales > UBA10347 > UBA10347. The sequence goes on along the minus strand of CAZEMU010000012.1, from coordinate 16,112 downwards.
ATCCGAACCGGGCCCGACCGCCCGGTGCATCGGTGCGGCCTTCGATCTCGTGAAAGAACGAGTAGTTACCGCCGGTCGCTTGACCGCTGCATTCGATCACGTGCCCAGCGACGACGGCGCCGGCAAGCTGGTCGAAGTCGGTGCGCTCCCAGCCGTGATGCCAGGCGGCAGGTCCGCACACAACAGCAGCGTCGGTGACGCGACCGGTGATCACGATGTCGGCACCTTGGTTGAGCGCTTCGACGATGCCGAATGCGCCGAGGTAGGCGTTGGCGCTCACGTACTTCGAGAGGTCCCCGAGGTCGCCGCCTTCGACGAAGGGGTTCAGCGCGCCCGCTGCGGCGAGCTCCTCGACCCGGGGCAACAGGTTGTCGCCGTTGACGTACGCGATCGTCGGGTTGAGGCCGAGCTTCTGTGCGACCTCGTGGACGGCATCAGCGCAGCCGTCAGGATCGAGCCCGCCGGCATTCGACACGACCTTGATGCCCTTGTCGAGGCACGAACCCATGACCTCTTCCATCTGGGTCACGAACGTGCGGGCATACCCACGGCCTGGGTTCTTCGCCTGAATACGGCTGAGGATGAGCATCGTCAGTTCGGCCAACCAGTCGCCGGTGAGAACATCGATCTCTCCGCCTTCAACCTGTTCACGCGCCCCGGACGGTCGATCGCCAAAGAAGCCGGAACAGTTCGCAATGCGGATCGGGTCACGGGTTTCGCTCGAAGCCATGGCGCCATTCTTCCTGCCGCTTCCCTGCCCACCCAATCCGGTGCGAGTAGCGTCGCCTCATGACTGATTCCGGCCGCCCGGCACTCCCCGGCCCGCAGAGCGTTGCGCACCTCGTCGTTGAAGGATTGCGGCGGTCGAACATCGACCAGCTGTTCTGCATCCCTGGTGTGCAGAACGACGACTTCTTCAACGTGCTCGTCGACGCGCCGGACATCCGCCCGATCGTCACCCGCCACGAACAAGGCGCCGCCTACATGGCGATGGGCGCTGCCCAGGTCACCGGTGAACCCGCCGCCTGTTGCGTCGTGCCCGGGCCCGGCATGCTCAACGCGTCGGGCGCACTTACCAGCGCCTACTGGGGCTATGCGCGAGTGCTGGCGGTCATCGGACAGATCGCAACCTTTCAGCAAGGACGCCACTTCGGCGCACTCCACGATCTTCCCGACCAGACCGCAATCCTCGAGCAGCTCACGAAGCACACGGCGGTCATCCACGACCCCGCCACGGCCGAGTCTCAGGTGCAAGCGGCGATCGACGCTGTGCACTCGGGACTCCCCCGCCCCGTCAGCATCGAGGTACCTGTCAATGTGTGGGGCAAGCCTGCTGGGGGCGCCATCGCTGCACCTGTCGTCACGATGCCCGAGGCCGACGACTCATCGATCGAGCGAGCCGCCGCAATCATCGCTTCGGCCAAGCGACCCATGTTCGTGCTCGGATCCGGCGCATATGGAGCGAGCGAATCCGTCACCGAACTCGCCGAGCTCGTGCAAGCCGTTGTGACGAGTCGCCGCATGGGTCATGGCGTGGTTCCGACCTCGCACGAACTGTTCGTGCCGCTGACCGGCGCATACGACATGTGGCCCGACGTCGACGTCGTCGTTGGCATCGGCAGCCGCATCGAATGGCCGCTCGGCACCTGGGGCTACGACGACGACCTCACCCTCATTCAGATCAACGTCGACGAAGACGAACTCGATCGTCACGGCATCACCGAGGTCGGCATTCACGCCGACGCCGACGCCGCTTGCCGAGCGCTCATCGCTGCAATCGGCCCGCTCGAGAAGCCCTCGCGAGCCGACGAGATCGCGGCCGTGCGAGCTTCGTTCTGGGACCGCACCGCACACATCGAGCCGCAGCGCTCCTACACCGCCGCCATTCGCGACGTGATGCCAGCCGACGGAGCGTTCGTCGAGGACGTCACCCAGATCGGCTTCGCCGCCCACCTCTGGTACGACCACCAGCAGCCACGCACCTTCTTGTCCTCCGGCGCAGCCGGCACGCTCGGCGCAGGGACCGCGGTCGCCATCGGCGCCTCAGCGGCGACCGACCGGCCCGTCATCGGTGTGACCGGCGACGGTGGCTTCCTGTTCACGGCAACCGAACTGGCGACTGCGGTGCAGCACAACATTCCGTGCAACATCGTGCTGTTCAACAACAACGCCTACGGCAATGTTCGACGCATCCAGCGCGAGCGGTTCGGTGAGGACCGCACGATCGCCTCGAAGCTCGACAACCCCGACTTCTCGAAGCTGGCCGACGCATTCGGCGTCAAGTACTGGCACGCCGACTCACCCGAGACATTCCGTCCCGCACTCGGCGAGTCGATCGAACACGACGGACCGTGCCTGGTTGAAGTCAGCGTCGACGCAATGCCGAACCCGTGGCCATACCTACGCATGCCCGCGAACCGGGGCCAAGCCACCCACTGACGAACGGGTGTCAGGCACCGTTCGATTGGCGAAGTTCAGCACCCTGCTAAATGCCGCGACGGCCCTGGGTCATCATCCAAAGCGTGGCGATGTACGCAACCGACGTGGCGGCCGCAGCAACATAGGTGAGCGCCGCAGCCGTCAAGACTCGTCGAGTGCCTTTGACCTGTTCAGGGTCAGTGAGGCCGAGCTCTTGCAGGTTCGAGAGTGCTCGCTTGCTCGCGTTGAACTCGACCGGCAACGTCAGCAGCTGAAAGACGAGCGTTCCGACCAACAGCCAGGCACCGAGTCGAAGCAGCAGATCGCTGCCCAAGATGAACCCGCCGCCGACGAGCCATGGTGAGAAGCGCCCACCGAATGCGGCGAACGGCACGAAGTACTTGCGCAGCCGTAAACGGATGTCATCACGGTGATCCTGAATCGCATGGCCGGCCTCGTGGGCCGACACGGCCATCGCAGCGACCGAGGTGCTGTCGTAGTTCGACTGCGACAGGCGGAGGATGTCGCGTGCCGGGTCGAAGTGGTCGGTGAGCTTGCCGCGCACGCGCTCGATCTTGACGTTGCTCACACCCTTCTTGCGCAGAATCGCGGCGGCCGTTTGCGCCCCAGTGACGCCATACGTGTTGGGCACTTGGCTCCACGTCTTGTACGTGCTCGCCAACCATCGCTTCACGAACCAGCTGCCGCCGAACGCAATCAGCGACATGATCAAGATTGCGCCGTTACTCATGCGCCCCTCCCCCTGAGCTCACGACTCACGCAGTGTCGCCGTCTTGTTGGTCGGACTCGAGGATGATCGGATCGTCGCTCGAGTCGCCGCCGCCTACGGCCGGAACCTCGCCCGTGTCGTCGTCATCATCATCGTCGTCGTCATCATCATCGAGGTCGACGTCGAGGCCGACGGCGTCGGCGATCTTCTCGGCAGCGTCCTCGGCGTAGTCATCGAGCTGATCGATGATCTGGCTGACTTCAGCCCCGACGGCCTCGAACGTCTCGACCAATGCCGCCTTGATCAATTCGGCGATCTCACGCACATCGGTATGGACGGCCTCGTCACGGGTTGCATTGCCGAAGCCGTCGAACGCATCACGTACCCGGCCACTGAGTTCTTCGAAGGCATCTGCAGTCGTGCCAGGCGCCGGCTCGGCGACCGAGGTGTCCGCTTCTTGCTCCAGATGCAGCTTGAGCTTGAGACCGAGTGATTCGACCTTGTTCGCTACGTCGATCCAGGCGGTGCGTGCTTCGTCCATGAGGGAACTCCTTGAAGTGGTGAGGGGCCGCGAACCCATCGCGGCGACGCGACCCCAGACGAGATGACGCCATGCAGCACCAACGTCGCCCCAGCAACGCTATTCCACCCGCCGCGGCGGCGCTGGTCCACCCGCTGCGGCGGCGCTGGTCCACCCGCTGCGGCGGCGCTGGTCCACCCGCTGCGGCGGCGCTGGTCCACGAACTACAGCTCGGCGAATTCACTCAGGTTGGGCGGGCACGCGGTGCCTACACTCACCCGGTGAGTTTCCTCGAGGCGATCCTTCTGCTGCTCGGCGGCGGTCTGGCTGGCGCAATCAATGCGATGGCTGGCGGCGGCTCCATGCTCACCGTGCCGCTGCTGGTACTCGCCGGTGTCGAAGGCAACGCCGCCAACGGCTCCAACCGAGTCGGCATCCTCACCTCGAACATCACCTCGATGCTCTCGTTCCGCAACGAGGGCGTACGAGTCGATCGCAACCTCGTCCCCATTATCGTGCCCGGCCTGATCGGCGCCCCGCTCGGAGCATTCGTGATCGACCGATTCACCGACGAAGCATTCGAACGCTTCTTTGGTCTGCTGATGATCCCGCTCATCATCTTGACCATCTTCCGCCCAAAGCCGAAGACCGACGTGCCCCCGTGGCCCGTCTACGCGACCGCCGCAGTCTTCTTCATGATCGGGATCTACGCCGGCGCAATCCAGGCCGGCGTTGGCCTGATCCTTCTGGCCGCACTCAGCCGAGCAGGACTTGACCTCGTCACCGCGAACATGGTCAAGGTCATCTTCATCTTCTTCGTGACGTGCGAGGCGCTCACCATCTTCATCCTGCAGGGCAACGTTCGCTGGGGACCAGCAATCGTGCTCGCCGTCGGGCTGAGCATCGGCGGCTGGATCGGCGCCAAGTTCGCCGTGCGCGGCGGCGAGAAGTGGATTCGCGTCGTGATGGTCATGTCGGCCGTCGCGCTCGCAGCCCGCCTCATCTTCGGCTGAGCGACGCTCCGCACGAGCATCAGATGGATCGAAGGACGCCGCCTGTTCAGAGCTAGCTGCCCAACCACTCGTCGATCAGCTGACGGGCAATCGAGCCACGAGGCGGGATCTGCGGCAGATCATCACGCGAGAACCATTGCGCGTCTGCAATCTCATCGGGGGCTGGCGTCAGTTCGCCCCCTGCATAGTGGGCGAAGTAGCCGAGCATCAGCGAGTTCGGGAACGGCCATGGCTGGCTGGCGAAGTACTGCAGATCCTTGACCTGGATGCCGACCTCTTCACCGATCTCGCGATGAATGCAGTCTTCGAGCGATTCGCCTGGCTCCACGAAACCGGCCAACGTTGAATACATCGGCACCGGCCAAGCGACGTTGCGGGCCAGCAAGGCTCGGCCCTCATCGTCGAGCACCAACACGATCACCGCCGGCGACAAGCGCGGATACGCAGCGAAGCCATCGGTCGGGCACTTCATCGACCGATCGCCACCGGCCATCTCCATCAGCCCACCGCAGCGGCCGCAGTGCCGGTTGTCCCGGTACCAGTCGGTGACTTGGGTTGCCCGGCCTGCGATGTTCCACACCACTGGGTCGAGCTTGGCCATCATCGAGCGGAGATCACTGAACATCAGACCCGGGAACGGCGCATCGAACGGGTCGAAGTCATCGGCCATCAATGCCGTCCACCAATGGCCCTCCTCCCCCTTCAGTTGACCAAGCACGAGCGGCTCAGCCATCTGCTCGCGAAGCTGACTCGCCTCGTCGCTGGTCAGCGGGCGAGGACCCTCGGCAAAGTCATCGACGAGCAGCACCTGACCCGCCCGACACGGAAGCCAACGATCCTCAGACGACTCGGCAGGTGGGTCGGAAATCGGCGTGAACACAACATCCATCGCCGCCACCCTACGCGGTGGCGACAAGTGCGGCTTTATCGCCAGGTGGCCTGGCAGTTCTACGCTCGTAGTGGCTCGTGAAAGGAATCGCCATGGCTGAAACCGCAGCATCCGACGCCCGGCCCGACACATCGAAGGTGGACTTCCACTTCGATGTCTTATGTCCCTACGCGTACCAAACGGCGAAGTGGATCCGCGACGTTCGCCGACAGAACGGGCTCGAAATCAGCTGGAAGTTCTTCAGCCTCGAAGAGGTGAACCGGATCGAGGGCAAGAAACACCCCTGGGAGCGCGACTGGTCCTATGGGTGGTCGATGATGCGCATCGGAGCGATCCTTCGCCGGTCATCGATGGACGACCTCGACCGTTGGTACGAGCGCAGCGGACGAGCACTCCACGAAGAGGGGCATCGGCCACACGACCCCGAGGTCGCCCGGCACCTGCTCCGAGAACTCGACCTTGACCCGGCGATCGTCGACCAGTCCATCGAAGACGAGACGACGCACGACGAGATACGCGCCGACCACGATCGGGTGATCTCGTCGGGCGGCTACGGCGTGCCGACACTCTTCTTCGGCGACCATGCCCTGTTCGGCCCGGTGCTCGTCGACCCGCCTATGGGCGATGCCGCACTGCGGCTCTGGGATGCCGTCGCCGCGTGGACCGAGTTCCCGAGCCTGTGGGAACTTCAGCAACCCAAGACCAAGGCCCACGAGCGCAAGATCGCCGAGACCTTCAAGCCCTACCTCGAAGCCCGAGACTGGATCAGCATCAACCGCGGCGTCGAAGTCGGCTTCACCGAAGACGGCTTCCAAGCCCGTGGTCCCGCCGCCGAGCACGCAACCCGGAACAACGGAGACACCTGATGAGCATCGCCGAAATCGACAACCTCAACGCATGCTTCGACTCGGTCGATGCGTTGCTGGGCGAGCTCAGCGACGACCAGTGGGCCGTGCAGTCGTACTGTCCCGACTGGGATGTCCGCGGTGTCGCCATGCACCTTGCGGCAATCGAAGCGCTTCTTGCCGGCGAAACACCCGGGTCGTTTACCGACTCCGTGCCGTTCAACAAAGTCGCCGACTACGTCGGATCGGTCGCAGAGCTCTCGAACGCCGATCTGCTGGCCGCCTACCGGGCAACGATCGCGGATCGACGCGCCGAGCTTGCGACCTACACGGCTGACCAGATGGACCTGCCGTCGATGACGCCGGTCGGGCCGCAGACGTACGGCCGGTTCATGGCGATTCGCGTCTTCGACTACTGGGTGCACGAGCAAGACATTCGTGGGCCACTCGGCATGCCAGGACACGAGTCCGGCCCAGCCGCCGCCATGGCGATCAATGAGATCGAGATATCCCTCCCCTACATCGTCGGTAAGAAGATCGGCTTGCCCGACGGCAAGAGCCTCACCTTCGAGTTGACCGGCCCAGTCGAACGATCGATGCACGTCAAGGTCGACGGCCGAGCGGGCAACGTCGAATCCCTCGACGGACCGGCCGATGTCGTCGTCACGGCGAACTCCACCGCGTTCGCATTGCTGGCGTGTGGCCGGATCGACCCACAGGGCCCGATCGATGACGGACGCATCTCGTGGAGCGGCGACGCGGAGCTGGGCGAAAAAGCCGCTCGCAACCTTCGCTTCACGATGTAGCTGCGGCGTTCGGTTCGAGCGCGAGCTCATACAACACATCGAGGACCTCGGGCGGCTCGTTCTCAGGCACGAAGCTGCAACGTGGCAAGACCGAGCGCATCATCGACGGTTGCGTGCAGGTCGTCGCCGCCGGCTCGGATTGTTCCATCCCCGCAGTCTTGCGGGTGACAGCGTCTCAGTCGACGAGGTGAGGATCGCTGTTGTCCATGCCAACCAACAGGCTCGGAGGAATACCGTCGGCCCAGGGGTCCGACGTGAGGCCCGGAGTCACCCGCACTTCAAGCGTCAGGTACGCATGAGAGTTGTCGATGCTGCTCAGATCGAGCGAGCCCGAGCCCAGTTCGAGCCATTCACCGGTCTCGGGCAACACGATGGCTCCAGACGGGGACTGAACCCGAAGCTCAAACAGCGCAACGCCATCATCATCGCCGATCTGAACCGGCGGCCAGACGCTCGTACCCGAGCATTGGCACGGATCGATATCGATGGTTGCCGCCGCTGCATCGCATGGCCCCGACATGTCGGGCTTCAGTGTGAAATAGACCCCTGCGTCGCCCAGACCGATCAAGCAGTCACCCTGAGCTTCGTAGCCGTACGTAAGCGCAGGACCGAACGGAGTGTTGTTGAACACGTCGCCGCACGGCGACGAGGTGACGTAGTCGTGGCAGTACGTGATCGACTGGGTGTAGGCCCCCAAGAAGAACTCGCGGTTGCTGTCAGGGTGATAGGTCGGAGGCCCGACAAACCCGCCACCGCTATATGAGATCGCACTCAACGTCGCGGTCATCGCAGCCTCGGCACTCGAACCGTCAACGGCGGTATCCAGGTCGTAGCAGTCCACAACTGGGGCAACGCCTTGAGAGCAGAGCGCCTGCGGCGTGCCACTGCTATCTCGGTAGAAGAACAGGCGCCCGTTCACGCCGTCGTCGTTGGTTCCCGTACGCGTGCCATTCAGCAACGTCGGAGAGAAACCAGCGCACGGCTCCACGGACGCAAGATCCCAGCAGTGCACGTACACAGCGCCGCGATTCGACAAGGTCACGTACACCTTGTCGGCGTACGCGACTCGGTCGCTGTTCCACGCGCTCGCTTCGTTCCAGAGTCCCCAGCCAGGGTCCGCCGTCAGGGCCGTGTTGCGGCCACCCAGATAATCGGCGCATTCGCTGAAGGTCACAGGCTCAAAGCAGTACACGTCGCGGTTCGCAGCGAACACGTACAACGCGTCATGGGTGGCGTACAAGACGCCGTGGCCGACATTGAAGAGATCGGCCTGGTTCGAGCAACGCGAGTCCGAGATCGTGTTCCAACAGCCGACCTGCAGGTAACCGTCGCCGCTCGGAAGCGACGTCGAGCTGCCGTTCCACGCGAGGTAATAGATGCGGTCGCCGATGAGCGCCGGGTGCACGGTGTTCATCGTCGTCGTCGGCGCCGAGAACAGCTGCTGGGAGGGCCAGCAACTCGCCTGCGTCGCCCGATCCACGCACTCAATGGTTGAGCTGTGGTGGTTGACGCCGTAGATCTTGTTACCCACGGAAACGGGCGTGAAGCCATCGCCAGTGCCCGCAGCGGTCAATGCCCCAACCGGGGGGCTCACGTCGAGAGAACGAAAGCATCCCTCTTCGCAGAGCAGGTGGCGAGCCGTCGCTCCTCGGGTGATGGTGTCGCCGAGGCCAACCGCTCCAGCGAGCAATACCTCGGGATCGCTATCGATGAGTTCGACGCTGACCTCGTTATACGTCGGGAAACTCACATCGAGCTGCATTGCTGGACCGATTGCGATCCCGTTCTGCGCGATCACGTCCGCAACAACTTGTGTCGCAGCGGCAGGGTCCTGGGTCTGGGACCAGACCGACGCGCCAGCAAGGGCGGCTGCGTCAGCGCTGTTCTGCAATGTCTGTCCCTGGCGCTCCAGCGCGGAGAGATCGACGGCGATCGCGCCGCTCGTCAAAATCAGGACAAGTGTGATGCCGATGACAGCAAGAACGGCTCCACGCTCGCGCTCGGCCGCATGCAGACGGCTCTCAATGAGGCGACAAGCGCGCGCGGCCAATGACATACGCCCAGCGTGGCGGCTCCTCTGCGCAAAACGGCTATGCCAGCTTGAGATTGGGTACTTCCACCCATACCTCATTCGGTACGCGTCTAGTTCGATCGACCCACGGTTGCGCTTGCAGGCGTGACTGCCTGCAATTTCGGCGCTCTTAGCGTGGCGCGATGAGGGTGGTGAAGATGACTTCGATCTCTTCGCCGTACTCGGCAAGGTCCGGCAGATACGGCACGCGGTCGCTGATTTCGACCTGCACACCCTGGACCCGAAGCTGCCCCAGCGTCTCGTCGAAGTTGCGCTCGACCCACAAGTCGGTGCGCTGGCTGACGATCGCAGCTGCACCTGGTCGAAGGACCCGCACGAACTCTCGAAGCACCGGCGCCGCCTCGGGAATGTAGGTCAGTACGCCGCCGCAGACGACGGCCCCGAACGAGTGGTCGTCGAACGGCAACCCTGCGGCGAGGTCGACGCGGGAAACGTCGGTGTAGATACCGCTGTCCGCTGCGATCGCCAACGAAGCGTGCGACGCATCGACCCCAAGCAGCTGGCCCGCAGTTGCGCCATGTTCGACAAGTGCGTGCCCGATCAGGCCGGTTCCGCACCCGGCATCGAGGATGCGTCCGACAGGTGAGCGAGCCATCGTCATCGTGGCGATGTCCTCGGGCAGCGTGTATCCCCAGCTGCGCACGTCGGTCTCGTACTCGATCGCCCACTCGTCGTAGCGGCCGACGATTTCCTCAGCCGACTGATGGGCCGCGCCTGACAATCCGATGCCCGCTTCGAACTCGTCCGGCTGCCCGCTCATGTCTGCGTCACTCGTATCTGGCCGCTCGTATCTGGCCACTCATGCCCGGCTACTCGGTGAGGTAGGGGACCTCTCGGAACCCGAAGACGACGGCTGGTGTGACCTCGCCTTCCCAAGGGTCGGTGCTGCCATCGGTCTCGAGGTACACCTGCAGCGTGATGGTGCCCAGGCTGGTGTCGATCGAGTTCAAGCTGAGCACATCGCTCGGCCGACCGAGCATCGACACCCATTTGTCGCCGTTGGTCGGGAAGACCTGCGTGCCGTCGGCATCGAGTGCCCGCACGTTGAGAACGACGAACGGGCTGTCATCTCCGATATCGAAGTTGAAGCCGACATCACCCCATCGAGCGACACCACCGCAATTGCAGACACCAACGTCGACGTTCACGGTCGCACCTGGGCAACCGGGCGTCATGTCCGAGGTAAAGGCCCAGAAGATCGAGTTGTGGCCGAGCGCATAGATGCAGTTGCCTTCGGACACGAACCCGTAGTCCTGGGTCTCGTTGCCGTTCTCGAAGCCGTACAAGTTGCCGCAGTACTCCGACTCGGTGAAGTCCCAACAGTGAATGGTCGAGAGCAAGCGGGGCGTCGTCAGCATCAAACGGTTCGAGTCTTCGTGATAGAAGTGCACGCCCATACCGCCCGAGTATTCGCTCGGCGCAGGCAGTCGGCTATCGAGTTCTGCAAGTGTCGACTCGGCGCCCGTTGCTTCGGCTCCGAAGAAGTCGACGCACTGCACGTCGCCCGGACCGGTTGAACACACGGCGATCGGGAAGCCGGCGGCGTTGCGATGCAAGAACAGGCGACCGAACTGACGTTGCGATGTCGTGTGGATGAGCGCGGGCGTGAACCCGACGCAGGTGTCGTCGGTGGTCGTATCCCAACAGTCCAAGAAGACACCAGTCGGTTCGCCAGCATTGGCGGCCGACTCACGGATGTGCAGCGTGTGGAAGAGTTGACCGTTCGTCTCGTTGATGACCCGGTCGATATTCGAACCCGACTCGCCATCAGCAGGGTTCAACGGGTCGAAGCCGAGCTTGTTCATGCCCGTCGGCTTGCCACCAACGTAGCCAGAGCAAGGATTCAGCGTGACCGTGCTGACGCAATGCACATAGTGATCGTCGGTGAACACGAACACACGCGAGCCAACGGCGATCACGCCGCCGCCGCGCTGCTGCCACTTGACCCCGAGCGCGTCGGCTCTCGCCAACGGCGCGATCGGCATCGTGGTCGTGCATGGAGTCTCGGTAATCGTCTGCCAGCAGAACATCGTGAGCTGACCGGCCTCTTGGGCCGTCCAGAAGATGCGCGTGTCGACGTTGACGGCGTGGCTCACGGGACCGCTGACCGGACCAGCGAACGGGGTTGCGAGTTGGTCGAACCAGCACTGGGATCCGGTCTCGCGATCGACGCAGGCGATCTTGTCGCCGTCGTGGTTGATTGCGTAGAACCGGTTGCCGACCGCGATTGGGTAGTAGCCGTCGCCCGAACCAACCACGCTGGTCGGTGGGAACGGTGTCGGCAGGTCGACGACGACGTTGCAGTCGTCTTCGCAGTCGATCAGTCGTGCCGAAGCGGCGCGTTCGACCGCTCCACCGAATCCCTCGACGATGCCGCCGATGAAGATGTCAGGATCTTCGTCACGGATGACGACCTCGACCTCGTCGGCGTTGAGCGGGTTGACGGAGACTTGCAAGTCATCGTCAACGATCAAGCCGTTCTGGTTCAGCAGGTCTCGGACACGATTCTCGGTCTGGAGCGAGTCGCCGGTTTCTTGCCAAACGGCGACGCCGGCAAGCGCTGCAGCATCGGCGGTGTTCTGCAGGGTCTGACCGCGGCGCTCCATGGCGCTCAAATCGACCGCAAGCGCGGTAACCACAAGGAAAATGAACAGGAATATCCCGACGAGCGGCAGGACCGCGCCTCGCTCATTCAGTTCGAACCGCCCAGAATACATCGGTCCTAGTATCGCTGCTTGGGCCGCTGATTTCTAGGCGCTTCGACCCATTGGGTCGTTTTGCTTAAGGGCATGACCAGAAGCTGGCACGAACGAGTCGACCGGGCCCACAGAGGGTGCCCCGGGGCCGACAACGCGGGGGGGGGGTTTTTGTTAGGCACGCCGGG
>CAZEMU010000012.1:0-3905 GCA_964513315.1 uncultured Acidimicrobiaceae bacterium | reverse complement strand
CCCGCCCCCCGCCCCCCCCCCCCCCCCCGCCCGCCGCGCCGCCGCCGGGCCGCCCCCGCCCCCACTACTCGGAGGGATGCTGTTGTTCGTACGACAGTCCGTGACTGTTCGCTCGACTACTCGACGAGGCGGGGATCCTTGTCCTGGATACCGATAAGTAGTGACGGTGGATCGAAGGCCCACGGATCGTTGCCGCTGGCATCAGGCTCAACGGCAAGCTCGAGCGTCAAATACTCGTACGTGGTGTCGATATCTTCCAGGCTGATTGGGTTCTCGAGAATACTCACCCAACCTTCGCCATCGGCTGGGACCAGAACGTTGCCGTCGGGGTCGATGACACGGATGTCAAAGATGCCTACGTCGTCGATGTTGGTCGCCGTGATCGGTGGCCATTGCAGGACGCCACCACACATGCACGGCGTGATGTCGACCGTGCGGCTACCGCCGGTGCACGGACCGCTCATGTCGATCTGCAGACTGAAGAAGATCGAATTGTGACCAAGACCGAGCAGGCAGTTGCCTTCGGTCGTGTAGCCGTACGTAATGATTTCGCCCCAAGGCGACGTGTTGTACTGCGAACCACAGTGACTTCCGGTGTTGAAGTCGTAGCAATGCGTGTTCGAGTCCGAGTAGTCGCCAACCAGGAATAGCCGATTGCTCGCGGCGTGGTAGGTCGTCAGGCCGAGGTAGCCGCTCATCGTGCCGAGCGAGCTCGACATGGCCGACATTGCGCTTTCGGCCGCCGTGTCGTTGGCGCCGTTGGAGAGGTGCCAACAGTCGAACAGGGTCGGGTGACCAATCGAGCAGAGCGAGCGAGGCGTGCCGTCTGCCTCGCGGTACAAGAAGAATCGCCCGCTGAACCAGTCGCCGTACCACTGCGACGTACTCGTGTCGTTCACGCGCTTCGGCGAGAAGTTCGTGCAGCCGTTGTTGGTGTTCGTGTCCCAGCACTGGACCCAGACACCGCCGTAGCGCTTGGACATGCCGACATAGATCTTGCCGTCGTGTGCGATGCGGTCTGCATTCCAGGAGCGATTCTCCCACCATTGACCCCAGCCGCTTTGGTACGCGAGATCGGTGTTGCGGCCGCCGGAGTAGCCAGCGCAGCTGAAGAGCGTGTCGGGATCGAAGCAGTAGACCTTGCGATTTCCGGTGAAGATGTAGATGCCGTCAGGTGTGCCATGCATCGTGCCGAAGCCTGCGGCGTACATCGAAGCCGTGTTCGAACACCGAGTGTCGGTCGCCGTATCGAAGCAGCCGAGGTAGAGCGAGCCGTAGCTCAGCGGTCGCGTGGTGACGGTGCGATTACCGTCACCCCAACCGATGTAGTAGATCTTCGAGCCGTGCACGTATGGGTGGTGCACGTTAAAGGTGTGCACGTCGAAGTCGAAGAGCTCCTGTTCTTCCCAACACTCGGCGTTGGTCTCGCGGTCAACACATTCGATCGTGAAGCTGTGATGGTTGACGGCGTAGAGCTTGTCTCCGACGGGGATCGGGAGATACCCGTCACCGCTGCCTTGTGCGAGAACCGATTTGAAAGGCGGCGGCACTTCGATGATTCGGTTGCAGCCTTCGTCGCACACCTCCAGGCGCGCTGTGGCGTCGCGACCGAGTTCGTCGCCAAAGCCGACCACGCCGCCGAGGAAGACCTCGGGCTCTTGATCGATCAGGTCGACCTGGATCTCGAGGCTGTTCGGGAAGCTGATATCGAGCGAAACATCGTCACCGATCACGATGCCGTTTTGGGCGATCAGGTCCTCGACGACTGCGGTGGTCGCGGCCTGGTCGCCACTGTCGACCCATTCCGCGACACCAGCGAGGGCCGCAGCGTCAGCGGTGTTCTGCAGTGCCTGACCTTGTCGGTCGAGCGCACTGATGTCGACAGCGACCGCTCCGCTCACGAGGACAAGAACGAGGGTTGCGGCGACGAGTGCGAGAACGGCGCCGCGTTCTCGGGCAACGTGTACACGCGCCCGGCTCCGTTGGATGATTTGTTTACAGCTCACAGACCCATCTTCGGCGTGTCCGAAGGCCTTATGAGGCCCTGATTGACTACCCGGGTAGATCGACTCAGTGGGCTATCCAAACTGGTGATACCAGGTGGGGTAACGCGTAGGCCGGTCGACCGGGTCGCCCAAAGAACGTGATTCGAACATGATCCGAACCTGAACTTCGAAGCGGGTCCAGGGCGGTGTCAGCCCAAGGGTGACGCACCGTCATCTTCGGCACGAAAACGCGCCAGATGAGGGTTGGTAGGTTGGCACCGTTCGGGTCTGAGCTGCGGCTGCGCAGCGACCGACACTCGCACAAGGAGCCGTCGTGAAGAACAACGCACAGGTCGTCGTCATCGGGGGCGGTGTCGTGGGCGCCAGCGTCCTCTACCACCTCACTAAGGCGGGCTGGACTGACGTCGTCCTCGTCGAACGCACCGAGCTCACGGCAGGCTCGACCTGGCACTCAGCCGGCGGCATGCACACGCTGAACGGCGATCCCAATGTTGCCAAGCTGCAGCAGTACACGATCGAGCTGTACAAGGAGATCGAGGAGATCTCAGAGCAGGATTGCTCGATCCACATCACCGGTGGCGTCATGCTGGCGGACACGCCGGAGCGCATGGAATGGCTGCGCATGTCGCATGCCCGCGGCAAGTACCTGGGCATGGAGACCGAGCTCATCTCGGTCGCCGAGGCCAAAGAACTGCTGCCGATCTTCGAAGAGAAGTACTTCGTCGGGGCGATGTACGACGCGCACGAGGGCCATGTGGATCCGACCGGCGTGACCCACGCGTACGCCAAGGCCGCTCGCAAAGCGGGCGCCGAGATCTACCGCGATACGTGGGCCCGAGACATCAACCGTCAGGCCGACGGCACGTGGCGGGTCGACCTGATGAAGACGAGCACTGGCGACGACATCGGCCACATCACCTGTGAGCACGTCGTCAACGCCGGTGGTCTGTGGGCACGCGAGGTCGGTCGCATGGCCGGCATCGAAGCACCGGTCTTGGCGATGGAGCACATCTACATCGTCACCGAGCCGCTGCAAGAAGTCGCTGACTGGAACGAAGCGACCGGCACCGAGATGCTGCACGCCATCGACTTCGGCGGCGAGATCTACATGCGCCAGGAGCAGGGCGGGCTGTTGCTTGGCACGTACGAGCCGAACGGTCGGCCGTGGTCGATCGAGGAAACGCCGTGGGAATTCGGCATGCAACTCCTCGATCCGAACCTGGACCACATCGCCGAATCCCTGCAGCGCGGCTTCGACCACTTTCCCATCTTTGGCCGCTCCGGAATCAAGTCAGTCATCAACGGGCCATTCACCTTCTCCCCCGATGGCAACCCTCTGCTCGGTCCTGTTCGGGGGCTTCCCGGTTACTGGTCCGCTTGCGCCGTTATGGCCGGTCTCTCTCAGGGCGGTGGCGTCGGTCTGGCGCTCGCGAACTGGATCACCGAAGGTGACCCTGGCTTCGACGTATGGGCGATGGACATCAGCCGCTTCGGCGACCACGCCTCGATGGCCTGGACGAACACCAAGGTGCGCGAGAACTACGGCCGTCGATTCCGGATCCGTTACCCGAACGAGTTCTTGCTCGAAGGCCGTCCGCTGTCGACTTCGCCGATCTACGACAAGCTCGTCGACGCCAACGCCGTGTTCGGCGACTCGTTCGGACTCGAGACCGCCCAATGGTTCCAGAAGCCAGGCCTCGAACCGGTCGAAGAGTTTACGTTCGGCCGCTCGAATGCCTGGGATCAGGTTCGGGCCGAGACGCTGAACGTTCGCGAGAACGTCGGCCTGATGGAGACCACCGGCTTCTCCAAGTTTGAGTTCACCGGCACCGGCGCACGAGCGTTCCTCGACCGGCTCTTCACCAACACGATGCCGAAGCCGGGCCGCATGGTGCTGGC
>CAZEMU010000011.1:33625-51068 GCA_964513315.1 uncultured Acidimicrobiaceae bacterium | reverse complement strand
TCGACATCACCCCCGAGGAACTCGGCTATTTCACCTTGTTCGGCACCGCCAACATTGCCGTGCCCGTCAACACCGCCTTGGCCCGTCGCACTCGCAAGGAACAGATGGAGTTCCTGCACCTCTACATGATCCAATCATCGGCGCCCGCGCTGATGAGCTTCATCTCACTTCTTGGCTACCCGGGGGTACCCGCATGATTACTTCACCCTCCATTGACGACATGCTCGAAGGTGTCGTGATTGCGCTCGAGGCCGACATCCTGCCCAACCTCGAGAACCCCAAGGCGCAGGCGAGTGCCCAAATGATGCAGTCCTTGCTGCAAGGCGTACGACAACTCTTGCCGGTCTATGAGAGCAGCCTGGTTACCGAGCACAACTCGATGAACGAGGCCTTGCGCAATGCCGCAGCGGCGCTCGAATCGATCGAGGGACCCGCGGCCGATCGCATTCGCGAACGCGCTGCAACGCTTGGTGCGGCCGAAGACTTGCCGGCTCCGGCCGACCCGGCTGCGACGGTCGCCGCTCACCGGGCGCGAACCGAAGCGGTCCGAGACAGCTTGTATGACCTCGACGAACTCCAACGAGACGGCGTCGCTGCGGCTGACGAGAGTCTCACCCTGTTGCGAGCCATGTTGACGCCTGTCTATCTGAACTACATGGGAACTTTCCCGATGCAAGGCGGCATGCTCGGCCGCGGTTAGCGCGCCGACGCAACGATTCACTCCCGTGCGTGCCCGGATAGGAAGATGGGGGCACCGCACAACGACGAGAGGCATTCGTGGAGTTTCAAGAGCTGGTGTACGGGCGTCGCAGCATTCGGGGTTACAAGCCCGATGTGATCCCGCGCGAAACCCTCGACGAGATCATCGAAGCCGCGGCGCAGAGCCCGTCCTCGATGAACACGCAGCCCTGGTATGTGCACGTCGTCGCAGGTGATGTGCTCGACCGGATCCGAGCGGGCAACACCGAGCGAATGATCGCCACCGGCAAGCCCGATCGTGAGATCCGAGGCCACGGCCGCTACGAGGGCGACCATCGCGACCGTCAGAAGCGGGTCGCCGCCCAGCTATTCGAGGCCGCCGGGATTGGCTGGGACAACAAGGAGCAGCGCCAAGACTGGACGATGCGGGGCTTTCGGCAGTTTGATGCGCCCGTGTCCGTCATCGGCTGCATCGACCGTGAGCTCGAGGACTCGACCGAGGCGTACTTCGACCTCGGCCAGTTCGTGCACGCCATGGTGCTCGCCGCGTGGGATCGTGGCGTCGGCTGCGTGATCAACGGCCAAGGCATCATGCAATCGACCGTGGTGCGGACCGAGGCACAAATTCCTGACGACCAACTGATCGTGATCACGGTCGCGATGGGCTATCCAATGGACGACTTCCCGGCGAACGATGTGGTGTCTGAGCGCCGTTCGGTCGACGAGATTGCGACGTACCACGGCCTCGAGTAGTCCGCCTTTGCTCGCAAGCTCGCAAACGCTTGGTTCAACTTTCTGAGCATGCGGTCCTCGCGAAGTTCCGCACTCTGCGAACGCCAGCGATACTGGAGCGATCGACACCGATCTCCAGAACATCGTGCTGCGAGCCGCTCGGGCTCGCTCGATCACCGGAACGCAGGTCGTGCAGAGCTTGTGGAGCGGCTACGGCCAGATCGTTCGCTGCCATCTCGACGGCGGTCACGCGCCAAGCGTGATCGTCAAGCATGTCCGGTGGCCCGCACAGCCTCGGCACCCTCGCGGCTGGAGCACCGATCACTCGCACGAGCGCAAGCTGCGCTCCTACGAGGTCGAGACCGCCTGGTACGAGCGGTACGCACCCGACTGCCCTGACGGCTGTCGGGTCCCGCGTGCGTTGTCGATCGAGTCCCGTACCGATGACGTGATCATGGTGATGGAAGACCTCGACGCGTCCGGTTTCGCCGGGCGGCGCCAGGACGTGACAGCGGATGAACTCGATGCGTGCCTGTCGTGGTTGGCCAGCTTCCATGCGACCTTCATGGGTGTGGCTCCCGAGGGTCTGTGGGAGACCGGCACCTACTGGCATCTGGCCACCCGGCCTGACGAATACGATGCGCTCGACGACGGCCCGCTCAAAGTCGCGGCCGGAACCATCGATCGCCGTCTGACCGAGAGCCCGTTCCAAACGCTCGTCCACGGCGACGCCAAGCTGGCGAACTTCTGCTTCTCTGCCGATGGCGCCCGGGCAGCTGCCGTCGACTTCCAATACGTCGGCGGCGGATGCGGCATGAAGGACCTGGCCTACTTCATCAGCAGTTGTCTCGACGAGGACGAAAGCGAACGCCAAGAAGCAGCCCTGCTCGACCGCTACTTCGAACTGCTCGGCCAGGCACTCGAACGTTCAGACAAGGCGGTCGACTTCGCCGCCCTCGAAGCTGACTGGCGCGCTCTTTACCCGGTCGCGTGGACCGACTTCTACCGGTTCCTGCAGGGCTGGAGTCCGGGCCACTGGAAGCTCCATCGCTACAGCGAACGGCTCGCAGCCGAGGTGCTCGCGTCCATTGAGCAAGAGTCGCCGTGAAGCTCTCGACTCCAGAGCTGGCCGAGCTAGCGCAGCTTGCCATCGCTGCCGCCCGCACAGCGGGGGAGATGATCGCCGAGTCCCGTCCGCACGAGATCGAACAGAAGTCGAGCGGCACAAGCCTGGCGTCGCAGGTCGTCACCGAGATTGATCGCCGCAGCGAGGACATCATCCTCGGCCATCTCCGTCCGAGCATCGAACGATTCGACCTCGGCCTACTGACCGAAGAACGGACCGACGACGGCGGTCGATTGCACAAGGACTTCTTCTGGTGCATCGACCCGCTCGACGGCACACTGCCGTTCATCCAGGGCGAGCCCGGCTATGCCGTTTCGATCGCCCTCGTCGCTCAAGACGGCACACCGTGGATCGGCGTGGTCTACGACCCGGTTAGCGCCACGCTCCTGCATGTGGTGAAAGATGCTGGTGCGTTTCAGGACAGTCAGCCGTGGCCGTCCCAAGCACAGAACAGCCAAGAGCGCCTCACGGTCTTCGCCGATCGCAGCTTCCGGGAGAGGGACGACTACGCCGCGATCACTCGTGGGCTGCAACAGATTGCGGACGACCTGGGCTTGAGCGGGGTCGACATGCGGCCGACCCGAGGCGCGGTCATGAACGCATGCGGCGTGCTCGGCAATGCCCCGGCCTGCTACTTCAAAGAGCCCAAGCCCGCTGGGGGCGGCAGTCTCTGGGACTTCGCCGCAACCGCCTGCCTGTTCAACGAAGTCGGCGCGGTTGCGACTGACATGCACGGCGAGCCGCTGGATCTGAACCGAGCGGACTCGACCTTCATGCACCACCGTGGCGTGCTGTTCGCCTCGGACGATGCGCTCGCTGAGCAGATCCGAGCGCTCAGATAGGTGGACGCTGACTAACGCGGGAACCGCTGATGCATCAGGATCAAACGCGAGTCGAGCACGGCGGCAGTCCGCGCGGGTCCTGCAGTGGCGTAGATCTCCGAGTTGGCCATGCGACGGAAGTCGTTGAGCTCGGGATAGGCGATCAGCAGGATGCGATCCCAGTGCTCGTTGCTGGGCCCGATGATGGTCGCCTGGCCGGTGCCGTCCCAGATGACGTTGCCGGGGAAGTCATGGCTATTCATGGCCCGGAGCCGATGGATGTACTCGTCATAGGCCTCGACTCCCGTCATGCCGTCGCACGTGTGCCCTGCGAGCGCTTGCTCGTGATGGCGGATCAGGTTCAGCATCACGATCGGCGACGCATCGTCGGTGGCCGTCCACTGCTTCATGGCATCGCCCGCTGTCTCTGTCTCGTGCATGAGGACCAGGCGTGAATCTGCCACGGCGGCCGTTCGGGCCTGCGCAGCCTGCTGGTACGAGGCCGAGGCCAGCATGTCCCGAAAGATCGTCACCGATTCGTACCGGACCAGCAGCACCAGATCCCAGGATTCATCATCTGGGCCGATGTAGACACGGCCCGCATCGCCGACCCAGAACGGGTTGCCGGGAAAGTCCTCGGCGAGCGCTCGGAGGCGCCGGCCGTACTCGGCATAGGCCTCTTCGCCAGTCATCCCGTCGCAGCCGTGTCCCTCGAGCGCGGTGTCTCGGAAGCGCACCAGGTTGAGCATCACGATCGCCGTATCGGGGTCGGCTTCGTTCAGCAGCTTCCACTGCTCGTCGGTGCGGGTCACGTGCATGGCGCCAGCCTAGGGAACGCTCGCCAACCATCGAAGTCGTGCGGTTCAGTACTGTCGATCGTGTGACCACATCTGCGACCGTGTCCGAACTGTTCGACCTGACCGGCCACGTGGCTGTCGTGACTGGCGGAGGTCGTGGCATTGGTGAAGGCATCGCTGTCGCGTTCGCGCAGGCAGGCGCGGCTGTTGTTGTCGCCGCCCGGCGTACTGCCGAAATCGAGCAGGTCGCCGCGTCGATCCGTGACGCAGGTGGACAAGCGATCGCCGTGACGACCGACGTCACTGACGATGCCGCCGTTGATGCGCTCGCGCAAGCGGCCATCGCCGAGTTCGGCAAGCTCACCATCTGGGTGAACAATGCCGGCGGCTCACCCATGCGGATGCCGGCGACGGAACTTCCTCGTGAGGAGTGGGACCGCACCCTGGCGCTCAACCTGACCGCCCTGTTCGTTGGGTGCATGACGGCCAAGCAGTACATGGAGACCGGCTCGATCATCAACATCACCTCGGGCGCCGGCACGGGGCCTGTGCCGGGCAGCGTGCACTACGGAGCGGCCAAGGCCGGCACCAACTCGGTCACCTGGACACTCTCGAGCGAGTTCGCTCCGGATATCAGGGTCAACGCCGTCGCTCCCGGTGCGATCCCGACCGAAGTGATGCTCACCGCGATCGGCCACGACGAATCCGAGCTCGACGAAGTACTCGAGAAGTGGAACATCCCGATGGGACGCCTCGGCACCCCGCAAGACATCGGGGCAGCGTGCGTCTACCTGGCGTCCGATGCGGCGAGCTGGGTGACCGGCGAGATCATCCGCGTCGGCGGGGGAGCGAAGCCCCGCTAGTAGCTAGGTATTGGCGTTCTCGACGATGAAGCAGGCCGTCGTCGCGGTGCTGCCGCCGATGTTCAGCGTGGCCACGCGTTCGGCGCCCTCGACCTGGTAGTCACCCGCGCCGTTCGAAACCTGCTTGGTCGCATCGAGCAACATGCGAGCGCCGGTCGCGCCCACGGGGTGACCGCCACCGATCAGGCCACCGCTCGGATTCATCGGTATCCGGCCGTCGCGTTCGAGCGAGCCGTCTTCGATCGCCTTCCAGCTTTCGCCGGGAGCGGTGATCCCGAAGTGGTCGATCGCCATGTACTCCGACGGCGTCATGCAGTCATGGGTCTCGATCGCATCGAGCTGGTCAACGTCAGCGACGCCGGCGCGATCGAACGCATCGGTGATGGCCTGGTTCACGTGCGGCATCACCAGGTGAGAATCGCTGTTGCGAGCGAGCTTCTGCTGCAGGCCGAGCCCGACCGTGCGATGCCCCCAGCCAGCGATGACCGAACGAGCCGTACGGCCACGCTCAGCCAACCATCGTTGTGAGACCAAGATCAGGCCGACCGCGCCATCGGTGATCTGGGTGATGTCGTTGCGGCGAAGGCGACCGGTCACGACCGGGTTCACCTCGTCATCGTCGCTGCACGTGTCCGCCGACAACGCCCACGCACGAGTTTGCGCGTTGGGGTTCGCCTTTGCATTGCGAAGGTTGAGTTCACCAATCGCACGTAGGTGGCGATCGTCGAGGCCGTGGCGGCGGTCGTACTCAGACGCGAGTGCGTCGAAGGTCTCAGGCCAGATGTAGGTCGCGCCCTCGGTGTCAGGGCCGACCCAAGCTGCGGCTTCTTGCACGGCGGCCGCCTGCGGGCCGGGCATGGTCTTCTCTTGCTCGACGCCGAGCACGAGAACGCAGTCGTAGCGTCCGGCCTCGATCTCGGCCATTGCGGCCAAGGTCGCCATCGACGACGAAGCGCACGCAGCCTCGTGACGCATCGCCGGCAGGCCCCACAGCTCGGGCACCACCGTGGCCGGCATTGCGCCGAGGTGGCCCTGGCCGGTGTAGAGCTGGCCGAACGCGTTGCCGACGTGAATCGTCTCAATGTCGCTCAGGTCGATGCCTGCTTCGGCGACCGTCGCGTGGATCGTTTCCTGGACAAGCGATTCGACCGAACCGCCGGAACGCTCGAGGTTGGTGGCGAAATCGCTTTGGTGTCCACCGAGGATGGCGACGGAATCAGTCATCGTCGAAGCTTGTCACCTGCGTCGCGGTGCGACAAGGTCAGCTGCCGCAGCCGCTTCGGCCCAGTCCTTGGTTCGGTTGAAGAATCCGAACAGATACCGAAAGACGGCAACCCGGCCCTAGACGCGAAACATCCCCGGGCGAGACGCCCGAGGATGTTTCAAAAGATCAGCGGTGGCGCAGGATCAGGGAGCGTAAACGCCCATCTGCTTGCCCTTGTCGGTCTGCCAGAAGATGTCAGCGATTTCGTCGATGTAGGCGACGAGCTGGTCAGCAACTGCTGGCTCGAGGGACTTCTTGACTTCGCCAGCCTGGTGGACGGCGTCCCAGAAGAGCTGGTGCAGGTTCGGGAACTGCTCGAAGTGAGCAGGTGCGAAGAAGTCGGCCCAGAGAACCATGAGGTGATGCTTGACCTCTTCAGCGCGCTGTTCCTTGACCATCACGCAACGAGCCTTGAAGTGGTCGTCGTCCGAGTCGTGGTACTTGGCAACGGTCTTGACACACGACAGGGCCTCGATCTTGGCCTGCGCTGGGTCGTACACGCCGCAGTAAAGGTCGCAGTGGGCGTGAGCCGTGGTTGCTCCCGAGAACAGCCGTTCGAGCATGGGTTTCAACTCCTGAGTATCGAGGGGATTCGACGCAACCGTACACTCCGGCGCAGTGCAGGGACGCACCTGGAGGCCGATAACTCGACTCGCTCGACGCTTTGTTGTCGCTGACCAGTCGATGGAACCCACCCTGTCGGCCAACGAAGGCCTGATCGGCGTGGCCTGGCCTCGAGTCCGTCCGGGCGAACTTCGGGTCTTTGAGCACCCCGAGCGGCCTGACTTCTGGCTGGTGAAGCGGGTTGAGTCGGTCGACGGTGGACGCATGGTTGTCGCCTCGGACAATCGGTCGGTGCCAACGGTCGACTCGCGATCGTTCGGGCCGGTGCCAACGAGCGGCTCGTATCGCGTGATCTGGAACAGCGGGCGCAGCGTCACCGGCACCTAACTCGCTGTGGAGCGCAGCAGTACTGTGGCCGTCATGGCGACGACTGCTGAAGAGCGCGAGATCATCCGTCGAATCCTCGACCACGAGGCGAACGGAACTACCGACACGTTGCCCCAGGTCATGGACAATCCCGTGACCCACTACACCGACCCCGAACAGCTGCGCCAAGAAGTCGACGTCCTGTTCCGCAACTTCCCCCTCGCCATCGCGCATCGAAGCGAAGTCGCCAAGCCGGGCGACTTCGTCACCCACGACGACACCGGTGTGCCGATCCTGGTGACTCGCACCGACGAGGGCGACATCAAGGCGTACCTCAACGTGTGTCGCCACCGCGGCGCTCGCCTCGAAGGCGAACCGTGCGGCAACGCCCGGCGCTTCACCTGTCCGTACCACGCCTGGAGCTACGACCTCGACGGCAAGCTCCGCGGCATGCCGCAGCCGATCGGCTTCGACGCCATCGACCGAAACGATCGCGGCCTCGTGGAGCTGCCTGCCTACGAGCGCTTCGGCATGATCTGGGTCGTTCCATCGCCCCAAGACGACGAGATCGACATCGATGCGTGGCTCGCGCCGATGGCCGAACAACTCGACGGCCTCGACCTGGGCAATCACGTCGTCTTCCAGAAGTGGGCGCTCTACAAAGACATGAGCTGGCGGCTCGCCCTCGAAGGCTTTCAAGAGTCGTACCACTTCTGTTCAGCGCACCGACACACGGCGTGCTCGAACTATCTCGACAACCAGAGCACCTGGGACAACTACGGGCCTCATGTGCGCCACTCCGTGCCACTGCCGCACGTCACCAAGCTGCGAGATCAACCCGAGGATGAGTGGGAGTACCGCCCGTACTTCATGACGCAGAACTACTTGTTCCCGGCAAACTTCGTGCAGGCGATGACCGACCACGTGTACATCCACACGATCATTCCGACCGGACCAGGCACCTGCGCGTTTCATTGCACGATGCTGGTGCCTGCGCCTGACGACACCGACAAGTCCGATCGCTACTGGCAGGCCAACTACGACGTCGTGAAGACCGTCTTCGACGAGGACTTCACCATCGGTGAAGGCATCCAAAAGGGCTTGGCGACCGGAGCGAACGAGCACTTCGTGTTCGGCACGTTCGAATGCGGCCTGCACTTCGGCCAAAAGGCCATCAACGACGCCATCGCCGGCGAGCTCACTCTGCCGACAAAGCGATAGAGCCGACAAAGTGATCGTGCCGACAAAGTGACGTTGCCGACCATCTGATCGGCGTCGGCTACTCGATCAGCGTGTTCGCAAAGATCTGCCAGGCCAGCGCGCTCTTCGCCACCAGGCTCAACACGATGTAGGTCGTCTCGCCGTGCAGGTAGTCGGCCCAGCGGCCAGCCTTGCGGTACTGGAGCCATTGGTTGATGGCGAAGGTGTTGAAGAAGAAGAAGATCGTGAAGATGATCCCGTACACGAATCCGGGAGGGCCTTGTGCGCCGTCGCGGCTCACGTTCACGATGATGTAGGTCGCGATCGCAATCCATGGCCCGATCCCGGCGACACAGCCAAACCAGAACGGCGTCCACCAGGTGCGGCGGTCGAAGTGGTTACTCATCTCCATCAACCAGCCGAACAGGATCATCGACACGTTCACAAAGGCGATGCAGATCAGCGCGGCCAAATCAGTGATCCCAGTGACGAGCGAGATCAGCACGATCATCAGCGTCGACGAGATCGAGTACTCGACCCAACGGAAGCGGTTGCGGTTTCGGCGCAGCTCGCGGCCGTAGGTGCCGAACGCAATCGGTGATGCGATCAAGAAGTGGAAGAACGCCGACAGGAATAAGAACGCAGCTGTGAACCAGGCGAGCGGCAGGCCCCACACCTGGTTGATCGAGCCGTCCGCGAGCGGTGTTCCCGGCGGGCCATCGAGCGCGAACGTGCTGATGTCGAGCTTGAAGTCGTTGCCGAGCACGACCATCAAGACACCCGAGATCAGGTGGAGCAGGCCCATGCCGATGTTGAAGCGGCGAAGCTTGCCGAGCCGGGCGTCGCTGACCTCGACCGTTTCACGATCGAGATCGATGGCGAACGCATCGATAGTTGGGGCAGAGGAGGTCATGAACAGCACTCTCGTTGCGGGGAAAGCGTCAACGATGGCACAACAAAGCCGGATAGACACCTCCGTATGACCGATGGACCAACCTGCCCGATCTGCACCATGCCGGATCCACTGATCGCTCCCGACGGGTACGAGTGCGACGCCTGTGGCCACGAATGGTTGGCCGAGGTCGATGACGGCATCGCCGACGTGTTTGACGTGAACGGAAAGCTGCTGGCCGAGGGCGACGACGTGGTGGTCATCAAGGACCTCAAGCTGAACGGCAAAGCCGGTGGCATCAAGGTCGGCACCAAGGTCAAGGGGATCCGGCTTGTCCCGGGCGATCACCCGGTGCAAGGCAAGGTCAACGGTCGAACGGTCCTGATCACCCCAGACAAGGTGAAGAAGGCGTAACCCCACCCTCCAAACCACTACCGTGAGTGGCCTCAACGTCGCCGCAAAGGGGCAGCGACCAAGAGGGGGAAGACGCATATGACGGATATCAGCGACGTGCCTGTCGGGGACATGGACACGAAGATGAAGCTGGCCACCGATCCTTCGATCTGGGCCGAAGGCGGTCCGGTCGAGGACTGGACCACCGACTACGACATTCGTGATCAGGCGTATGTCGACAATCCAGTGCCGATCTGGGCCGAGATGCGGGCGAAGTGCCCCGTCGCCCATACCGAACGTCTGGGTGGAAGCTGGAACCCGACCCGCTTCGACGACCTTCGTGAGCTGGCCAAGATGACCGACGAGCTCAGCTCGCGTCAGCCCCTCGTTATGCCACCAGCGCCCAATGCCCCTGAGCTGTCGCGCTACGAGCAGATGATTTCCGCCGCTCCGATCACAGCGGACCCGCCGATGCATGGCTGGACCCGACGCATGCTGCTGCCGGCCTTCGCCCCGCGCGCCGTGGCCCAGTACGAAGCCCACACCGAAGAACTCTGCCACTCGCTGATCGACGGGTTCATCGAGTCGGGCCGCTGCGACGGCGCCGTCGACTACTCCCAGCAGATCCCGCCCCGAGTGATCGCGCACATGATCGGCGTTGACCCCGGTATGGCCGACCAGTTCGTGCTCTGGGTCAACGACTTGCTGGGCGAGGGCCTCACTGACCCGGTTCGCCGCATGAAGGCTCGTGACGAGCTCATCGCATTCATCACCGGCGAAGTCGAAAAGCGCCAGACCGATCCCCAAGAGGACCTGCTCACCGAGCTGCTCTTCATGGAGCTCGATGACCCCCATGCCAAGATCACCCCGCAGGTCGTCGTCGGCATCACGAACCTGCTGATCGTTGCCGGTATCGACACGACCTGGAGCTCGATCGGCTCGGCGCTGTGGCACCTGGCGAACAACCCCGCTGACCGCCAGCGGCTGCTCGATGAGCCCGAGCTACTGCCGATCGCGATCGAAGAGTTCTTGCGCTTCTACGCGCCGGTCACGATGGCTCGTATCGCCGAAACCGACGTCGAATACGGCGACGTGCACATCAAGTCAGGGGACAAGGTTCTGATGAACTTCCCTGCGGCGTGTCACGACCCCGATCAGTTCGAGAACCCCGATGAGTTCATCATCGATCGGGCGAAGAACCGCCACATCGCGTTCGGCTCCGGTATTCACCGCTGCGCCGGATCGAACCTGGCTCGCCTCGAGATGACCACTGCAGTTCGCGTCTGGCTTGAGCGCATCCCCGAGTTCACGCTTCGCAAGGGCGAAGCGATGAAGTGGGCGGGCGGCCAGGTCCGTGGGCCCCGCTTGATGCCGATGCAGTTCCCCGCCGGTCAGACTCGCTGAGGCGACTGCTAGTAGGGCGACTCGTAGGGGTCGTTGGGAACGCCGGCCGGCGCAATCTCAAGTGAGCGGGCCTCGGCCTCGATGATCCATTCGCCTTCGGACTCGATGTAGGGGACCGAAGGTGGAATCCACACGACATCTGCGGTGACCCACGTGTCATTCTCGAGTGGTGCCCCGGTGTTACGCAGCGCGACCTGAAGCGGGATGCCGTCGGCGGCGCAACAGCTCACGCTGAACCGGGTGAGCCGGAAACCATCCGGAATGGCGGGATCGTTGACGACCAGGCCTTCGAGGCGCACGACGCGATCCTCGAGGCTGCGGTCTTCGTCCCAGACGGCGCGGTCCAAGAAGTCGAAGACGCGCATCTCGACCAGGCCTGTTTCGGGCAGCGGCTCGAAGGGGTTGTTCTGCTGGGTCGGCACGTAGGCGTCGACTCGATCAGCCGCTGCGGCACCGAGGCCAGTCGGGGCGACCGAGAGCAAGACGACGAGTGGCAGGATCAGCATCCAGCCGATGCTCGGTGCAACGGCACGGGTGGCTGTTTCGGGGGCGTCGCGTTCTTCGTTGATGGCGCGAAAGCACTCGAGACCGCCGAGAAACAAGAGCATGATCGTGGCGAGAATGAGAGGCCAGCGCATGCGTTGCTGGACAAACCAGCCGAAACCGCCGGTCCAGAGCAGGCGGCCGAGCACGACGCCGAGACACATCATGATCGCGCCGCGTCCGAGACGGTTCACAACAGCACCTGTCCGATGACAACGGCCGAAGCAACGGCGACGAGCAAAGTCACAGGGGCAAAGATAGCTGCGAACCGTCGTCCGAATACGCCGGCATGCATGGCCACGAGTTTGAGGTCGATGACCGGGCCTACGACAAGGAAGACGAGCCGAGAAGTGAGTGAGAACTGCGGTAGCCCAGCGGCGACGAATGCATCGGCTTCGGAACAGATGGAGAGCAGGATCGCGAGCGCGGCGAACATGAGGACCGACAGCAGTTCGTTGTCGGCGACGAGGTCCAGCGCGCTTCGAGGCACGATCAGCTGCAGGGTTGCGGCTGCCATCGCGCCCAGGACCAAGTAGCCCCCAGCGTGCACGAGATCGCGTGCGGCGACGTCGACAAATTCGGACCAGCGGGAGCCTTCGCGCTCGTGTTCGTGGCGGAGCTGCGCCAGGAGCGATTCGTCGTTGCGTCGCGCCCACCAAGAGCCGACCGCCATGGCGGCGACGAGTGAGGCGAGGAAGCGGGCCAACACGAGCCGTCCCTCGCCGGGGAAGGCGACGGCGGTCGAGATCAAGACAACGGGGTTGATGGCCGGGGCGGCCAGCAAGAAGGTCAAGGCTGCGGCGGGAGGGGTGCCGGCCGAGACGAGGCGCCCGGCGATTGGTACTGAGCCGCATTCGCAGCCTGGAAGCGCCATGCCGGCGAGACCGGCTGAGGGCACAGCGAACAGTGGTCGTTTGGGGACGAATCGTTCAACCATGTCGGGGGAGACGAAGGCCGCGATGAGGCCGCTGATGACCACACCAAGGACCAAGAACGGGACCGCCTGGACGCAAACCGAAACGAAGAGCGTCGACCACAGGCGGACGGTCTCGCCGTCGAACCAGCCGATCCGGTTACGCAACAAGAGCGCGACGAAGATTGGCAGGAGCAAGCTCCATGGCCCCAGCGCGAATCGACCGGTGCCGTGCGCATGCTCATGATCGCTGTGGTCATGATCGTCGTGTGAGTGATAATCATGCGCGTGATCGGACGCAGACCCTTCGCCGGTTGGAAGCACAACGTCACCTTACGGCAGCTCGTACCCAAAGTTGAGGGCAGGAAGCGACTCAACGTGCGTCGAACGAGGCCGATGATCCGAGGATCTCGGATCGTAGGTGTTTGAGGATCGCGCCACGTCGTTCATCGGCTTCGCCAGCGCGCCAGCACACGTGATGACCGCCGTGGCTGCGTTGCACGATGGGGCCCACGGCAACGAGCAGGCCTCGCTCGACCATGTCGCTAAGCAGATGCTGCCATCCGAGCGCGATTCCGTTGCCAGCGAGGGCTTCTTGGATGACCGTGGGATAGGCGTTGTAGCGAAGTCGAGGCTCCAATGGTTCAGCCGAGCTGCCTGCTTCTACGAACCACTCCGGCCACGTCATGTTGGGGCGCCCCACGTCGTCGATGTGTAGGAGTGTCTTGCCCGCCAGATCTTCGGGCGTCGTGTCCGCCGTGAGTCCCAACTCGGCCGCCAGCGTCGGTGACGCGAACGGGCGTACGGCTTCGCGAAAGAGCAAGGTCGACTCCCATCCGTCCCATTCGCCCGTTCCGGGAACGATCGCAAGATCCCAGTTGCCAGCCTCGAGCTCATCACTTCGTTCGAAGATCCGAAGTCGAATCTCGGTCTCGGCCGCGGCTTCGAGCTGGTCGAGTAGCGGCACTACCCACGTTGTCGCCATTGCCGGTTGCACGGCGAAGACGAACGAGTTGGCTTGCTCGTCGAGATCCGCCAGGGCCCGTTCGAGCCCCGCAAAGGCGGTATCGACCGCGTCGGCCAACGCTCGGCCCTTTGCTGTGAGTGCGAGCTGACGCCCGGACCGCGCAAAGAGCGTGAGGTCGAGTTCTTCGGCCAAGGCCGCCATATGGCGGGACACGGCGGGCTGGCTCACTTCGAGATCCCGAGCGGCAGCGGTGAAGTCACCGGCGTGTGCAACCGCGTCGAAGACGGCCAGTCGGTGGAGCTGAGGAATGCGTCGGACGAGGTCTCGCATCCGCCAACCCTAGTAACAACAACACCATCCATAACGCAGTGTTATGGGTTGTGTGCAGCATTGGGTGTTGTGCGCCGGCCCGACCAGGAGGAGAGTTGGACAATGGCTGCAGCGACGTACGAGAACTTCCCAACCAGGGCCCGGGTGGTCGTGATCGGCGGTGGCGTCGGCGGCGCCAGCACCTTCTACCACCTGACCACGCACGGCTGGAAGGATGTCGTGCTGATCGAGCGCGACGAGTGGGCCTCGGGCACGACGTGGCACTCGGCCGGGCAGGTCACCCAGTTCGGCACGGTCCAAACCATGGTCGGGCTGAAGAAGTACTCGTGCGAGCTGTACACCCGGCTCGCCGCCGACCCGGACCGTCCGATCACCTATCGGAGCCACGACGGCGGCATCCGCCTCGGCTACGACCAGCAGGACCTCGACGGGTACTCGCACTTTGTCGGCATGGCCAAGGGGATGGGCGTCGACTTCGAAGTCATCGGCCCCAACGAGATGGCCGAGGCTCATCCGCTGCTCGACGTAACCGGCCTTACCTGCGGCCTTTGGGATCCGGTCGACGGCGACATCGACCCGACCGGGCTCGTCGTTGGGCTCGTGCATGCGGGGCGCAAGAACGGGGGACAGGCGTATCGATTCACCGATTGCGAAGGACTCACCCAGACCGCCGACGGCTGGATCGTGCACACCAATCAAGGCGACATCGAGTGCGAGAGCATCGTCAACGCTGGTGGCTACCGAGTTCATCAGGTCGGCAACTTCTACGGACTCGAATCCGCCGTGTCGTCCATGGAGCATCAGTTCTTCTTGACCGAGGAACTGCCTGAGCTCGAAGAACTCGGTCGGCGAGTGCCGTTGATCCGGGATCCTGGCGACGACTTCTACAGCCGCCAAGAACACCACGGTCTGCTGGTTGGCATCTACGAACAAGGCTGCAAGACGTGGGGGCGCGAGCACATCCCCGTCGACTTCGCCAACAAGCTCGAACCACCTGACCTCGACCGGCTCGAAGACAACATGATGCGCGTCTTCGATCGGCTGCCGATCCTGCAGACCGCAGGCATCTCTTCGGTCGTCAACGGGCCGATCACGTACTCGGGCGACGGTGTCCCGCTGGTCGGCCGGCTCCCTGGACGACGCAACGCGTACTGCATGCTCGGTCTTCGAGCTGGCGTGGGCGAAGGCGGCGGCTTGGGCAAGGTCCTGGCCGAGATCATCGTCGACGGCCAATCCGAATGGGACACGTGGGTGCTCGACCCTCGCCGCTTCACCGAATACGCCGACGAGGCGTACGCGTCAGCCAAGGCGGTCGAGGAGTATCGACGCGAGTTCGTCTTTGACCACCCCGACGAGCATCGACCCGCGGGCCGCAACGCAAAGGTCACGCCGCTCACGCCAGTGCTCGCCGCCAAGGGCGCCGAGTTCGGCGCGATCAACGGTTGGGAACGCTCGCTCTACTTCCGTCCGGCGACGGACGACTTCGAGCATGTGCCGTCGTACCGGTTCTCGACGTACCACGACCAGGTCGGCGCCGAAGCCCGAGCCGTGCGCTTGAATGTCGGCGTCGCGGAGATCAGCGGCTTCACCCGTTTCCTTATCGAGGGACCGGGCGCGATCGAGTGGTTCGACGGTCTGACTGCTGGCCGGATACCAGCCGTGGGTCGCACCTCGCTTGCGTACGTGAGCGACGACCAGGGACGCTTCTTGTCCGAGTTCACGATGACCCGTCTGACCGAGGACAGCTTCTGGTTGCTGAGCGCGGCCGCCGCCGAATGGCACGACCTCGACGTGCTCACCGACGCCAACCCGCCCGACAGCGTCACGATCACGAACCTGACCCACGACCACAACGCGTTGATGGTCGCCGGACCGAACGCTCGCAAGCTGCTGAGCCAGGTCACCGACGCCGCGCTCGACAACGCGTCGTTCCCGTGGCTCGCTGCCCGCACGATCACGATCGCTGGTTTCGACGTGGTCGCGCTTCGGCTCGGCTTCACCGGCGAGCTCGGCTGGGAACTGCACATGCCCATGGAGGCCTCCGTCCCGGTCTACGAGGCGATCCATGCCGCCGGCGAACCGCTAGGGCTGATCGACTTCGGCCTGCTCGCAACCGAGTCAATGCGCCTCGAGAAGAACTATCGAGCCTGGAAGAGCGACCTGCACACCGAATTCACCGTGCTCGAAGCGGGACTTGATCGCTTCGTTGATCTCGACAAGGACTTCCAAGGGCGAGACGCAATCGTTGCGCAGCGAGATGCCGGACATCGGCGTGTCTTTGTCGTGATGACGATCGACAGCGACATCGCCGCGGCACACACGGGTGACCCGATTCTGTCGGGCGATGACTTGATCGGTGTTGTGACCAGTGGTGCCTATGGGCACCACACCGAAACGAACATCGCGATGGGCTACGTTGACCCCGCGTACGCCGAACCCGGCACCGAACTCAGCGTCCAGGTCATCGGTCAACGATGCACGGCCACCATCGGCACCGAGCCGATGTACGACCCGAGCCATGAACGGCCCCGATCTGACGGATAGGACCCGATGGGCAACTCACTCGAAGAACGGATCGCCGCTCGGGCGCTGAGCTACGTCATCGACCCGCCTCGCGAGTCCGATCCTGTGATCGAACTGGCCAGCCCCGACGAGCTCACGGCCGCCTTCGCGGCGGTCGCAGAGCTGGGCTTCGCCGACGATGCCGGCGCCTTCGGCGACGACGCGCTCGTCGACGCCGTCGACCTGGTCATCAAGCATTCGGTGCATACCAGCCACCCCCGATTCATCAACCAGAACTTCGCCGGACCCGATCCGGTGTCCGTCGTGGGCGATTGGCTCGGTGCGGCGCTGAACACGACTGGCGCCACGTTCGAAGCTGCGCCCGTCTTCACACTGATGGAGAGCGCCGTGCTCTCGAAGCTCGGCCGCTTCGCCGGCTACGTCGCGCCCGGCTCCGAACCGATTCCGACCCTGCCACCCGGCTTGTTCTGTCCCGGTGGTTCCACGGCGACGCTCTACGCGCTGCAGCTCGCTCGCCATCGCCTGCGTCCCGACATCAAGGTGTCCGGTGCGACGGGGGAGCAGTTCACCCTGTTCGTCTCCGAGGCAGGTCACTATGCGGCGACCAAGTCAGCCGCGCTGCTTGGCTTGGGTACGAACGCAGTGATCAAGGTCGACGCCGACGAGCTCGGCGCAATGATCCCCGAAGCGCTCGATATCGCAGTCCGGGCATCGATCGACGCGGGGCAGGTGCCGTTCGCCGTCATCGCCACGTCCGGAACCACCGTGACCTCTGCGTTCGACGATCTGCATGCCCTGGCAGACATCACCGACGCGCACGGCCTGTGGCTCCACGTCGACGGTTGTTACGGCGGGTCGGCGTTGTTCTCGCCGACGCACCGGCACCTGCTGGCCGGTGTCGAACGTTCAGATTCGTTCGTGTGGAACCTCCACAAGATGATGGGCATGACCCAGCAGTGCACGGCGCTGCTCGTCCGTGAACCCGACCTTCTCGGTGACTGCTTCGCGCTGCGAGCCGACTACCTGTTCCAGCCCGACAAGCTCTA
>CAZEMU010000011.1:14010-33525 GCA_964513315.1 uncultured Acidimicrobiaceae bacterium | reverse complement strand
CCCAAGATCAAGGGTCGTATGCAGGCCGACGGCACGGCGATGATGGGCTTTCAGCCGATCGAGGGACTCAACACGTTCCGGCTGCTGTTCATGAACCCCGAGGTCGAAGCGACCGACGTCGACGCGATGCTCGATCGAGTCTCGGAGTACGGCCACGAGTTCGCAGCGGCTGCGGCCGGGCAATGACCCTTACCTATCTCAAGCGGCGTTCCGATGTCACCGCGGCGCACGACGACAGCGTCGCCGAGACCGTGCGCACGATGCTCGCGGCGCTGCGAACGGGCGGCGAAGACGAAGCCCGTGCGATGGCCGCCTCGTTCGACGGCTGGCAGGGTCCGATCGTCGTCGAACGTGCCGCCATCGAGGCGGCCCGGTCGTCGCTCGCTCCGACGCTGCTCGATGACATCAGCGAAGCGCATCGCAACATTCGATCGTTCGCAATGGCCCAGCGCTCCTCGCTGCAGCCGTTCGAGATCGAGGTCAGTCCCGGATTGCGTGCTGGCCACCGGCTCGTGCCTGTCAACGCTGCTGGCTGTTACGTGCCCGCAGGTCGTTTCGCCCACATCGCATCTGCGCTGATGAGCGTGACGACATCGAAGGTCGCCGGCGTCGAGACGGTCATCGTGACGTCGCCTGCCCGAGACGACCGGGGCGGCGTGCACCCAGCGATCCTTGCTGCCGCTGATATCGCTGGTGCCGACATCATCCTCGGCCTAGGTGGCGTGCAAGGCGTCGCTGCGCTCGCGTTCGGCCTCTTCACCGGCACGCCGGCGGACATCATCGTCGGGCCCGGCAACTCGTTCGTCGCCGAGGCCAAGCGCCAGCTGTTCGGCGAAGTCGGCATCGACGTCATCGCCGGGCCAACCGAGTCGATGATCATCGCCGACGACACTGCTGACCCGCATCGTGTTGCCACCGACCTGGTTGGCCAGGCCGAGCATGGTCCTGACTCGCCGGTCTGGCTCATCACCACATCGTCGCCGTTGGCCGAAGAGGTCGACCGTCGTGTGCCCGAACTGGCAGCGCAACTCCCGGAGCCGGCTCGCACCTCGGCACTCACTGCGTGGGAACACCACGGCGAGATCCTCGTCGCTGACGATCGCGAAGCTGCGGTGGCGATCAGCGACGAGTACGCGGCCGAACACCTCCAGGTCATGGCCGACGATCTCGGCTGGTGGCACCAGCGACTGACGAACTACGGATCGTTGTTCTTGGGCGAAGAAGCGACCGTGACCTTCGGCGACAAGAGCGCCGGACCGAACCACATCCTTCCGACCAAGCGGGCCGCCCGGTACACCGGCGGGCTCAACGTGCTCAAGTTCATCAAACAGCTGACGTACCAAGAGCTCACGCCAGAAGCTGCCCAGATCCAAGGTGAACTCGCAGCTCGGATCTCTCGCTACGAAGGCATGGAGGGCCACGCTCGCTCCGCCGATCTGCGCGCCGAACAAGACGAGGCGTCATCGGACGAGACCGGTCCAGTCACCCTCGACTTCGTCGGCCAAGAGCCGTTGCCGCCCGAGGCCGTGGCCCGAGTCGATGCGCTGATGCAGTCCGGCAAGTTGTTCCGCTACGGCGAGATGGGCGGCGATCAGGCCGACGCTGCGCTGCTCGAAGCTGAGTTCGCGGCCCTCGTCGGGCGTCGTTATTGCGTGGCGTTCAACAGCTGTGGGGCATCGCTCGCAGCCGCGCTGATCGCCGCAGGCGTCGGCCGTGGCGACCACGTGCTCATGAACGCGTTCACGCTCGCTCCCGTTCCAGGCGCCATCGCCCATGCCGGTGGCGAGCCCGTGTTCGTCGACATCACCGAGCGCTACCACATCGATCTCGACGACCTGCGACGACAGCATGCGGCGACCGGAGCGAAGTGGCTGTTGCTGTCCTACATGCGGGGCCACATCCCGAATGTCGACGACCTGGTCGCCGTGTGCGACGAGCTCGACATCACGGTGATCGAGGACTGCGCCCACACCATGGGTGCCAGCTGGGACGGTCGCCCGACCGGCACCTTCGGTCTGGCCGGTTGCTTCAGCACGCAAACGTTCAAGCACGTCAACTCGGGCGAGGGCGGATTGCTCGTCACCGATGACGAAGACGTCGCCGCTCGGGCCACGCTGCTGTCCGGTAGCTACATGCTCTACGGCCAACACGGCGCCCGGCCGAGCGACGAGGTCTTCGAACGCCACCGCCTCACCACGCCGAACTTCTCGATGCGCATGAGCGCGCTCGTCGCTGCGCTCGTCCGACCCCAGCTGCCGATGCTCGCTGACCGCGCGGCGACATGGAACGCCCGCTACCGGGAGCTGGCCGAAGCGCTCTCGCAGCTCGACGGTGTGCACGTGCCTAGCCGAGACGATCGCGAGCAGTTCGTCGCATCATCAATCCAGTTCAACGTTGCCCACGACGAGATCGGAGCGGTTGTCTCGCTGGCTGCTGGCCAAGGCGTACCGCTGAAGTGGTTCGGCGCCGAGCAACCGGTCGGGTTCACCAGCCGATCCGATCACTGGCGCTACGCCGACGAGCAGTCCGTCCCTGGCGCGTCGGCCGTGCTGTCAACGATGCTCGACATGCGGATCCCGCTCGCGATGACCTCCGCTCAGGCCCAGCAAATCGTCGCCGTCATCGACGACGCCCTGCATGGCTAGCGATACACAGCGACTGGTTCGCCGAACTGGTCAGGATCAAGCACCAGGCCGAGCCCTGGACCGCCGGCGGGCAGTGTGACGTTGCCTCCGTCGAGGCGTGGCCCGTTCGCCTCGTCGTAGTGCACCCCGTGGTACGGATGCGAGATCCAGG
Source organism: uncultured Acidimicrobiaceae bacterium (assembly GCA_964513315.1). Lineage (GTDB taxonomy): Bacteria > Actinomycetota > Acidimicrobiia > Acidimicrobiales > UBA10347 > UBA10347. The sequence goes on along the minus strand of CAZEMU010000011.1, from coordinate 30,729 downwards.
CGCCACGGCTCAGCCGTGGGTCAAGCGTTGCTCCAAGCGCAACACCGGCGGCGGCGATGATGTCGCCGCCCCATGCGTCATCGGAGCTCATTGGCACACGCGACGCCATGCAGAGATCCCGCACGGCTCGCATCGCGGTGAGGCCACCGAGACGGGTCAGCTTGAGTCCGAACCCATTGGCAAGACCTGACGTGATCAGACGGGCGATCGTTCGAAGGTCGGTGGCGTTCTCGTCGACGACGATCGGGTGATGTCCGTTGGCTTTGACGTCGGCCAGCTCGGCTTCGGTCCCACAGGGCTGTTCGAGCGACATGGTGATCGATGCGCAGGCGTTCGATACCTGGAGCGCCTCGACGGTGCTCCAGCCGCGGTTCGTGTCGACGGCGAGGTCCGTGCCGGGCCGCACAACATCGGCCACGGCTCTGATGCTGGCGATGTCTTCGTGGATCGGACGACCGCCAGTCTTGAGCTGTAGCCGGGTGCTGCCCTGGTCCTGGAGCGCGGTGGCCTCTGCAGCCGCTTCTTCTGGCGTCGCGATCCCGACCACGTGATACGACACGACATGGTCGCTGCGGGCGCCGCCCAACATGTCAACGACCGGCTGGCCGAGCTGTTTCCCGGCAAGATCCCAGCAGGCGATGTCGAGCGCGGCCTTGGTCGCCCGCTGGCCTTCGATCGTTGCGTCCATCGCCGCGTTGACGACGGTGAAACGCTGCGCTTCGAGTCCGAGCATCGCTGGGCCGAGCAACTCGAGCGCTGCTCTGACCCCGTCGTTGTGCTCCGACTGATAGTGCGGCGTGGCGAGGCACGCTTCGCCGAAACCCACCGTGCCGTTGTCGTCGATGAGGGCCACGACGGTCGAGACGGGCGTCGCAACTCGAGAGCTCGACATCGTGTAGATGTTCTTTGTCTCGAGCGGGACGGCGTAGACGCGGACTTCAGCAATCGCCATGTGCGGACGGTACTACCGTGGCGCAATGAGCGAAGCGGGCAACGACACCACGACCACGGCAGCGGCCGTTGCGGCAATGCCGTTGCGAAGCATCGGGCCGGCGCTCATGGGTGGGCGCATCGCCGACCTGGCGATCCACCCCGACCATCCGCACCGCTGGTACCTGGCGGTCGGGTCCGGTGGCGTCTGGCGCAGTGACGACGCTGGCATCAGCTGGAAGCCGATCTTTGACGAACAACCGTCGTACTCGATCGGTTGCGTGCGGATCGATCCGTCGCGGCCAAACGTCATCTGGGTCGGCACCGGCGAAGCGGTCAGCGGACGCCACGTCGCATGGGGCGACGGCGTGTACCGAAGCGACGATGGCGGCGACACGTGGACCCACGTTGGACTCGCGTGGTCCGAGCACGTGAGCGACATCCTGATCGATCCACGTGACGGCAACACCATCTATGCCGCAGCCGAGGGGCCCCTGTGGTCCTCAGGTGGCGAACGAGGCCTCTACAAGACGACCGATGCTGGAGCCTCGTGGACACGAGTGCTGCACGTCGACGACGACACGGGCGTTACCAGCGCCGTCTTTGCTCCGAACGATCCCGAAACCATCATTGCGGCGACCTACCAAAGACGCCGACGCGTTTGGTCCTTCCTCGGAGGCGGACCCGGTTCTGGTGTTCACATCACCCACGACGGCGGCGAATCGTGGTCGCACGTGACCGCAGGCCTGCCGACGAGCGACATGGGCCGCATCGGACTCGCCGTCACGCCCGCGGATCCGAACCTCGTCTACGCAACCATCGAAGCCGCCGACAAGGAACAACGCGGCTTCTACCGCTCGACCAATGGCGGCCACAGCTGGGAGAGGCGCAACGAGTACATCTCGGGCGGCACAGGCCCGCACTACTACCAAGAGATCTTCGCCTCGCCGACCAACCCGAAGACCGTCTACCAAGTCGACGTCTTCCTCCACGTCACGAGCGACGGCGGCGCGACGTTCCGTCAGGCCGAAGACGGCACGGCCAAGCACAGCGACAACCATGTCGTGTGGATTGATCCCGCCAACGACGACCACCTGATCGTCGGCTGCGATGCAGGGCTGTACGAGACCTACGACGCCTGCAAGCACTTCCGCCACGTCTCGAATCTGCCGATCTCGCAGTTCTACCGAGTCGCGGTAGACAACGCCGTGCCGTTCACGAACGTGCTCGGTGGCGCCCAGGACCTGGGCACGCTGCGTGGGCCAAGTCGAACGACGCACCTCGACGGCGTACGCAATCAGGACTGGTCGGTTGTCCTCGGCGCCGACGGCTACCACGCAGCGTTCGATCCCGATGACAACGACATCAGCTACATCTCGTGGCAGGGCGGCAACGTGCTGCGCCACGACATGCGGACGATGGAACTCGTCGACATCCGACCGCTTCCCGATCGTGGCGAACCCGCCGAGCGGTGGAACTGGGACGCGCCGTTGATCACCGGCACCCATCAGCCCGAGCGGGTCTATGTGGCGTCGCAGCGTGTGTGGAGCAGCGACGACCGGGGCAACTCGTGGACAGCGATCAGTCCTGATCTGACCACCAACCCGAATCGCTATGAACTCGCCGTGGCAGAGCGCGTCGCGAGTGTCGATGCGCTCTATGACCACATGGCGATGTCGCACTACGGCACGATCTCTGCGCTGGCGGAATCGACGATCGTCGACGGCTTGATCTACGCCGGTACCGACGATGGCCAGATCCAGGTCACCGAAGACGGGGGAGCGACGTGGCGCCTGGCCGCCAGCCCGCCGGAGCTCGCTGAGGTGGCATTCATCAACGATCTGGAGCCCTCACGCCACGAGCCCGACACCGTCTACCTCGCGGCCGACGATCACAAGAGCGGCGACTACAGCCCGCACCTTTTCGTCAGCCACGATCGGGGCCGGTCCTGGACCTCGATCGCGACGAACCTGCCCCAGGACACCACCGTGTGGGCGATCGAGCAAGACTCTGTCGAGGAACGCTTGCTGTTCGTCGGTGCCGAACACGGGCTGTTTGTGACGATCGACGGCGGCGCGTCTTGGACCCGGCTGACGACGCTGCCGACGATCTCGGTGCGAGACCTTGCGATCCAGACCCGGGACCGTGATCTGGTCTGTGCGACGTTCGGACGGGGCATCTATGTGCTCGACGACTACACGCCGCTTCGCGACCTTGCTGCCGGGTCGCTCGACGCGGTGGCCACGCTCTTCGATGTGCGCGATGCGTGGTGGTACATCCCGCATCAGCCGATGCAGGCGGCCGGCCAACCGACGCTCGGCACCACCGCGTTTCGGGCGCCAAACCCAGATCTTGGTGCCACGTTCACGTTCCACCTGGGCGAGGAGGTCCGCAGCTTGGCCGGCGAGCGGCAACGAGACGAAGCTGAGCTCGCCGCCGATGGTGCTGACGTGCCGTTCCCTGGGTGGCAGCGCCTTGCCGATGAACATCTCGACGCCGGGCCCGCCATCGTCCTCGTGGTTCGCGATGCCGATGGCACGGCAATTCGCCAGCTCCCTGCACCAGCAACTGCCGGGCTCCACCGGGTCACCTGGGACTTGCGCGCCTCGGCGCCAGGTCCGGTCGATCTGAGTCCCGCTGGCTTCCGCGCCCCGTGGGACGAGCCAATGGTCGGTGCGCTGGTGACACCAGGGCTCTACCAAGTCGAGCTGGTCGGGATCCACGGGGGCGTCGCCGAGACACTCGCCGGACCGTCACCGTTTAACGTTGTGGCCGTTCCGGGTCGAACGTCGGACGTTGATCAGTCGACGGTCGCCCTGTTCCGCGTCGAGATCGACGGACTCGTGCGCCGCGTCGCCGGCGCTGCTCAGCACACGACGTCGCTTCGCGACAGGGTCAAGCACCTTCGTGCCGGCATCGCAGCCACGCCGGACAGCGGTGACCTTGGAGTGCGCCTCGAGGCAACGCATCGCACACTCGAGGCCGCAGCAGCGCTGTTGCTCGGTGACCCCGTGCTCCAACGCTTGGACGAACCCGACGTGCCTTCGCTTCGAGCAACCGTCGAGACCATCGCCGGCGCACACCGCCAGACCACTGGTCCGCCGACGGCAACCCAACGCAACACCGCGGCCCGTTCTGAGACCGAACTGACCGCAGTCGAAGCCACGCTCGCCGAGGTCGGGGAAGCACTCAGCGCGCTGTCGCAGGATCTCGACGACCGTGGTGGCCCCTGGACGCCCCGATCCTGAGGCAGCAGCGGCTAGTCGTTGTCGTTTGTGCCTGCGCCTGCGCCGGCCTGTCGGCTGGCCTCGGTTGCGGGCGCATACGTGCGGTGGGCAAAGGCGTTCAGTAGCTCGAGCGTGTCGTTCGGAACGTCAATTCTGGTGGCGCGGTCGGGGCTGTGTTCGGGCGCAGGTCCTGCCTCGATGATGACGTCGGCGGCCGGCGGGACGGCCCAGACCTCGGGGCCATCGACGCCGACCTGCAGCGAGCCGCCTTCCCACCGCATGTCGAAACCACGCTCGTCACTCGCAAGGGTCGCCAGCGAGGGAATGAGCAGAATTGGTTCCACGACACCCTCGAACGTGAGCGTCGTGGTCGGCGGCTCATCCGAGAGCGCTGCACCGATCGACAACGGGCAAATACGTCCGCTTGTCGTCGCCCAGGCATGGTCCGGCCGGAGCCCAGCGATGCCGAGATCGTCGACGACGGCCAGCAGGCGCAACAGGTTGCGCGACGGGTCGATCCCCATCGCAGCGAGTGAGCGGCAGACGTTGGCGCCTTCGGCAGACATGCCCCACGAGTAGCCAGCCCCACGCAGCGCCTTGGCGGCGGTGGCCTGGAACTCACCCAGCGAAAGGTTCATGACACCGCAACGGTCGGATAGGTCCAGTCGTCGGCATCGCAGTCGGCCAACTCGGCCGGAAATGGGGCCCCGCGGAACATGTTGATACGAACCCAGCGATCCGAGCGAGGGTCGAAGTGGGTTGCACCGAAGAAGCTCAGCTTGGCCCGCAACAGATCGATCGGGAGCATGGCGGCGTCGATCGTGTTGTCCCGGATCTCGGCATAGGGCGCCGCGGCTGCGACCTGCAGGCGGCGGGCGATGTGGCGGTGCTCGGGGTGCATGCGTAGGAACGAGCCGAGCGATGCATCGGCGTCGGCATCAGCGAGATCGTGTTCCATCCGCATGGCGTCGCGAGCAGGCTGGAGCGGCTGCTCGAAGTCCGCGATTGGCTCTTCGTGGCGTTCGCCGAGACGAGGCTCGAGCTTCTCCTCGGAGACGTACCAGGCGCGAGCGTTCGCTTCGGGTGATCTCCAAGCAATGGAGCGGGCCCACCCGTAGACATCTTCGATTTGGCGTCGCGTCTCGGCAACCGTGACGGAGCCATCGATGCGAAACGCCGCGGCCTCGTCGGCATGCATCGTGTACGCAAGGTCGTCAACCAGGTCACCGTGTGGCTCGAGTACGAGCGATACGAGGAGCTCCTGGCCTTCGATCGTCAGCGCCTCGTGGGCCCAGTCGATGAGCTCATCCCAGCCGTTCGCGTTGGTCACCGGGTGCGCGTCGAGCCGTGCGTCAAGCAGAGCCAGGTCGTTCTCGAGCCCGCTCACCTTTGCCTGTTGGAGTGGGTGCTCAGAGTTCCAGAGGTCGACGGTTCGATGAGCCCGCTCGACATAGCCAAGGAACCGCTCGACCCGGTGGGGCTCCGGAGCGGCGATTGAACGCACGCGGGCGAGGGCAGTCTCGCGAGCAGCGATCCAGTTATTGATCAGCAGCGGATGAGCGAGCAAGAAGGGCGCCATGCCCAGGCCCGTCGAGTTCCCGATACCAAGCGACCGGCGCATGTCGGGATCGAGCGTGACCGCGTGATCCGATCGCAGCGCCGCGACGTGTTCGACCAGGTCGAGCACGAAGGTGCGGATCAAGTAGACGGTGAGCATCTCGACTTGGAACGGGGGAATGAACTCGTCCCGCTCTGCGACGACCTGACGATCAGCAGCGCCGAACTTACCGCTGCCATAGACGGCAGTCGTGCGCATCAAGTAGCCGACCGAATCGACGAGCTCACGGTCAGGCTGGTGGCCCGCAGCGAGTGCATCGACGACATGGGACCAGAGGCGCACGGATCGATTGGCTCGCGACAGCGTGAGCTCGGACTCACCGACACGACCGGCTTCTTGCAGTGGCACGTTGGCCCGCAAACGGGCGACATCGTCGTCGGTCGGTATGCCATCGTGCAGCGTGAACGTCGCATCCCAGGCGGTCGCGATGACGCGATCGGACCGCTGATCGTCAGGCAGGTCGTGGCCGAACGCCACCAGCGTGTAGGTGCGTTCGGGCGTCGAGGCCGTGTAGAGCGCCGTACCGACACCATCGGCATCGATGTCGAAGACCGGGCGACCGAACGTCCACTGCTCGTTCTTCATACGGCGAAGAAGCGTCCGCATGAACGAGAGCCTCGACTGGTGGAACGAGCCCATCCGTTCGAGTCGCATGACCTGATCGGGCGGCCGCAGGTCGACCATGGGCAGCGGGCTCATGACGAGACCGGTCCGAAGTTCTCGGCGAAGAAGCGGTACCAGTTGTCGCCCATGATCGCACCGACTTCGGTCTCGTCGAAGCCGACGTCACGCAGGCCTTGTTCGATGTTGCCGAAGTGCAGATTGCTCTCGAACCAGGTGGGCTGGGGTGGGAAGCCGGGCGCCGATGCCGAGCCTTCGCCGTAGTCGATGCCCTTGGTCCAGCGTCCGACACGCATGTATTCGACGATGCTGTCGGGTTGGTCTTGGCACAGGTCGCTGCCGATGCCGAAGTGCTCTACGCCATAGGTCTCGGCTGCATCGGCGACCATTTGGCAGAAGCTCTCGAGCGTGCAGTCGCTCTTGTCGGCCAAGTGGTGGGGGTAGAGCGAGAAGCCCATCATCCCGCCGTTGTCGACCACAGCCTTGATGACCTCGGGACGCTTGTTGCGCAAGGCGGCGTGCCAAACGTGAGGGTTTGCGTGGGTGATTGCGATCGGCCGTTCGCTGATTTCGGCGGCCTCGATCGTGGATCGGTCGGCCGAGTGGCTCATGTCGACAACGAGACCGACCCGGTTCATCTCGCGGATGACTTCTCGTCCCATGCGAGTGATGCCTGGGTCGTCGTCTTCGTAGCAACCGGTAGCCAGCAGTGACTGGTTGTTGTAGCTGAGCTGCATGAAGCGGGCGCCCAACTTGTGGACGATCTCGACCAGATCGATGTCGGCCTCGATCGGCGACGGGTTCTGGAAGCCGAAGAAGATCGCGGTGCGGTTCGTGGCTCGGGCGACGTCGATGTCGGCCGCGGTCTCGCCTCGCATGATGAGATCGGCATGTTCGACGAACCAGCGGTTCCACTGGCTGATCTTGGCGACGGTCTCTTGGAACGTCTCGTGGTAGACGATCGTGACGTGGACGGCATCGACGTCGCCCTCACGCATCTCGCGGAAGATCCGCTCAGACCAGTGAGCGAATTGCAGACAGTCGATGCGATACATGCGTTTCGCATCGTAGGTCTCCTGAGCGCGGAGAGGTCGGCTAGACGGGGTGATAATGGAACCTGTCAAATGGAGCAGACGAGATCGCTCGCCGGCGTGTGGTCGACGGTGCGGGTGGTCCACCAACCGTGCGGGCCGTCATTGCTGAAGGCGTAGGCATTGGTCCGGTTGGGGTCACCGGCGACTGCGATGAGGAATCGCTCGGGGGAGGTCGCCACGGGAACCAAGCGGTTGGGGTCGGCGGATTCGCCGTAGACGGGCGGTACTTCTCCCGATTCGGCCAGCTCGACCAGGCGACGGCGCCCGGCGGTCAGGTTGCTCCACTCGCCGATCATGCGCTCGAACGTGATCGCGGGTATCTGTGCATGCTCGAACAGGGCAGCTTGCACGTCAGCTTTCGACCAGCCCGCGTTCGCGAAGGTTCGCGCCAGGATCGGCGACAAGACGAGTAACGGCTGGAACTGATCCTGGCCGAGGCCGTAGACGTGGGTCAGATCCCACGCGGCGGTGCGAGCGATGCCGTTGCCGAGGTAGGCGACGATCTCGCCAGGGGTAGAACCGAACACGCTTCCGATGATCGTGCCGCTGTTCAGACGGGCCATCGTGACCGTGTCCTCACCAGCCGGAGCGCCGAGTTGGGCACTCAGTGGGTCCCAGCCGATCTCACGGAGGCACTCGGTGTCTTCGGCCAAGACGATGCGGGTCGCGTTTCCGAAGGTCGCCTTGTCATGTTCGTCGGCGGTGAACCCAAGGACGTTGCGCTGGTACAGACGCAGCCAGCGGGCGACGGCGGTGTTCGCATGCGTGCCCTCGCGGAGCGCTCCTGGCCCGTGGTTGAAGCCAAGCGACTGCGTGTTCGGTCCACTCACGATGATCTGGGCGTCGGCGCCGGTCGTGTTGCCCGAGTGCTCGGCGCCGTAGCCAGGGTCGGCCAGGATCTCGGCGATGGCGATGAGCACCGGTAGATGCTCGGGGAGACAACCCGCCATGACGGCGTTGACCGCGATCGACCAGATCGTCATGTCCTGGCCCGAGGAGGTTGCGACGCCGACGGTCTTCCACGGGTCATGGCCGGAGTCGGCCAGAAAGGCCTCGACGCGGTCACGTGTCGGCGGGATCACCGGATGCCCGTCGGTCCAGCCACGTTCAATGAACACGCGGTTGATCTCGTCGATCGATCCTGAAGCAACGATCTCCAGCGCTGACGGTTGATCGCTCTCGCCACTCGCTACTTCGGTCGCACTGGTCAGTCCCGCGATGACACGCTCCACGGTGTCGGTCACGAAGTTGGCGACCATGTCGTCGTAGGACTGCGCGTCGACGTGCCCGATCGTCACGGCGAGCGGCAGGTCGTCGTAACCGTGGCCGCGTGCGGTAGCTGCGGCTTGGCCCTCGAATCCCTCGCACACGATCGATACCGACGGGATGCCAGCGGATTCGGCTGCCATGGCTGCCCGCATCACGGCGGGCGTGCAGCTACCTCAACACCCCATCCCGGAAACCACTGCGTCGACACCGCGGCTGCGAAGGTCGTCGGGAAGCCGCCCGACCCGTTCCTTCTCGTCGGCGCCATGCAGGTTGCCGAACTCCTCGTAGCCGATGATCTGGATTCCATCGAAGCGCTCGGCGAGCGCCTTTTCGAGCACCGGGAACAGTTCGTCGCCGCGGAACACGTAGTCCCACAAGAACGCGATCGTTCGACCACCGAGATCCGGAAGCCGGGGTGCCTGGCGCTGGCGTTGCACCCCCTGCGGTGAACGAGGCCAGACAACGTCGTAGCTCGTCATGTCTGCGCCCAGTTGCGGAAGGCTGCGAGCATCTCGTCAGTGCTGCGTCGAGCGCCCGTCTGCAAGTACTCCATCGCATTCAGCGATGCGTCGTGGGCGGCCTGGCTCGACCCGGCAACACAGTCTTCGAGCACCCGACAAAAGTAGTCGTGCTGATGCGCATCGACGAACGTGTAGTGCACGCAGACGTCGGTGTGGCCACCGATCAAGATCAGGGTGTCGGCCCGCAGCCCCTTGAGCAAGATTTCGAGTTCGGTGCCGAAGAAGCAGCTGTAGCGACGCTTTCGAATCACGTAGTCGTCGGGGCGCACGTCGAGCGTGGGCCAGATCTCGGTACCCGGGTCGCCCTCGAGTAGGTGCACGTCTTCGGTGCCGTCGAGCTCTCGTCCGAAGTCCACGAGATCACGTCGGTGCGCTTCCTGGAAGAAGATCACGGGCACGCCTGACTCGCGAGCGACCGAGACGATCTCTGGAGCGCGACGGAGGCACTCGTCGTAGCCGGCCATCAGTGGGATGTCCTGCGGTCCGTCGCCTGCGGCCTCTTCGCCGCCCTGGATATCGACAACGATGAGAACCGGCTGGCCCTCGATGATCTCGCGGATCGGCATGCCGTGAGTATGCCAACCGGGCCCGACACAGTGCGAAGATGCTCGGTATGCACGACGAGGCGACCCCGCAGATGAACGAGCTCGGCTTCTACACCCTGGCGGGCGCTCCCGAATCGCCACGGGAGCTGATCGACGAGGTCCAGGCAGCCGAGTCGATGGGTATTGGCGCCGCCTTCATCAGCGAGCGCTTCAACATCAAAGAGGCAGCCACGTTGTCGGGAGCAGCCGGCGCGATCTCGGATCGCATCGGTATCGCTACGGCAGCAACGAACCACAACACCCGTCACCCCATGGTGAGCGCCGCCTACGCAATGACGATGCATGAGCTGACAGGTGGAAGATTCTCGCTCGGCCTCGGCCGTGGGATCGTGCGCCGTGACAAGGCATACGGACTGGCGCCAATCACGACTGCACAGATGGAGGACTTCGTCGGCGTCATGCGACGGATCTGGGCCGGGGAGACCGTCCTCGGCCACGACGGGCCAATGGGTGCGTACCCGGCGCTCGCGATGCGTGGCGTCGATCCGACGCACATTCCGATGACGCTGACTGCGTTCGGCCCGAACTCGCTCGCGCTGGGCGGTCGCTGCTTCGACGCCGTCGTACTCCATACATTCTTCACCGACGAGACCACTGAGCGAGTCGTGCGGACGGTCAAGGAGGCCGCCGAACAGGCCGGCCGCGATCCTGCGAGCGTTCGGGTGTGGTCGTGCTTCGCAACGATTGGCGATCACCTTCCCGAACCCGTGCGGCTCAAGAAGACCGTCGGCCGAATGTCGACCTACCTCCAGGCCTACGGCGATTTGATGGTTCGCACCAATGACTGGGACCCTGCGGTGCTTGAACGGTTCCGCGCCGACGAGATTGTGCGGTCTATCCCCGGAGCGATCGACCAGATCGGAACGACCGAACAGCTCGAACACATCTCGACCCTGTTGCCCGAAGCTTGGTTGGCGCCCGCGGCGACGGGCAGTCCTGCACAATGCGTTGATGCGGTCCGGGGCCAGTTTGACCTCGGCTGCGATGGCGTGATTCTCCACGGAGCATCGCCAGATGACCTTGAGCCGATCGTCGATGAATACCGACGGACTCGGCCCGAGGGCGTCTTCGATCATCTGCACGCGAACCCGGCTGCGTGAGCGCCTGGGCCTTGGCGCAGGGCACAATGACCGCGTGATCGAAGATGCGATCCAGCTCGAAACGAATGTCGATGACATGGACCCGCGACTGTGGCCACATGTCATCGAACGTCTGCTTCAGGCCGGGGCCCACGATGCGTGGCTCACGCCGATTTTGATGAAGAAGGGCCGACCAGCCCACACGCTCAGTGCGCTGTGCGATGCCACGACGGTCGACGCCGTCCGCGCTGTGATCTTCGCGGAGACGACGACCATCGGTATTCGCGAGACAGCGATCCGAAAACACGTCCTCGATCGGACCGAAGCGACCGTCGAGGTCGAAGGCCACTCGATCGGGGTCAAGCTGGCGTTCGATGGTGGAACCGTCGTGAACCGCAGCGTCGAGTGGGATGACGTGCTTTCGGCCGCATCCGCGTTGGGTTGGCCAGCCAAGCGCGTCGCCCAAGCGGCAAGCGAGCAAGCCTCCCGGCTCAAAGCCGAGTAAGTGGGTCGGGGCTCCGCCACACTGTTGGCCGTGTCCACCCTTCGAAACGCACTCGACGAGCTGCTGAGCGACATCGGTCCTCGCATCGTCGCGTGCAGCGGAGGCATCGACAGCCTGGTGCTCGCCACCGTGGCCCACGCGAACGCTCCGGAGATCACGACGATTGCGCACACGGTCACGCCCGCAGTGCCAAGCGCCGGCACGGCACGAGTGCTGGCCCACGCCCGGCGCAACGGCTGGAACCTCGAGCTGGTCACGTCGAACGAGTTCGATGATGAGCGCTACCTGAGCAATCCGACCGATCGGTGCTACTACTGCAAGACGAACTTGTACGACGCCGTCAGTGCCCTCGCCGCGGGTGACCTCGGCGAGGCGACGATTCTGAGCGGCGCCAACATCGACGACCTCGGCGAGTACCGCCCCGGTCTTATCGCTGCCGACGAGCACGACGTCCGCCATCCGTATGTCGAAGCTGACATCGGCAAGGCGGGGATTCGCTCACTCGCAGCTGACCTGGGACTGGTCGAGGCCGACCTCCCCGCATCGCCGTGCCTAGCGAGCCGCCTCTACACGGGCACTCGGGTAACTGCAGAACGCCTGCGCTCGATCGAGATGGGAGAGGCCGTGTTGGCCGAGGCGGGGTTTGCGGTGAACCGTTGCCGTATGCGAGGTGACGATGTGCTGGTCGAACTGCCCGAGTCAGATCGCGACGGTTGCGGCGAGGCCTTGCTGAGCGACGTCGCATCGGCGATGCGTGCCGTGCTTCCAGGCATTACGTCGGTTGCCCTGGACACCCGCCCGTACCGGTCCGGCCAAGCCATCTTGGGTGTCGCCTAGTGCACGTCCACGATCACCAGCGCCCCGAACGGCTGGGCATGCCCGAAGCTGTGCTGTGCTCAGAGAAGACCGACGCGCAGCTTCGCGTTATCGCGGCCGACCTCATCGAACACGGCGGGCCGACGCTGTTCACCCGTCTCTCGGAAGAGCGCCACGGCGCCCTGCCGAACGAGCTGCGCGACCCGCTCGTGCACGACGCCGAATCCGAGACCGCCGTCCTGGGCGGTCACCTTCCAGCTCGTGAAGGCCGGATCGCCGTCGTCGCTGCGGGAACGTCTGATCTGCGCGTCGCCGCCGAAGCGGAGCGCACGCTTGCATTCTCCGGCGTCCATGCGGAACGCATCGTCGATGTGGGCGTCGCTGGCATCTGGCGCTTGCAGGAACGGCTCGACGACATCCTCGCGGCCGACATCGTGATCGCCGTCGCTGGCATGGACGCAGCGCTCGTCAGCGTGCTCGGTGGCCTCGTCGCAGCGCCCGTGATCGCCGTGCCGACGTCGGTCGGCTACGGCGTCGCCGCAGGAGGATCGACGGCGCTCAACAGCGCCTTGGCAAGCTGCGCCCAGGGCGTGACCGTGGTGAACATCGACAACGGTTTCGGGGCCGCCTGTGCCGCGGTCCGCATGCTCTCACTACGTATATGACGACGATTGGCTGGTTCGACGCCGAGGCGGGAGCGAGCGGCGACATGATGCTCGGCGCGCTCGTATCGGCAGGGGTGCCAATCGACGTTCCTCAAACGGCGATTGATGCACTCGACATCGGTGTGACCCTCCGCGAGGAAGCGGTGCAACGCGGCAGCCTCGGTTCACTCAAGGTGCACGTCGACGTGCCTGAGACGCGGACGGTCCGCCACCTGCCCGAGATCCTCACGATGTTCGAAGCGCTGCCGACTCCGGTTGCCGAGCTCGCCGGAGCCGTGTTCACACGCCTGGGCGAGGCCGAGGCGGCGGTTCATCAGATGCCGCTTGAGCAGGTCCACTTCCACGAAGTCGGCGCGCTCGACTCGATCGCGGACATCGTCGGCTCGGCGGCGTCGATTGTGCATCTCGACCTGGATCGCATCGTCTGCTCCACGCTCAGTCTCGGTTCGGGCCACGCGCGAGGTGCGCACGGTCCGCTTCCCGTGCCCGTTCCCGCAGTGCTCGAGCTGACCAGGGGAGTCGCTCCGGTACAGGCCGGGCCCGCGCCCTACGAGAGCACAACACCAACGGGCGCAGCGCTACTGGTCACGATTGCCGATGCCTGGGGCCCCATGCCGGCCATGCAGATCGACCGCATCGGCATGGGGGCTGGCACCAAGGACACCGACGCCGTCGCAAACATATTGCGGATGGTCATTGGCGAGGCGGCCTAACCCCGGCCATCATTGGCGCGTGCGCAAACCAAACGGCCTGTTCGTGATCACCGACCAGCATCGGGCAGACCACGTCGGCTTCATGGGCAACGCCACGGTCCGGACACCGAACCTCGATGCCATTGGCGCTGATCGGGAAGTCGCATCTGCAACATGGCATGAGCCGCAACTCGGTCGTCGAGGTCGACCGAGCCCCGACCGTCGACCACGGGTATCCCGACGGCTGGGATTCGCTGGAGCACTTCGAGGAGTACGACACCGGCGTGCCCGAGTGGCCCGATGACTTCTACGGGTTCGGCCACGTTGAGCTCGCCATCGACCATGGCGCTCGGGTCACGGGCCACCACCTGCATTGGGCGCTCGACAAGGGCGCTCGCTACGAAGACCTCGTGATTCCCATGAGCGACGAGTCGCCGTACCGACGTCGCAGTGACCGTTGGTGGCAGGTGTATGCCCAGCGGCAGTGGGTCGCCCCCTGTGGGGCGACCGACCATGAGCTGCTGAAGGAGTGTCTCGCTGCGAACTACGGAACGATCGAATTCATCGATGATGGCGTCGGGCGGATCATGGCGTCGATCGAGGCACTCGGCCAGACCGAGGACACGATCGTGGTCTTCACTTCGGACCACGGCGACATGATGGGTGATCACGGCTTGATGCTGAAGGGCTTCATGCCGTTCTCGGGCACGATGCGCGTGCCGATGGTGATTGCTGATCCTCGCCAGGCGGCTGATCGAAGCACGTCGCTGGCGAGCAGCATCGATCTCGGTCCGACGCTGATGGACCTCTGCGAGGTGCCGCTCCACGACGGGATCCAGGGTGCCTCGCTGACACCAGTGCTCAGCGACGCAACTGCATCGGTTCGCGATCATGTGTTGGTCGAGGACGACATCCGTGCCGCGTTCGCGGCCCACGCGCGCCTGCCGAGCCGTATCCGAACGGTGATCTCCGATGACGGCCTCAAGTACACGCGCTTCAGTAGCGGCGAGTCGATGCTGTTCGACCTAACGGCTGACGCGCATGAGCTTGACGAAATCGGTCATCGCGATGCTGCGGCGCATAGCCGAGCCGAGTCGCGGCTTGTCGACGCACTCCTGGCTGCGACCGATGACGCCCGTGGCGCTCCGGTTGCGAGTGTGGTGGACTGACGCGATGAACGTTCGTTGGTCGCACTGTGTGCTCAAGGTCCGAGACCTCGACAAGATGGCGCAGTTCTATTGCGATGCATTTGGTTGGAAGGTTGCCGACCGCGGCGAGCTGAGCCCAGACAACGAAATCGTGTTCCTGAGCGGCAGCTCGACGGACCATCACCAGCTCGGACTTACGAATTCACGAGCCGAAAGCGATGACACGAACGTCGACCACAACGCCTTCCGAGTCGACTCGATCGCCGACGTCAAAGACATGCTCGCTCGCATGGGTGAGCATCCCGACGTTCGCTACGCCGTGCCGGTCACACACGGCAACGCCGTGTCGGTGTACTTCGCTGACCCCGAGGGCAACGGCATCGAGATCTTCTGCGATACGCCGTTGCACGTGCCCCAGCCGGTCATCGGCAAATGGGATCCAAGCCTGAGCGACGATGAGATCCTCGCGGGCCTTGAAGCCGAGTTCGGTTCGATCGACGGTGCAATGTCGATGGAGACCTATCGGGCGAAGCAGGCTGAGATCTTCGGCGAAGCCTAAGCTGTCGCCTCCGAACACCTGGGGGATCTATGAGCTTGTCTGAAGCAGCAGCCGTCGACGTCGACGACCTTGACAACCCGATCATGTCGGGCTTTTGGAGTCAGCCGCAGCAGGTGATCGAAGACAAGCTGGCCGCATTGCGAGCACAGCCGCTGACGAAGTTCTCCGAGGTGCCCAAGAACCCGGACGACCCCGACAACCCGGCACTCGCGTTGGCCGGTAGCGGCGCCTATGTGGCGACTCGCTATGCCGACATCGTCGAGATGTCACGCAACCCGCAGATCTGGAGCTCGGCAGCTGGCATCACGGTGCTCGACTCGCCGCCAGAGTTCAACGAGTTCTTCGGCTCGATGATCGCGATGGACGATCCGCGCCACGCCAGGCTTCGCAAACTGGTGTCGGCAGGGTTCACGCCCCGCATGCTCGACAAGCTCGAAGGCGGCGTCATCGAACAGGCCAAGGGCATCGTCGACGAGATCCGCCAGCGGGGCAAAGTCGACTTCGTGGTCGACGTCGCGGCCCGGCTCCCGCTCAAGATCGTCTGCGATCTGATGGGCATTCCCCACTCAGAACTCGACTTCGTGTTCGAACACACCAACACGATCCTGGGCATTAGCGATCCTGAGTTTCATCCGCCAGAGGGCGTCGACATGCTCACGGCGCTTCTCATGGCCGGTGGTGCGCTCAGCGATTTGATGAAGGACGTCGCCAAGTCCAAAGAGGGCGGCGACTCCGACGATCTCACCACCGTCCTCGTCAACGCCGAGGTCGAGGGCGAGAAGCTCACCGACGCCGACATCGCTTCGTTCTTCATCCTGCTCGTCGTCGCTGGCAACGAGACGACACGCAACTCGACCGCGTGGGCGCTCACCTATCTCACGGACAACCCTGACCAGCGAAACCTGTGGCAGTCCGACTTCGAGACCCACACCAAGGGTGCGGTCGAAGAGATCGTTCGGCTCGCCAGCCCCGTGACGTACATGCGGCGCACTGCGACCGAGGACACCGAGCTGGGCGGCGTGCCGATCGCTGCCGGCGAGAAGGTCCTGATGAACTACCTGGCCGCCAACCGTGACGAGGACGTGTTCGACGACCCGTACCGATTCAACATTGAACGCCCGGACAACAACCACCTTGGCTTCGGCGGACCCGGCCCGCACTTCTGCTTGGGCGCGCACCTCGCTCGGCGACAGATTGCGTCGATGTACCGCGAGCTCTTTACGACGCTGCCCGACATCCACGCGACCAGCGAGCCCGATGTGCTCGAGGCCAGCTTCATCCACGGCGTGAAACACCTCGACGCCGAGTTCACACCGGCCTAGGTAACACGGTCAGCGACGTCGGATGTCCTGGGTCCCGTAGGGATTCGG
>CAZEMU010000011.1:8462-13910 GCA_964513315.1 uncultured Acidimicrobiaceae bacterium | reverse complement strand
TCGAAGCCCTGGTCGGTCTTGGGCTCGATTCTTGGCATCTCCCGAGCCGCCCGAATCAGGTTGTCAGCCCGCGACCGTTCGATGCCGTACGAGTGGAAGTCCTGATAGGGGAGTCGAGCGATCGTTTCCGCATTTGGAGGCAGCATGAGGCCTACCGGTCCAGGGGCTGGCGTGCCATGGGCCTGCACGAGTGCCCGCCACCCGTTGGCGGCGTCGATGAAGCGCACACGCTGCTGCAGGATCAACCACGCCGTGTCGTGCCACACCGTGCCAGTGCGGCACAGCCGAAGTCCCGTATTGCGCTCCCAGACCGCCCGCAGCGCTGGCGTATCGGGCTCGAACCCGGTGAGGTCGTCGTCGAGGCCGAGGAGCCCATCGACCCGGTCGAGCATCCACGTGGCGCCGTCACCCCACGCTTCAACCGTGGCAACCGGATCTTCGTCGTGCGTCCAGCCGATGCGGAGGCTGGCGGCGCCTTCGGGTGTCCACGTGGCCCGTTCGTAGGACACCGCACCGAGCCGGGTACACGGGTCTCCGGTGAGCAGGGCCTGGAACCGCAGCGTTGACCGAAGGTCGATCCCCGTGACGGATCGCTGGACGGCGGCAGGCACAAACGGAAGCTACTCGCGCCATGTCGGGGATCGCGGCGCCAACAGTTGTTTCGTGCTCTGGAATGGGCGACGATACGTCGATGGCCATCGCAGTTCCGTTTCCAACGACGACGCCTGAGGGTTACAACCGCATCGCGAACGATCCCGTCTTCGATCCCGAGCGACACCTGGCACTCGAAGAGCCGGCCGAGATCCTGATGCTCACCGACTTGGGCTACTCGGACGAAGAAATCGCAACCAAAGCCACGCCGGTTGCAGCCTCGACGCCGTTTCGCCTGCTGAGTGACGAGGGCGCCGAGATCATGCTCGACATCGCCCGAACACTGAAGATCAACGCCAAGCCAGCCGGCGATCGCATCGAGAACGTCGTGCGCGGCGGGTGCTATCAGTCGCAGTGGTTGCGTGACCTGTGCATGAGCCAAGAGATCTGCGACCACCTGCAGAAGATCTACGGCATCGAAGTCGCCCCACATGCCATGCCGTTGCACTTGGGGCACATGAACTTCGAGCCCCGTGACATCAACACCTCGATCGACAAGTGGCACCACGACACACTGCCCCTCGATTTCGTGATGACCGTGACCGATCCGGCCAAGGTCGACGGCGGCCGCTTCGAGTACTTCTTGGGCACCAAGCACGAGATGGCCGAGATGGCCGCCCGAGGTGAAACGCCACCACCTGAGCGCACCGTCGCTCCCGAGTTCGCCGGTCCCGGCTACGCCATCGCTCTCCATGGCGACATGGTCGTGCACCGAGCTGGGCCGCTGTTCTCGCAGTGCGAGCGCATCTCGATGGTCAACGGCTACGTGGCCACCGACACGGCTCGCGACGAGCAGAGCCGCTCCCGAGACCTCATCGTCGTCGACGACCCCGAGGTGCTCTACACCGAGTGGGCCAAGTACGCCGCCTGGCGGGCCCACGGACGCCTCGGCACGCTGCTCGACGAGTTGGACTTCACCTCGGATCACGAGGCCGTCGCCGCAGAACTCGAGAACGCAATCGTCGACGTGCAGCGTGCGATCGACGAGATGCGCGAACAGAAGCAAGAGATCAGCCACTACGGCGGCTGAATCGCGCGCTGTCGTGTCGTACGCTGCCGCCCATGAGCCTCGCTTGGGAACAGGTCATCATTGCTGCAGCTGATCCGCCGGCGCTGGGTCGCTGGTGGACCGAAGCACTCGGCTGGGTTGTCGTCGACGACAGTGCTGAGACGTTTGAGATCCGTCCGTCCGAGGACGAGATTCCTGGATTGCTCTTTCTGCAGGTGGCCGACGCAAAGGCGGCAAAGAACCGGCTGCACCTTGACTTCCGGCCCGACGACCAGGCCGCCGAGGTTGAGCGACTCGTGGCCCTCGGCGCTGAACGCATCGACATCGGTCAGGGCGATGCCAGCTGGGTCGTCCTCGCCGACCCTGAAGGCAACGAGTTCTGCGTGCTCAGCTCTGCCAGCTAGCTACTCGCCGAGCGGCGGGAATCGGAATCTCGGCCCGGCCGTCTCCCAGTCCATGTGATTGCGGACGTAGACGTTGGCGACGTCTTGATGTGGCGCGTGGTCCCACGACACGAGCTCACCGCTCGTCATCGCGGCGTGCAGCACTCGTCGAGCACGCTGGCTCGCCAGCACTCGATCGGTGATGGCATCAGAATCCCATCGCTCGGCGACCTCATCGGCAAAGGCGCCGGCTGTCGCAGCGTGCGCTGGATCGTCGGCGAGGTTCGTCCGCTCCAGCGGGTCCGCATCGATGTCGTAGAGCTGCGGGGGATCGGTGTCGCAGTGGATGTACTTCAGGTTGCCTCGACGGATCATGTAGATCGGGCGAGCCGTCATCTCGGCCGTGTACTCGCCGATCGCCTCGTCGACGGCATCGGTCCCGCCAGTAGCGGACTCCCAAAGCGACCGCCCCGGAAGCTCTGCGCCTAACTCGGGCCACTCTCCGCCATCGGTCGCGATATCCAGCAGTGTCGGCAGGAAGTCCAAATGGGTGCTCGCCTCAGCCACCGTCGCGCCAGCAGCAACCCCCGGCCCGGCCAGCACGAGCGGCACCCGTGCCGAGCGCTCGTGGAAGCTCATCTTGAACCACGTGCCACGGTCGCCAAGCATGTCGCCGTGATCGGCGGTGACCATCACGATGGTGTTGTCGGCGAGGCCCGTCTCGTCGAGCACGCCAACGAGCTGGCCGATCCAGTCATCGAAGTAGGTCGTGTTCGCGTAGTAACCGTGACGCGAGTTCCGCACGTGGTCCTCGTTGTAGCCGAGCGATTCGGCCTGGATCGCCCGACGGATGCGCCGCGTGTGCGGATCCATCTCGTCAACGTCCGGCACATCGGGCATGTCGATGGCGTCGTGGTCGTAGCGATCCCACCACTCAGGTCGAGCGACGTACGGGTCGTGCGGGTGAATGAACGACGCACACAAGAAGAACGGGCCATCGTCCTGAGACCGGGCGAGGTCCCAGAGCTTGCGGCGGGCGGCGTAGCCAACCTCTTCGTCGTAGTCGATCTGGTACGTCGCACCGGCCACGCCGGCCTCGTGCAGCGTGTCCATGCCGTGGTACCACTTGTCGATCCGCTCGTGTGCCTGCTCCCAGTTCGGCGTCCACGCGAAGTCGGCCGGATAGATGTCGGTCGTCAGGCGCTCATCGAAGCCGTGCAGCTGGTCGGGTCCGACGAAGTGCATCTTCCCGGACAAGATCGTGCGGTAACCCAAGCGGCGCAGGTGATGGCAGACCGTGGGGACCGTTGCCGGGAACTCGGCGGCGTTGTCCCATGCGCCAATCGCGGACACGGGCTGACCCGACAGCATCGTGAACCTCGCCGGAGCGCACAGCGGCGAGTGGGCGTAGGTCGCATCGAAGCGGACGCCACGTTCGGCGAGCGCGTCGAGGTTCGGCGTCTGGACCAGTGGATGCCCGTACGTTCCTGTGAAGTGCGGCGCGAGCTGGTCGGCCATGATCATCAACACGTTCGGCTGCTGCATGGAGCGCCACGCTAATTCGCTCAACCGCCATGGGGCAGGCCTTTGACGGACTGTCACCAGTACCGTTTCGTCATCGATCCAGTGACGCAACCGCACCCGCTCCTCGAAGCCTTTGGGCGCCCCACGTGGCGAGAGCTGCGCGCCCCTGAAGAGGCCCGCCAGCTCCGGAAGAACCCGGTGCCGCTCGCTGGTGGCGACGGCCAGCGAGTCGTCGTCGTGCCCGGCTTCCTCGGCTCCGACGACAGCGTCGCCCCATTGGCTTCATGGCTCGCCGCTGGGGAGTACGACACATCGGTGGTGCCACTCGAACGCAACGTGCGGGGGAGCGGCTGGGCAGTCGACCGAATTGTCGACGAGATCGACGCCAGCTCGAAGCCCACGATCCTGATCGGCCACAGCCGCGGTGGCCAGCAAGCTCGCGTCGCGGCCGTGCGGCGTCCGGACCGGATTCAGCACCTCGTGACCCTGGGCGCACCGCTTCGTCACGTCGTGCCGCGTCACTTCGCCCTGCGAAGCGCCGTCGAGTCCCTCCGGTTCGCAAGTCGCCTCGGCGTGTACCGCCCGGTCGACCTTGACGACGAGGCCGAGTACTCCGCCGACCTCTTCGCTCCGTACGCCCTCGATGCGCCCTGGACGAGTATCTGGTCGAGAAGCGATGGCTTCGTCGCCTGGCAGTCGTGCACCGACCCGGCCGCCGACAGCATCGAGATCGATTGCAGCCACCGCGGCTTGATCGAATCGGTGGCCGCATTCTCTGCGATTGCAGCGGTACTCCAGTCAGTCACGCCGTCGTAGCCTCCACGCATGACAGCGCCCACGCCATCGAATCTCGCATGTCTGACGACGGTACCGAGCGCGCCTTGCGGCTGCTGGGCGGCTTGATCAGTTACCAGCTCGACTCACCCGACCACGTTTCCCGCGTCGAGCACGACCAACCGGTCACACACCTGTGCCTGCTCGGGATGGTGCGTGGTCAAGATCACGAGCCGCCCTGCATCTCGCTCGGCCACGACGATGTCGAGGATAATGCCTCGGCTCCGCGCATCGAGGCCGATATTCGGCTCATCCAGAAGTAGCCCTTGCGCGCCTTGCGCGAGTGCACGGGCCATCAAGACCCGCTGGCGCTGACCACCTGACATCTCATCGAGTGGGCGGTCTGCGAGATCGCTGACCTCGAGCCGTTCGAGCGCACTCGCGAGCGCGCCTGGCTCGGGAACCGGTGCCGCGCTGTTGCCACTACGGTCCGCTCGTCGAGAACGCAGACGCGCGCCGAGGCGGCCCAACTTGAGCGCTTGCGGGACCTCGTCGGGCATGCCATGCGAACGGTGATGGTGCTGGGGGACATGCGCGAAGTGCTCAATGTCGGAATCGACCGAGCCCTTGTCGAGTGCGGCGATGCCGGCGATCGCATTGAGCAAGGTCGTCTTGCCTGATCCGTGAGCGCCCATGACGGCAACGCTGGTCCCGAGCTCGAAGTCGAGCTGCCTGATGTGGAGTGCGATCTGATCGTCGTAGGAGACGCGGACGTCGCGCAGCGAAAGACAGGTAGAACTCGTCGCCATGAGGTCACGCTAGAGCCATCGCCGGATCCCTTGTGCATAGCGACATAACGTGCTAGTTATGTCGCTATGTCGCCAACTGCTGTCACCACCGCCGTGGTTGACCTCGAACCAGTGCTCAAAGCACTGGCAAGTGAGCGTCGACGCCAGATCCTTCAGTGGCTCAAAGACCCGACCGCGCACTTCCCACCACAAGAGCACGGTGACCCAGAGCTCCACGGGGCCTGCAACCAGTTCATTGTCGAGAAGCTCGGCGTGAGCCAGCCAGCTGGGGCCCGCCCCCCCAAGGTGCGCGGGGCCG
>CAZEMU010000011.1:0-8452 GCA_964513315.1 uncultured Acidimicrobiaceae bacterium | reverse complement strand
GGGGCCCCCAACCTTGTCTTTGCCCCCCCCCGGGGGCGCGCCCCCGCGGGGGCCCCCCCCCCACCTCAAGGTGCTCGTCGACGCAGGCCTGATCATCGCGACCCGCCGCAAAGGCTGGACGTATTACCGGCGAGACGAAGCCGTCATCACCGCCGTCATCCAAGAACTCACCCACCTCTAACGAAGTCGAAAGAAGCCGAACAATGCATGCATCAATCCAGGACAAGGTCGTCATCGTCACCGGAGCCGGCAAGGGCATCGGACGGGCCATCGCTGAGCGCTTTGCAGGCTCCGGCGCCAAGGTTGTCGTCAACGACGTCGACGCTGACGCCGTCGCTGAAACGGTCGAGGCCATCACCGCCGCTGGCGGTACTGCTGCCATGGCGGCCATCGCTGACGTCTCCGACAGCGCATCGGTTGCCGCAATGATCGACGCCGTCATGGCCGAACACGGCCGCATCGACGTGCTGCTCAACAATGCCGGTCTCGTCAGCCCGATGCTCCACTTCTTCGAAGCCGACGAGGCCTGGTGGCGCCGCATCATCGACGTCAACCTCACCGGCCACTTCCTCGTGTCCCACCCGGTTGCCCGCATCATGGCCAAGCAAGGCGGCGGCTCGATCATCAATATGAGCTCCGGTGGAGCGACCCGTGCCCACCGAGCCTTCACCGCATACGACGCGACCAAGGGCGGCATCGAAGCCCTGACCCGAGCGATGGCGCTCGACCTGGGGCCGTATGGCATTCGTGTCAACGCACTCATGCCGGGTTCGATCGACACCAGCGGCATGACCCTCGACCAGCGTCAGTACCGCGGCGAGAACGTCCCGCTCGGCCGCATCGGCGAGCCCTATGACATGACCGGCGCGGCCCTGTTCCTGGCCAGCGACGATGCGGCCTACATCACCGGCGATGTCATCAAGGTCGATGGAGGCATGCTCGCCCAGCAGCGCTCGGCGACCGTTGACATCAAGCCTCCGTCGGACTTCCCAAAAGTTGAGGATCTCTGATGGCCGGCGCGGAAGCGATCGGCGGGCTGCGCATCGGCGCCGACGTCGGCGGCACCTTCACGGACATCGTTCTCGAGCGGGCCGATGGCACCTTTGCCTCGACCAAGGTGCTGACCACGCACGAAGGCCCAGAGATCGGGATCCTCAACGGCATCGAAGCCCTCGCCGCCGAGCAGAACATCGATCTCGGCGACGTCGTCCAGGTCCTCCATGGCACGACCTTGGCAACGAATGCGTTGATCGAGCGACGCGGCGCGCCCACGGCACTCGTCACCACGCAAGGGTTCCGTGACGTCGTCGAGACCCGCACCGAAGGTCGCTTCGAGCAGTACGACCTGAACATCGTTCTGCCGCAACCCCTGATCGAACGCAAGGACCGCTTTGTCGTCCCGGAGCGGATCAACGCCAAGGGCGAAGTGCTACTCCCATACGACGACGCCGCAGCCGACCGTGTCATCGACGCGATCGAGGCGGGCGGCTACGAATCGGTCGCCGTCGGCTTCATGCACAGCTACGTCAGCGCAACCCACGAACAGCGCTTCCGTGATCAGCTGCTCGCACGGCTGCCGAACATCTCGGTCTCGATCAGCGCCGAAGTCTCGCCCCAGATGCGTGAGTTCGAGCGCTTCAACACCGTGTGCGCAAACGCATACGTCCAGCCCCTCATGGCGTCGTACCTCGTCCGTCTGCGCGATGAGCTGCGGGCTCGCGGCGCCGACTGTCCGCTCTACCTGATCCACTCCGGTGGTGGCCTCATGAGCGTCGAATCCGCCGCGGCCTTCCCCGTGCGCCTCGTCGAGAGCGGTCCCGCTGGTGGTGCGATCTTCGCCGCCGACCTTGCCGCCCGCTACGGCCGCGACCGTGTGCTCTCCTATGACATGGGCGGCACCACCGCCAAGATCGCGCTGATTGAGAACTACACGCCGCAGACGGCCAAGACGTTTGAGGTCGCCCGAACCACTCGCTTCAAGAAGGGCAGCGGCATGCCCATCTCGATCCCGGTGATCGAGATGATCGAGATCGGTGCCGGCGGTGGTTCCATCGCCAGCGTCGACACGCTCGGCCAGATCCGCATCGGGCCACACTCGGCCGGCAGCGAACCCGGTCCTGCCGCCTATGGCCTCGGCGGCACGAATCCGACCGTGACTGACGCCAACTTGCAGCTCGGACGCCTGCACCCAGACACGTTCGGCGCCAAGAACATCTCGCTCGATCCGACGAGCGCAGCTGCCGCAATCCGCGATGGCGTCGGCCAGCACCTGGACATGAGCGACGAGATCGCGGCGATCGGCATCGCCGAGGTCGTTGACGAGAACATGACCAACGCAGCACGGGTCCATGCGGTCGAGAACGGCAAGGACCTCAACGGCTTCGCGATGGTTGCCTTTGGTGGCGGTGCCCCGCTGCACGCCACCCGCTTGATGGACAAGCTGGGCCTCGACGAAGTGTGGGTGCCGCCTGGCGCCGGCGTTGGTTCGGCGATCGGCTTCTTGCGTGCCCCGTTCTCCTATGAAGCCGTGCGCAGCTTCTACACGAGCACCGCTGACTTCGATTTCGAGGGTGCCAACCAGCTGTTGGCCGAGCTGACGGCCGAAGCCGAGAGCTTCGTGCGCCAAGGCACCGACGCCGAACTCGTCGTCGATCGCCAAGTCTCGATGCGCTACAAGGGTCAGGGTTGGGAAATCCCCGTTCGCCTCGACCAAGGCAGCTTCGATGAGTTCGCCGCCGAACTCATCACCGGCGTGTTCACCAAGGCCTACGAGACCTTCTTCGGTCGAGCCATCGACGACGTGCAGATCGAAGCCGTCAGTTGGTCCGTGCGGGTGAGTTCGGTTATGCCGACGCCCGACTCCGTTGAGGTCATCGACGGGCAGTCGGTGGCGACGAGCGATCTGCAACGGCCGATGTATGACCCCGTCAGCTCGACGACCGTCGAGGCGTCGATCATCGAACGCGACGCACTCACCGTTGGCCAAGCCGTCGATGGACCAGCACTCATCGTCGAATCACAGACCACGACCGTGCTCGGCTCGCATCACCGCGCCGTCCTCCAAGGCGACCGGAGCTTACGGATCACCAGACGGTCCGCCGAGACCTCGACCCGAGAGCAGGACGCACAATGAGCGCCAACCGCGACGTCCACAACCAGATCATGTGGAACCGTCTGATCGCCGTCGTCGAGGAACAGGCACTCACCCTGATTCGCACGGCCTTCAGCACCTCGGTCCGCGAAGCTGGCGACCTGAGCGCCGGCGTCTTCGACCCTGAAGGTCGCATGGTCGCCCAGGCGGTCACCGGCACGCCTGGCCACGTCAACACGATGGCGGCAGCAGTCGGACACTTCATCACCGACATCGGTCCCGAACGCATCTATCCCGGCGACGTGTACCTGACCAACGATCCGTGGAAGGGCACCGGCCACCTCCACGACATCACCGTCACGACGCCGGTGTTCAACGGTGAGCAGCTCATCGGCTTCTTCGCCTCGACGGCGCACGTCGTTGACGTCGGCGGGCGGGGCTACGGACCCGACGCCCGCGAGGTCTACGAGGAAGGTCTGCGGATCCCCATCATGAAGTGGGTCGAGCGCAGTGAACTGAACCGCGACCTCGTCGCCATCGTGCGCAACAACGTCCGCGAAGCTGACCAGGTCGTCGGCGACATCCACGGGCTTGCCGCGTGCAACGAGACCGGCCGTCGCCGCCTGCTCGAAATGCTCGCCGAGTTCGACCTGGCCGATCTGGGACCACTGAGCGAGTTCATATTCGAGCGCACCCGCGCCGCGACGCTCGCAGCGCTCGGTCCTGTCGCCAAAGGCACCTACACGAACACGATGGTCGTCGATGGCTACGACGATCCAGTCACGCTGGCGGTCGAACTCACGGTTACCGATGACGGGATGCACGCCGACTTCACCGGCACCTCGCCGCTCAGCCCGTTCGGCGTGAACGTCCCCATCACCTACGCCCAGGCGTACTTCACCTACGGGATGCTCGTTGCGCTCGCACCCGAGCTGCCGAACAACTTCGCCTCGCTCGCACCGTTCACCGTCAGCGCACCCCCGGGCGTCATTCTCAACGCGCAGGACCCCGACCCGGTAGCCGTGCGTCACGTGCTCGGTCACTTCGTGACCGACCTGTGCCTCGGGGCGATCGCGCAAGCACTGCCCGAGGTCGTGCCCGCCGAAGGTGCGGGCGCGCTCTGGAACTTCCAGGCAAGTGCTCGCGCCGCCGATCCCATGTCGCAGCTGCCGCCGGTTGAGATGCTCATGTTCAACAGCGGCGGTACCGGCGCACGACCGACGCTCGATGGACTCACCGCGACGGCGTTTCCCTCAGGCGTCATGACGATGAGCTCCGAAGCCACCGAGCAGATCGGTCCGATCGTCGTGTGGCGTAAAGAGATCCGCGAAGACAGCGGGGGCGCTGGCAAGTACCGGGGCGGTCTCGGGCAGGTGGTCGAGATCGGCCCTGCCGAGGGCTACGAGTTCCAGTTCTCTGCCATGTTCGATCGCGTCGCCAACCCGGCACGAGGTCGCGCCGGGGGAGAAGACGGCGCCGCCGGCGCGGTCTATCTCGACGACGGCACGCCGTTCCCAAGCAAGGGCCGCCAGACCGTGCCCGCTGGTCGGCGCCTCATTCTTGAGCTACCCGGTGGTGGCGGTTTCGGTGACCCATCCGAACGCTCGGCCGACGCGGTCGAGAACGACCGACTCCAGGGATACACGAAATGAACGCCTCGAATCCGGTCCTCCCGGTCATCGATGACCCTCGCCAGGACAGCTACGACGTCGTCATCGTTGGTGCTGCCATCATCGGCTCATCGGTCGCCTGGTGGCTGTCACGCAACCCTGACTTCGACGGCACGATCCTGGTCCTCGACCGTGACATGACGTACGAGAACAGCTCGACGTCGCACACAAACAGTTGCATGCGGCAACAATTCTCGAACGAGGTCAACGTCCGGATCTCGCAGTTTGCGGCCGAGTTCGTCCGTGAGTTCCGCACCTACATGGATGACGATCCCGAGGTCCCCGAGCTGGCCGTCGAGCACTTCGGCTACATGTACCTCGCTGACGATCCTGCCTTCGCCGAGACGCTGCGCACGAACCAACAGATCCAGGCCAGCTTCGGGGCTGGGACCAAGATCATGACGCCCGAGCAGATCAAGGCCGACTACCCGTTCTACACCGTCGACGATCTCGTCCTCGGGTGCCACAACCTGGTCGACGAGGGCTACTTCGACGGCGGAACCATGTTCGATTGGTGGCGCCGCAAAGCCCGCCAGAACGGTGCCGAATACATCGCCGCCGAGGTCGTGGGCATCGAACGCTCCGGCGACCGGGTCACCGGCGTGACCTTGGCGTCGGGCCGCACGATCGCAGCCGGCATCGTCGTCAACGCGTCGGGCCCGCGTGCCGTCGAGACAGCCCGCATGGCGGGGCTTGAGCTGCCCGTCGAACCCCGGAAGCGCTACACGTTCATTTTCGACGCCGCCGAGCCGCTTGATCGGGCACTGCCACTGACGATCGATCCGTCTGGCGTGCACGTGCGCACCGAGGGCGAGGCGTACATGGCGGGCTGCACTCCGGACCATGATCCCGCCGTCGCCTACGACGACTTTGTCATGGACCAAGACATCTTCGAGGACAAGGTCTGGCCTGCACTCGCGCACCGGATTCCCGCCTTCGAACGGATCAAGGTCACGAACCGTTGGGCTGGGCACTACGCCCACAATCGGCTCGACCAGAACGTCATCGTCGGCCCCCACGACGAGGTCAGCAACTACGTGTTTACGGTCGGCTTCTCGGGGCACGGTCTGCAACAGTCGCCGGCGATCGGACGCGGTGCAGCTGAGATGATCACCTATGGCGAGTACCGCACACTCGACCTCTCGCCGCTTGGCTATCGACGCATCGTCGAGAACGAGCCGTTCCTGGAGACGGCGATCATCTGAGACGTCATTGAGTTCAGGCTCGCGGGTCTGACAGGCTGGATCGATGACCGGAGACCAGGCCGACTATCTGATCATTGGCGCGGGCGCGATGGGCATGGCGTTTGCCGATGTTCTCGCGACCGAGAGCGATGCCACGATGATCATCGTCGACCGGCACGCTCGCCCGGGTGGGCATTGGAATGACTCGTACCCGTTCGTGCGCCTGCATCAGCCGTCGTCGTTCTACGGCGTCAACAGCCGCAACCTTGGCGACGACACGATCGACCAGGTCGGCTGGAACGCGGGCCTCTACGAACTGGCCTCGGGCACCGAGGTCGTCACCTATTTCGAACAGGTCATGCAGCAGCAACTCTTGCCGTCGGGAAGGGTCCAGTACTTCCCACGCTGCGACTATCTCGGCGACGGTCAGGTGCGCTCGCTCGTCACGGGCGAGACCTTCACGGTCGACGTAACGACCGAAGTCGATGCGACCTACATGGATGTTCGGGTGCCGTCGCAGTCGAACCCAGCCTTCGACGTCGCCGACGATGCATGGTGTGTGCCGCTGAACGACATGCCGGCTCTGGACACCGCGCCGGAGCGGTGGGTCATCGTCGGAGCCGGCAAAACCGGTATGGACGCATGCCTCTGGCTGCTCGCCCACGATGTCGACCCCGACGACATCACCTGGATCGTGCCCCGAGACTCGTGGATCCTTGACCGAAGCAAGATCCAGCCGGGACCAGACCACGCGGACGGATCGCTCGCCAACTTCGCAGCCCAAATTCAGTGCAGCGCCGAAGCGACCGACATCGATGACCTGTTCGCGCGGCTCGAAGCTGCCGGGTGCCTCCTGCGTATCGACAGCACCGTCGAGCCCGAGATGTACCGCTGCGCGACGTGCACCTTCGCCGAGATCGAACAGCTCCAGCGGATCACCAATGTCGTGCGCCTGGGCCGGGTGCAATCGATCGGCGCCGATCGCATCGTCCTCGACGGCGGCGAGATCGAGACCAGCCCCAACACCGTGCACGTCCACTGCGCTGCTGACGGGCTCGCACGACGGCCCACGAAGCCAGTGTTCGATGGTGGCCGGATCACCCTGCAGACGGTCCGTCATTGCCAACAGGTCTTCAGCGCGGCGCTTATCGGCCATGTCGAGGTCAGCATCGATGACGAAGAGCGCAAGAACGAACTCATGCAGGTCGTGCCTCACCCGAACACGGCTGAGGACTGGATGCGCACGGCCCTGGGCAACATGCTCAACTCGGCCCGCTGGCGCGAGGATCCCGAACTACTCGAGTGGCTGGGGAATGCCCGACTCGACGGCTTCACGAGCCTGCGCACGGGCGAGTTCGTCAACGCGTCGCAGCAGCAGTCGATGGAAATCGCGATGACCCACGGCCTCGATGCCGTGGTGAATCTGCAACGGCTGATCGCCGAAGCCGACGCCCGCGGGTAGCGGCTTTGGCCTTAGCGAGTGTGGCTTAGTGACTCTGGGTCAGGACGACTCGGGGGAGTGAGGCCCGAGTGTCTGCGAACGAGGCGACGTCGGCGATGATCGCCGCCTTTGCGTCGTCGTCGTTGAAGAAGTCCGTCGACAGCGTCGATCGATCCGGAAACGCACACATCGCAACCCCGTCGAGCGGCGTGCCCTGGAGAGTCGCCAGGATGCTGAGCTGTTCGTAGTCGCACATCGCCGTGTGGCTTGCGAGCGCGAGCGGGCCGTGCTGGTCGCGCCAATGCGCGTCCGACTCGGCGTGCTCGAGGTCTGGATGGCGGACCATGCCAAACGATGCGATGACCCGCTCGGGCGGAACGACGGCACCGGACGGCTTGATCACGCGGCGAAAGATCACGTGCAGGCCCATGTTGGCGGCTTCGGTTGCTCCGGCGATGTCGTCGGTCGCGAGCGCGAACATGCTGCGGTACGGGGCACTGTCACGCTCTCCAGAATGTGCAACCCACACCGAGCCGTCGCGCCCCTCCATAAACCGGGCGGCCCCGTCGTCGGATGAGCACAGTCCCAACAGCATCTGCATGCCGAGACTGTAGGAACAGGCCGTGCGCCCGGCCAAGGCAGTCGTCGAAGCCAGAGCGCTGCGACCTGTACTCTCGTGAGATGCAGCGGCGGCGACGGAGAGGGTTGGTGTGGATCGCCACTGCGGTGCTCGTCATGCTCGCCTCTGGCTTGCCAAGTTCACCGGCGTCGGGGCAAGGCAGCGACACGTTCCGCATCGTGGTGCTTCCGGACACCCAGAACTACGTGACCTCGGGCGCTCGGTCCGAGATCGCCCTTTCCCAGTTCGGCTGGGTCATCGAAGACGCGGCTGCATCGGACATCGCATTCGTCACCCATGTCGGCGACGTAGTGCAGAACCCGAACAGCCTGCTCGAGTGGGACCGCATCGAACCCGGCTTTGACGGGCTCGACGACAACGACATCCCGTATGGCATCTCGCCGGGCAACCATGATCTGCTGCCCGACGGTGGCCCGGTCGAATACG
>CAZEMU010000010.1:42886-51151 GCA_964513315.1 uncultured Acidimicrobiaceae bacterium | reverse complement strand
TGAGGCGCCGAGCACTCGGCGAGCCCGTTTGCTGAACGGCGCCGCGACCAAGAACAGCGGCAGCCAGGCGCGTCGCACGGCGTGGGCGAGCCATTGGGCGGCGTGGCGGTGCCCGAGCAGGCTGAGTACACGAGTGTCGACAGCGTCGCCGCCAAGGTTGGCGTGCAGCTTGCGAGTTTCGTTGGCCGAGATGGCGACTCCGGCTCCGAGACCGAGTGGACCGCCGAGCGCAGCGGAAGACCAAGCGAGGAGCATCGGCGCGGGAATCTCGACGGGAGCGACGTCGCCTGGATGCTTCCGATCAAGGCGGGCCGCGGCCGTGCCGTAGCCGAAGCGTTGACGAGCGAGGGCGGCCCACGACGGCCGATTGCGGTGCCGTGCGATCGCCGCGGGTTCGTACCGGATGAACGCACCGGCGTCGAGCAGGCGCCAGACGAGGTCGACGTCCTCGCCCACTCGCATCGTTTCGTCGAAGCCACCGGCGTCAGCGAAGACGGTGCGGCGAACGGCCAGCACCGTCGAAGGCAGATACGGGACCGGACTTCCGGGCCGAACGACGGCTGCGTCGGGGCCGAGATCAAGCGGTGAGTGCTTGGCCTCGTAACGATCGATCGACCGCTCCCCCACTTCGGCTCGAATCCGAGGCGCCACCGCCGTCACCTCGGGGGCATCGAGGTGGGCAAGCAAGATCTCGATGCAGCCAGCGTCGAGCTCGACATCGCTGTCGACGAAGACGACGACCTCGACCTCTTCCGTGACAACGTCGCCCAGCGCGGCGACGCCGGTGTTGCGGGCAGCGCCAGGTCCACGGTTCGTCTCGTGGCGTACGACCGTGACGCCATCGATCGCAATCGCACTCGGCGACGCATCGTCGACGACCACCACGGGAGCATCCGGACATCCAGCACGGATCGACGCGACGGCCCGCGCCGCGCCGGCCTGATCGTCGAACACCGGAACGACGAACCCGACCCGCAACAGGGTCCGGGAGCAGGAGCTGCTCTGATCAATGACCGGGTGCAACAGGCCTGCGTCGACGAGTCGTTGTCGGAGCGCGACCGCGGCGGGCGTGTCGTCGGCCGCGTCGCCCGTTGTCCAGGCGTCAAGCAGCTTCAGGCCCGCAGGGGACAAACGGAGCAGGCGAAATGGGGAGCCCCCGAAGAGTGCGGTACCGTTGGCGCTGCGGCGAGCGTTGGAATCAAGTACCCATCGCTTCCGTTGTTCCGACACGAGCCCAACGTTAGGGGGAACCTGATGGATCCGAAGACTGACCCGCAGAACACCGACGCAGCAGCGTCGCAGGTGACGGACGAGGCACTCGTCGAAGAGGAATTGCTCGTCGAGGAGATCTCGATCGACGGCATGTGCGGTGTGTATTAGAGCCTGACGGTTCTCCACCACCACTGATGACCACGACCGCTGACTTCGATTCAACGACGCGCTGGGAGCGCAGCCCCAAGATCGGGTTGCGTCCTGAGCCGTTCGGCGCGCTCGCCTATCACTTCGATACGCGACGCCTCGTCTTCTTGAAGTCGAACAAGCTCGTCGATCTGGTCGACGGCTTGGCCAATCACGACTCGGCCGACGCGGCCATCGAGGCCATCATCGAGCCGGCCGACGATCGCTCTCGTTCGGCCCACGTCAAAGCCCTCGCCTCGCTGGCTGAAGCTGGCGTGATCGAGCCACTCCCTGCTGCTCCCGATATCGACTTCGTCGGCTGAAAGAACCCATGACTGCCACCCAGCCTGCTCCTCCTGTTCCTGCTCTCGTTGAGCAGCTGACCGGTGGCCTCGACGCCCCGATCTGTCTCACCTGGGAACTGACCTATGCGTGCAACCTGGCGTGTGTGCATTGCCTGTCGTCATCGGGTCGACGTGACCCCAAGGAACTGACGACCGCCGAGGCCATGAGCGTTGTCGATCAGCTCGCTGACCTGCAGGTGTTCTACGTGAACATCGGCGGCGGCGAACCGATGATCCGCAAGGACTTCTTCGACATCGTCGATCACGCAGTCGACCGCCATGTCGGCGTCAAGTTCTCGACCAACGGCTACTACATCGACAAGCCAGCGGCCGAGCGGTTCGCCAAGAGCGACCTGCTCGACATCCAGATCAGCCTCGACGGTTTCGATGCCAAGACGAACGACGCCGTCCGTGGCGAGGGTTCCTGGGAGGCAGCCCGGCGCGCGATGGACAACTTGGCCGAAGCGAACTTCGGCGAGTTCAAGATCTCGATCGTGGCGACCCGCCACAACTTCGATCAGCTCGATGACTACAAGAAGATGGCCGACGACTACGGCGCCCAGCTTCGCGTCACTCGCCTGCGCCCCTCGGGCCGCGGCGTCGACTCGTATCACGACCTTCGCCTGACCCACGACCAGCAGTACGGCATCTTCCGCTGGATCATGGATCACCCCGACGTGCTCACCGGCGACTCGTTCTTCCACCTGAACGCACTCGGCACGGAAACCGGCGAGACGCTGCCCGGCCTGAACCTGTGCGGCGCTGGTCGCATCGTGTGCCTGATCGATCCGATCGGCGACGTCTACGCCTGCCCGTTCGTCATCCACGACGAGTTCAAGGCCGGCAACGTGCGCGACGAGGGCGGCTTCGCCCAGGTGTGGCGCCACTCCGAGCTCTTCGCCGAGATGCGTGAGCCTGGCTCGGCTGGCGCATGCGCATCGTGCAACGCCTACGACGCGTGCGGCGGTGGCTGCGTGGCCGCCAAGTTCTTCACGGGCATCGATCTGAACGGTCCCGACCCTGACTGTGCGCTCGGCCATGCCGACGAGGCAGTTGCGGCCGCCATGGGCACGGCACCGAAGCCGTCACAGGATCACAGCCGACCCGTTCGCCTCACCGTCAAGCGCTGAGGCTTTAGCGCTGCGACTCGATCGCGGCGACGAGCGACGTAACGAGCTCCACGAGCAGAGCTTCGCCCTCTTCGGCAGACGCGCCTGCTGGATCACCGAGCACGCCATTCGCCGAGACTGCCCTGACCCCGCCTGCTTGCATCTGCGGAAGTAGCTCGGTGAGAGCGGAAGTGTTCCCGGGCTCGGCCAGTTCGGCCCGGACCGCATCGGGAGCGATCGCAAGCATCAGGCTCGTCTCGGTCCGCCCCGCGTGCGCATCGCCGCCGGGGACCGATGGCCACCACGCCGCGACGTCGTGGCCTTCGTCGACCATCTGCTCGACGGCTGACGTCAGGGTCGGATGGTTGCCGCCATGCCCGTTCACGAAGATGATGTGGGACCAGGTCAGGCTGGCCGAACGAACGAGTTCGACGAGCACGTGCCGCAGCGCATCGGAGCCGATGGACAGCGTGCCCGGGAAGTCTGCGTGCTCACCGCTTGCTCCGTACGCGAGCACGGGCGCGACGGTGGCACCCGTTTCGGCACCAGCCCGAGCGGCGACTGCACTGGCGATCACCGCATCGGTATCGAGCGGCAGGTGGGGGCCGTGCTGTTCGGTCGCACCAAGTGGAATGAGGAGCACGGCAGAGGCATCGACCTCGCGCCACACCTGATCCCCGAGCGATGCCACGCCGGCATCGTAGGGGTTAGGAGAGAATGACTGGAACCGAGCGCGGCCCGCGGACCGTGCCCGCAGACCACTCTGGATCCGCACCCGGCACCGCACTGAAGTTCGGGTACCGCTCGAGCAGCATCTCGATCGCGATGTGCATCTCGATCCGAGCGAGGTTCGACCCCAGGCAGCGATGCACGCCCAGGCCGAATGCGGCGTGGCGGTTCTTCGTGCGGTCGATGATGACCTCGTCGGGGTCGTCGAAGACCTCTGGGTCGCGGTTCGCGGCCAGCAGGTTGAGCATGACCCACTCTCCCGCAGCGACGGGACATCCGCCGAGCTCAGTGTCTTTGGTTGCGATGCGAGCGACGGTGACCGGCCCATAGGCGCGGAGCAGCTCCTCGGTCGCGACGGGGATGAGCGAGGGGTCGTCGACCAGGCGTTGGCGATCGTCGTCGTGATTCGCGAGATGCCAGAAGCTGGCGCCAAGCGCCGACCAGGTCGTGTCGATGCCTGCGACAAGCAAGAGCAGCAGCATCTTGGCCATGGCTTCGTCGCTGATCGGCTCGCCATCGATCTCTTGGTCGAAGAGATAGCTCACAAAGTCGTCGCCACGCGGTTGGTCCCGGCGCTCATCGATGAGCCCACGCATATAGGCAACGACCTCGTTCGTCGCTCGGCGCTCGACCTCGAGATCGGTCGGACCGACCTCGAGAATCTCATAGACCCATGTTCGGAACTGGTCGGCCTCGCTCGGCGGCACGCCGAACATCCGCGCCGTCAGATCACCCGGGACGTGCTTGGCATAGTCGCCGGCCAGGTCGACTCGGTCCCCGCTGAACGCATCGAGATGCCGTTTGCAGATCTCGCGGATCGTTGGTTCCCAGTAGCGGACATTGGTCGGGTTGAAGAACGGCAGCATCGCCCGACGCGGCTCAGTGTGGTCGGGTGGATCGAGATTGATCGGAGGGAGGATGATGCCGCGGCGATCCGTCGGTGTCTCTGACACAACGATCCGCCGGCTCGTGAAGGTCTCGGTGTCGTGCGCTACTGCAGCGTTGTGCTCATAGGTGAGCGGCACGACGACGCCGCCGTAGCGGTCGGAGTGCGCGACCGGGCACTGTGCGCGAGTCTCGGCGTGGATGACATGCGGGTCGTCGATGTAGTCGTCCGCGTAGTGATCGAAGTCCGTCGCCCAATCGGCGACAGGAGGCCTGCGCACCTGATCGCTCATAGCGCCAAGCTAGGTCGCCAGGCGCTGCGCTTCGAAAATCGGCTACTCGGCTCGGTCTTGCTGATCGAAGAACGAGGTCGTTGCGGGCAGCTCGGGTCGCTCGACTTCGTAGTCGATCATGCGGATCCGATTGGTGGCTTCGCCGCAAACGAGTTCACCGCTGAACGCAGTCGGCATCGGGTTCGGCGTGACGGCGACCGCGTCGTCGGCCGAGTAGACGCAGATGAACAGCGTGCGGGGTAGCTCGGTCTGATTCGGCGCCGACCCATGCAACAGACGCGTGTGCATGAAGCACACCGAGCCAGCTGGCCCGATCGCCTGCACCGACTGGTCGATGAAGCCGGCTTCGAGTTCGGGATCGATCGCGCCGGTGAAGACTCCGTCGCGCCAGATCGAATGGATCGGACCCTTGTGCGATCCCGAGAGCACCTCGAGTGGGCCGTTTTCGGCCGTGACATCATCGACCATGAGGAGCGCAGTGACCACGTCGTCATTCGTGTGCGGCGTGAACGCGAAGTCCTGATGCCACCGGACCGCGGTGCCGCTCCCGGGCTGCTTCGAGTTGATCTTGGAGTGATGGAAGCGAACGTTCGGTCCGATGAGATCAGCGACCGCGTCGGTCATAGCGCTGTTGCGCATGACATCGAGATAGATGTCAGAGACCGCCACCGGGTCGTTGACACGGCGAAGCAGGGGCTGTTCGGCCGAATGGCCGGCTGCCATGTCGAACCGGGGCCGACCGTCGACCGTGTCGTGGTCCCACGGTTCTGGATGCGACCGGCTCTCCTCGCTCCATGCGGCGAAGTCCGCTTGCAAGCCAGCGAGTTGCTCGCCGGTTACCGCGTCGGCCATCACCAACCATCCATCTCGATGGAAGCTGGCGACCTGTTCATCGGTGAGCACGGCGGGCACGCTCCGAAGCTAGCAACACCGCCCCGCTGACTTCGCTGAGCGACGGCAAGAGGTGTGTTGGCACCGATACGGTCGGGCCGTGAATCGTCGTTCTGAATCGCTCGGCATGGTCGCAGTCGCACTGCTCGTGCTCGGCCTGCTCGCCTACCAATTCCTGCCCGGCTCCGACACCGCCGACTCCAGCAGCGTGGTCGTCTCGGACGAAGACCGCGTCGAGACCCAAGTGCTGCTCGACGAAGCGGATCGCAGCGCGGATACGACGACCGAAGTCATCTATGACCGCACCATCAACGTCGACGAGCTTCCGCCTGAGGCAATCGACACGCTCTTGCTGATCGATAGCGACGGGCCGTACCCCTACGGCAAAGACGGGTCGACCTTCCAGAATCGAGAGGGTCGACTGCCGGACCGGTCCGGGGGTCACTACCGAGAGTTCACGGTCGAAACGCCAGGATCACCGGATCGTGGGGCACGTCGCATCGTCGCCGGCGATGGCGGCGAGCTGTATTGGACCGCCGATCACTACGACTCGTTCGCCCAGATCGTGGGATGGTGACCTGATGGATCTGCGAACACTCGCTGGCGGCGTCATCTGGATCGATGCGGCAACCGACGTCGACGCGTTGTTGGGCGAGCTCGATGGCGGCTGGGCAGTTGCGCACCACTCGGTCTCTGGCGACACGTCGAAGGAGTCGATCATCTCGGCCATCGGCGCATCGCTGAGCTTCCCCGAGTGGGCCGGCACCAATCTCGACGCGCTCTACGACCTACTCACCGACCTCGAATGGCTCACCGACGAATCGGGCACCGCTCGCAACGTCGCCGTCGTCCTCGACCGTTCCAGCTCGGCGGAAGCGGCCGCGAGCGAGCCCGCCGACTGGTCCAAGATCGTCTACGTGTTGCTCGATGCGGCGGCGTGGTGGCAGCCGAAGGAACGCAACTTCCTCGCGATCTTGCGCTGAGTGCGCGGCAACCAGACTCTCTAGGCTCTGCTCGTGGGCAATCCCTGGTTCGAATCTGTTGCTGTCGCCCGCGAGCGTGCTCGCAAGCGGCTTCCCCGTTCTGTCTACGGCGCGATCGTCGCCGGCGCCGAAGCTGGCGTGTCGCGAGACGACAACCTGGCCGCGTTCGACGAGCTGGGTTTGCGCCCGGTCACCGCCGGCCAAGTCACGGGCCAGAAGCTCGACACCACGATCATGGGCCAGTCCGCCTCGATCCCGGTGATGATCTCGCCGACGGGTGTACAGGCTGTGCACCCCGAGGGAGAGATCGCCGTCGGTCGTGCATCAGCCGCTCGTGGCATCCCCATGGGGTTGAGTTCGTTCGGCTCCAAGAAGCTCGAAGACGTCATCGCCGAGAACCCCGCGACGTTCTTCCAGATCTACTGGGCGGGCGACCGCGACGCCATGAGTGCCCGCATGCAACGAGCCAAGGCCGCAGGCGCCGTTGGCCTCATCCTCACCCTCGACTGGTCGTTCTCGCACGGGCGTGATTGGGGCAGCCCGTCGATCCCCGAGAAGATCGACTTCAAGACCGCGCTGGAGCACGCTCCCGACGTGATCACCCGGCCGCGCTGGCTCCTCGACTGGGCCAAGACCAAGCAGCTCCCTGATCTCGGCGTGCCGAACTACTCGACGAACCCTGACTACGTGCCCGGCTTCTTCGAGGCCTATGGCGAGTGGATGATGACACCACCGCCGACGTGGGAAGACGTCGCTGGTATCGCCGCCGAGTGGGGCGGCCCGTTCATGGTCAAGGGCATCGGCCGTGGCGACGAAGCCAAGCGAGCCGTCGATGCTGGCGCCACCGCCATCTCGGTGTCGAACCACGGCGGCAACAATGTCGATGGCGCGCCGGCCCCGATCCGAGTGCTGGCCGAATGCGTCGACGCCGTCGGCGGCCAATGCGAGGTGCTCATGGACGGCGGCATCCGCCGCGGCAGCGATGTCGTCAAGGCACTCGCCCTCGGCGCTCGAGGCGTGCTCATCGGACGTGCCTACCTGTGGGGACTCGCCGCGAATGGCCAAGCCGGCGTCGAGAACGTCATCGACGTGTTGCGCGGCGGCATGGAAGCAACCATGCGTGGCATCGGGGTGCAGTCCATCGACGACCTCTCGCCTGACGACCTCGCGATCCCCGAAGGCTTCTCGCCCAACCCACGTTGAGCTGAGCTGAGACGCGGCGACGGCCATGACCGGCACCGTGCTCCTGCGATAGCGGCATGACCGCTACGTGAAGCTCGGGCCGACCACGGCCGACACGCATATGTTCAGTTGTGGTTGACGATCAGGACGTCGTGCTTGCGCCGACGGTCTCGTAGTACGGCGCCCGCGTGGTCAAGGTCGTCTTGACCAGCATCGGGGCGTTGTCCGAGAACACGAGGATCGTGCCATCAGCACCGATGTGGCCTTTAAAGACCAACGCATCGTCGGCGTCATAGACCCGGACGATGTTGTTCTCGATGAACGCATCGAGCAGGTCCGGGAACGTGAGCGTAACGAGCCCAGGGATCGATGCGTCAACCTGAATGGCACCAAGCCAGATTGGGCCGATGATCGGATCTGGTGGCGGTGGAAGCTTGACGGCCGGAGCGCC
>CAZEMU010000010.1:4545-42786 GCA_964513315.1 uncultured Acidimicrobiaceae bacterium | reverse complement strand
TTTTCTGTCATCCATTTCCTCCGCTCGGGAAAGGGACTGACGCCGTTCGCCAGAGTTCTGACACGCGCACGAGTACGCAGTGTCCAAGACACACAAGTGTGTCCGATTTCACCTGCCAAGCCGCCAGACCCGCCATGCCTCCTCTTGAGGCCTTGAGGGGCTCAGTGTAGGTTCGAAGACCTATGGCGGACAAGGCGGAATATGGCGACATCGGGCACACCCCCGTGATCGCGAAGAAACATCTCGTGTCGAAACACGCAGATCCATGGCTGGTTGGCGGAGCCGGTCTGGTGGCGTGGTTCGTGCTCTCAGCGCAGTCGTGGGGAGGACCGACGATCGCACCGATCTTCGCCGGTCCGATCTACTGGATACTGCTCGGACTGTCGGGCACACACTTCGGCGCGTCGTACCACCTGGCCTATGGACAGGGGCGCGAAGTCGTCTACGAACGCTGGGTGCAGCTGATCGCTGTGCCGGCCGGCCTGGTGCTGATTTCGTTCGCGCTCGGCGTCGCTGCGCTCATGGGCGCCCAGACGCTCGTCGACGAGTCAATTCGGTTCCTGCTCGTCCTCGTGTACACGACAACCGCCTGGCATTTCGTCAAGCAGGTCTATGGCGTCGCACGGGTCAGTTCGAGCTTGAATGACCTGAAGCTGCCCGCTCGGGCGGTGCCGATCCTTCGCTATGGGCTCTACCCGTTGTGGTTCCTCGAAGGCTCGAGGGTGTGGGTCGGTCGACGCGGCGCAACCTTCGAAGGCTTTGAGCTCAGCTACACGCTGTTGCCTCGTTGGACGCTCGACGTGTTGTCGGTGCTGGCGTACGCAGCTGCGGTCACGGTAGCGCTGCTCTTCGTTGCTCTCTGGGTGCATTGGGGCCACCGACCACCTGCGTCGATGTGGACGCCATATGCGGTCGGGTTCCTGTTCTTCTTATTCCCGCCGTCGTACCTGAGCCTCGTCTTGGTCTTCGGCGCGCTGCACGGCCTGCAGTACCTGGCGTGCGCACACCGGGCTGAGGTTGTCTGGGGCATCGAGCGAGGCGCAACGTCGACAACCTGGTGGGCATCTGCGTTCGGTGGCGCCTTTGCGACCGGCATGTTGCTCGTCTACTGGTTGCCCGACATCTTGACCAGCGGCACCGAGGCAACGGCAATCGGCACGGCGCCCGCAGCACTGCTGTTCGTGCTGTTCAACCTGCATCATTACGCCGTCGACGCAACAATCTGGCGCTACGGCGGCGAGCACATTCGCCGCATCGTCAAGGGCCCAGTCCTCAACGAAGCACCGGCGCAAGAGCCTGCCCTCGTCAGCTAGCTGCGAAGTCGCTTTGCGGCTTCGCCATGCACCAAACTGATCGCCTCTGAGCGACCTCGAACCAACGCATTCGATGCGCCCGCCGATCCCAGGCGGCATCAAACGTCTCCTCGGCGCCATGTCGGCGAACGCGATGGCCAACGTCATGTTGACGATCGCCGTCGAGCTGCAGGTCTATGCGATGACGGGTAGCGAACTGTGGCTGGGCCTCATCGGCCTCGCCCAGTTCGCACCGATGCTCGCCCTGTCGGTGTTCACCGGCACGCTCGCGGACCGCTTCGACCGGCGCAAGGTCTTCGCCGCTGGCGTACTGATCGACGTCGTCGCAACGATCGGGTTCTTGCTCTACGCGCTCACGGATCCGACGAGCGCAACCCCGATGCTGTTCCTCGTCGCCATCAAGGGCACCGGCCGGGCGGTCAGCATGCCGGCGTCACGGGCGCTGCCCATCGACCTCGCCCCCGAAGGCCTGCTCGAACGCATCATCGGACTTCGATCGCTCGTGTTCCAGGCTGCGCTGATCACCGGACCGCTGGTCGGTGCGTTCGCCAACAGCCGGTCACGCATCTTGCCCTACGTGTTGTCGCTGATCGTCTTCGGCATCTGTCTGCTCCAGCTCATCGGCGTCCCCAAGCCCGAAATCGACCGACTCGAATCGGCACCCGGCCCCCGCCAGGCACTGACCGATGCGATCAACGGGCTGCGGTTCATCCGACGCTCCCCCATCATCCTCGGTGCCATCTCGCTCGACCTGTTCGCGGTGCTGTTCGGCGGCGCCGTCGCCCTGCTCCCTGCGATCGTCGAGAAGCGACTCGAGTTCGACGATGTCGACACGGGCGTTGGTGTCTTGCGAGCTGCGATCGCCGCCGGTGCGTTTGTGACCGCACTGCTTTTGTCGTGGCGACCCTTGATGCGTCGCAACGGGCCAGTTCTCTTCGGCGTCATTGCGATCTTCGGGCTCGGCACGATCGTCGTCGGCACGACCCGTAGCTTTGTCGTGGCCCTCATCGCCCTGGCCGTCATCAGCGCCGCCGACCAGGTCAGCGTCTACATCCGGTCGAGCGTGGTGCCCCTGGCAACGCCCGAGAACATGCGTGGACGGGTACTCGCGGTCGAGAACGTCTTCATCGGCGGTTCGAACCAGCTCGGTGCGCTTGAGTCCGGCATCACCGCTGCGTGGTGGGGCCTGGCGCCCGCGATCATTGTCGGCGGTGTCGGCACGCTCGTCGTGGTCGGCGCTGGGTGGTTCCTGTTCCCAGAGTTACGCCGGGTGGACCGCTTCTCCGACGTCAAGCCGCGGCTGCAAGACAGCTCGTAGCGGAAGACGTTCAGCCGAAGATGTCCTGCAGGTCGATGACCATCAGGATCAGCAAGAGCACGATGATGCCTGCGTTCAGAGCGCTGACCGGCCACTTGAACTTGTGGTCGGAGCGGTGGAAGCGGCGGATGCTGAACACGTTGGACACGATGGCGATCAGGCCAACGACCAGTCCGATACCTGAACCGATACCCGAGGCGATGCCGACGATGGGAGCGACGAACGGGAAGATCACGTAGGTCAGCAGGCAGCGAATGCCAGAGATCAGCACGGACTGGCTGAAGACCCGTTCCGGCTGCTCAACCTGTGTTTCGATCTCGGTCGCGACCACGACCGCACCCTATCGTTCGAGCCACCGGCGACGACCGTCGCCCAGTGGTGAAATCGCAATGATCGGGCGCTTGGCATGTCGACACTCACGGTGAACACGATCGGGTCTACCGGGCCTGGAGATCGGCTGCTTGTGTTGTTGCACGGCTATGGCGCTGACGAGCATGACTTGGCGCCAATTGCGTCGATGATCGACCCGACCGGCCGCTTCTTCGCCGTGGCCCCTCGGGCGCCGCTCGACGTCTTTCCATACGGCGCCGGGTGGTACGAGCGGACCGAAGATCGCCGGATCGAGTCCGCGCCCTTCCTTGCCACGATCGCAACGCTCGATGCGACGATCGACTCGGTGTGTGAGGCGCACGGCCTCGATCGGGAAACGTCGGTGGTCGTTGGCTTCAGCCAGGGCGGTGCGATGGCGTTGGCGTCGAGCTTGCGTGTCGGCGCACCCGCTCGGCCGGCGGCGGTCGCGTGTCTCTCCGGGATGATCAACGAGGTCGAGGGACTCGAGTACGCGTTCGACGAGTACCTGCCGCCGGTGCTCGTGCAGCACGGCAACCTCGATCAAGTGGTGCCGGTCGAACGGGGCCACCTCATTCGCGACGCATTGATCGTCCACGGGGTGGAGCATCACTACCGCGAGTACCCGATGGGCCACGAGATCTCCCCCGCATCGCTCACCGACCTCCGCAGCTGGCTCTCCGAGGTCTAAACCTCGCCAGGACCGCAAGCCTGCAGGGTTGAACCCAGCGTTTGCGAGCTTGCGAGCAAAGGCGTACTACTCCGCTACCAGTACTCCTCGAAGTGGACGTTGCCGGGGTCGTTGCGGCGGTCGAGCTTGAAGCCTCGTTCGGTCAGCAGTTCGACCACGCCGGCGACCTCGGGCCACTCAGGCGGATCACCTTCGGGTAGGCCGATCATCGCCGGGTTGCCGCACAGGAACACGTCGGTGTTGTCGGGGTCGAGTGCCACGCCGAAGTTGGCTGCGAACCCGTCGTCACGAATGACGTCTTGCAGATACGTCTTCGGGAAGTCCGGCTCGCGCGTCGGGAGCGGCATGTAGTGGTAGTTCGGGTAGCGCGCTTCGAGATCTTCATGCTCGGACCGGTAGCCGAGGTCGGCCCACTGGCGGACAGTGACGGCGGAAACGATCGGGCCTCGGTGCCCTTTGCGCAGCAGCTGGGTGACCATGGCGTTGTGGGGTGCTTCGCCCGTGCCGGTCGCCAAGAAGATGCAGGTGCGTGATGGGTCAACGACCGGCGCAAGCGTGTAGCGACCGGCCACCTTGGACCCGAGGAAGATGCGATCGCCCGGCCGCTTGAGTGCGAGACGTGGGGTGAGCGCCGGAACATTGTCTTCGGTCGGCACGACCAGCACGATGTAGAACTCGAGCTCGTCGCCGGCGGTGTGGTCGGTCAGGTAGCCGTGCTCGTCGAACATGGGGCTCGAGATTGAATACGAGCGGCGTACGAGCTTGAGCCACTTGCCATCAAGGCCGGCGTCGGTCGCATCGTCGATGCGGGGCTCCCAGAACCCGAGTCCAAGCGTTGCGTACTGTCCCGGCTGGTGCGACGTGTCGCCGTGGTCGGGACGAACCCGCAGCCGCCAGAGATCTGAGTGCGTCGGTTCGAAGTGGGTGATGGTCGCGTTGTAGAAGTGCTCGGCCAGCTCAGATTCGAGCGTCGTATCGCGGCTCCATGAGCGGACACCGTAGGCGGCAATCTCCTTGTCCGGAAACCGGGCTGCGGCGAGCGACGGCCACAGGTCCGGCCCGAACGCGCCGCTCATGCCGATCTCTTCTTTGGCACCGCGGAAGACCCAGACGGCGTCGCTGGCGCGAGCCTCGGGGGTGACGCCGAGCGAATCGATGTCGGCGGGGCCACGGCTGCTGGCAAACACGATGTGGTCGAACTCGAGGTCGGGCGTGCGGCGGTCCGGGAAGTAGGCCATCGGATACCCGTTGCGTTCGCCGATGACATTGGGCGTCGAGCGATAGAGCACGGTCGCCTGGCGTTCTCGTTCGAGCTTGGCCAGCATCTCGCCGGCGATCGGTGACAGGCGTGCGGGCTCCAACCCGTCGGCGGCGAGCACCACGTTGGCGCCCGCGCTCGCGAGCTGCGCGCTGATCTCGACGGCGTGGTCGGTCACGCCGACAACCATGACGTCGGCACCCTGGGCGGCAGCTGGCGGGTTGTCGATCGTGACGCGGTCGCTGTCCGGCGTTTCGATCGGGGCGGCAGCGCTCGGCGAATACTCGCGTTCGGCGATCATGCATGCCATCGCCCGCCGCGTGCGGCGGTTGGTGACGACCTCGACCTGGTTGGTTTCGGCGTCGAAGTGCACCGACTGCACCTTTT
This sequence comes from uncultured Acidimicrobiaceae bacterium, assembly GCA_964513315.1. Taxonomy (GTDB): domain Bacteria; phylum Actinomycetota; class Acidimicrobiia; order Acidimicrobiales; family UBA10347; genus UBA10347. Next base: position 37,471 of record CAZEMU010000010.1, on the reverse strand, counting down.
CGCCGTACGCGATTTGCAGGTCGTTGCGAGAGACGACCTCGGGCATGAGTACCGAGTCGCCTCGTTCAAGCAGGATGACTCGCTCGAGGCCGGCACGTCGGGCGCCCTCGGCGACCGAGAGTCCTCCGGCGGTCGCACCGATGACGACCAGATCATGCGTAGTTGCTTCCATCCACCGAGTCTTGCAGGCGTGGCCTGGCGACGTCAGTGATGTTCGGCCAGCGCTCGTGCGACCGCGGCCTCGGCGTGCAGGCGTGTCGTCGGGAAGTAGGCGACGTCGACGTCGTCTTCGGCGACGAGCAACTCGATCTCGGTGCACCCCGCGATCACACCGGTCGCGCCCCGTTCAATGAGCGCATCGATCGCTGCGAGGTACTTAGCTTTGGATGCCGCGACGACCTCGCCCTGCACAAGCTCGTCGTAGATGACGTCGTGCACCATCGTGCGGTCGGGTTCGTCGGGCACGAGCACCTGCAGCCCCTTGGCTTCGAGTCGGCCTCGGTAGAACGTCTGCTCCATCGTGTAGCGCGTGCCGAGCAAGGCGACCGTTTCGACACCTGCGGCGACGACTACGTCAGCGGTCGTGTCGGCGAGATGTAGGAACTCGCCAGAGATCGCCGCTTCGATCGCGGGTGCGACGACGTGCATGGTGTTGGTGCACAGCACGATGATCTCGGCACCTGCCCGTTCGAGGTGGACGGCGTCGGCTGCAAGGCGCCGACCGGCTTCGTCCCAGTCTCCTGCCGCTTGGAGCGCCTCGATCTCGGCGAAGTCGTAGCTGCGAATGAGCAGGTCGGCTGAGTGGACACCGCCGAGGCGAGCCCGCACACCTTCGTTGATCATGCGTTCGTATTCGATGGAGCTTTCCCAGCTCATGCCGCCGAGGAGGCCGATCCGCTTCATGGTTCAGTTTGCCTGCCGTGATGCCAGGAAGGCGCCGACAAGGGTGATCGGCGCACCGACGAGAGCGAGAGCAGCGACGGCGTCGTCGCGGATGGCAACACCGAGAATCAACGAGACGACCGGGATCAGATACGTGATGAACGATGCTCGGATCGATCCGACTCGGCCGACGAGGCTGACCATGATCCAGTAGGCGATTCCGGTCCCGACGGAACCGAGCACGGCGAGCGACAGCGTCGGCACGGTGCCCCATTGGTTGTCGCCGAGATCGACCAGCGCGTACGGCACGCAGAACAGTGCGGCGAGTGACAGCACGTTGCTCATCAGCACGATCGCTCCGTACTTGGCCTGCAGCGGTGGCGCCACGTTCATCGCGAAGCCGTAGCAAAGCGTTGCGAGCAATACGAGCAGCACCCCCTGCGCCTCCGAGCCGCCTTCGGCTGCCGACCCGAGTGAGATGAGCAAGATCCCGAGGAAGCCGAGCGCCAAACCGAGTACCTGGCGGCCACCAGGGCGGACCTTGACGAAGAGGACGGAAACGACGGCGACCAGGACCGGCGTCGCTCCATTGAGCAGTCCAGTAACGGCCGAGTTGATCCACTGCTGAGCGAGTGGGAACAGCGTGAACGGCACGGCGACCCAGACGACTGCGAGCAGGAGCACCCGGCCGCGATCTTCGGCATCGATGCGGCGCCCGACACCCATCGCCGTCCGCAGAAGCGTCAGGGTGATCGCGCCGAGGCCGACGCGGCCGAGGGTGACGACGCCAGGCGTGAACCCTTCGAGCGACTCGGCGATGAGAAGGAACGAGGCGCCCCAGATCATCGACACCGCCAGGAACAAGCCCCAGTCACTCGGACCGAAGTTGCCTTCGTTCTCTGCGGTGGTTGCGTTGAAAAGCGTGCCGCGCTGGTTACTCACTCGACAGCCGATAGGTCGTCGTATTCGAGAACGAGGTTCCGATCGCTGGCCCAAAGTCCGGACGGTTTGGTCCGTCGGGGATGCGTTGCGTTTCAAGCGCAACGCCTTTGGCGTACGCGTCGAGGTGCATGCCGGTGTAGACCTGCAAGCTAGGTTGGTCGGTCGCGATCTGCACCTGTCGCCCGTTCGTATGTTCCAGGGTTATCGCCTGGCGGTCGCTGGCCAACACGAAGCAGTGGTCATACCCGCCGTTCGCAGTGATCTCGCCCAGGTCACGTCCGGTTCGACAGTCGAAGCTTGTCCCGCCAACGGCGTGGGGCGGACCGGGTACGGGAATGTTGGCGTCGTCGACTCGCACGTACGTGTCTGCGGGGATCGTCAAGATGTGGCCGGCGAGCGTGCCCGGCTCATGCAGATTCCAGTAGAGGTGGCTGGTCAGATTGAGCGGCGTCGGTTCGCTCGCCGAAGCTTCGTGCACGATCTGCAGCTCGTTGCCCTCGAGTCGGAAGTCGGCCGTGGCCTGCACTTCGCCGGGGAATCCTTGGTCACCGTCAGGGCTAGTGAGTTCGAGGGTGACTCCGCTGCGGCCCAGGTCGAGCAGCGTCCACTGCCGGTGGTGAAAGCCATCCGATCCACCGTGGAGCAGATGGGCGCCTTCGTTCGGCGCGAGTTGCCATTGCGCACCTTCGTGCGTGTACCGGGCGCCCGCAATCCGGTTCGCCCACCGCCCGACGGTCGCGCCGTGGAATCCACCGGGGTCATCACCGTCGGGATAATCGACGGAGACTCGGTGCCACACGTCGTCGACCCGCATACGGACGTCGATCAAGTGGGCGCCATGGGCCGTCACGGTCAGCGAGACGTCGTCTGACTCAAGGGTCCAGGCTGGACCGAGTCCCGCGCCGGGCCACAGCTCGACTTCGGTTGCGACGAGCTGGGTCACAGGCCGAACGGTTCCAGCCGCTGCTCGCCGGCGATGAGGCCAGCTGCGTTTTGAATCGAAGGATCGACGAACTCGCCTAACGCTTCGACCTCGGCATCGGTGATGTGTCCAAGTGCGTGCAGCACGCCAACGCCGACTGGGTTCAGACCTCGGTCGTTGCCGTCATCGACCTTGCCGACAAAGGCGACACCGGCGCCACGAACGCCCATGGTTCGGACACCGTCAGCCCCGCCCTTGGCGAAGATCCGACCGGCCGTTGCCTCCATCAAAGCGGTATCAAACCGCATCGGCTCGTCACCAGCGACGAGGTCGGGGTGAGCTGCAGCGGCGGCGACCATGGCGGTCGCCGAGACGTGGTCGTCTCCCGTGAGCGAGTCGGGGTTCGCGATGCGGGCGATGCCAACACCGAGGCCGCGGAGCGGAAGGATGAACGTCGGTGCGCTGCATCCGTCGACGGCCAGATGCAGGTGCTCGTCGGGCGTGTCAGTGAGCCGCTGCACTGCGGCACGAATGCGCTGCTGGATCGGGCTTGCGGGATCGAGATACGTCGCTGGGTCCTGGCCGAGGACGAGCGCACCGCTCAAGAACCCAGCGTGCTTGCCACTGCAGTTGTGGCAGATCCGACGCTTGTCGAGACGCGGCTGTGTCTCCAGGGGTACGTGGCCCATCGGGTGTGCGTGGCCGCATTGCAGCGACGCCTCGGTGAGTCCGATGGCGTCGAGCAGGCTCTGCACCGTCGATACGTGCGAAGCCTGGCCGTTGTGCGAGGAGATCATCACCGCGACGTGAGCGGGCGTCAGACCGAACCGGTCGAGGACACCAAGGGGCAGCACCCCCGACTGCTGCAGGCTCTTGCTCGCGGATCGAGCGAAGATCAGCTGTTCGGGATCGCCGGCGCTGGCATGCACTTGGCCCTCGGTGTCAACGACAGCCCATGCGCCTCGATGGATGGATTCGAGCACGCCGCCTCGGAAACGCCGGGCGAGGATGGGGTTGTCGACAGCGACCACGCGGAGAGTGTACGTACTCGCCGCCGGCCGAGCCGGCGCGCATCAACCGGCGATCAGGCGGCTGAGCGCGGTCGCGGCCATCGCAAGCAGGATCACACCGATGAACGGGACTTTCCGGAGCGTCGCCACGATGGCGACGACCAGACCCACGACTCGAGCGTCGAGCACGAGTTCGGTGTCGCGCTCGAACGTCTGCAGCAGGATCAACGCGCAGAACAGCGCTGGCGGGATGAGTTGCACCGCTTGACGAAGTGGCCCATCCTTCACCCGATTGCCAAGCAGCACACCAGCGAGCTTGAACCCGTACGCACCGACGGCCAACACGATGAGTGCAAACCAGCTCATGTCTGGCCGCCTGGCCGAGTGAACAGCAGCGCCGGAATCACGCCCAGGGCCGCCAATAGAATCGGCAGGCCAGCGGGCGTAAACGGCACCGCGATCATCGCGATGGCGGACCCAGCAAGGGCGGCGATGCGGGCGGGCATCTCACGGACGAGCGGGCCAAGTAACGCAACGAACGACGCGGGGAAGGCCGCATCGAGGCCGTACGTCTCCGGGTCACCGACCACGTCGCCGAGCTGCACCCCGAGGACCGTGCCGATGTTCCAGAAGACGAAGACCGTCGCTCCCGTCCACCAGAGGGCTTCACGAGATCGCTCGTCGTCCTCTTGGGCGAGCGCCAACGCAGTGCTTTCGTCGATGACCAGCTGGGCGCCCGGAATCCGCTTCCAACCGACCGGACGCAAGAGTTCACTCAATCGCATCCCGTAGAGGCTGTTGCGAGCCGCCAGAAGCAGCCCGCTTGCGACCGCGGAGATCGGTGAGCCGCCGCTGCTGATGATGCTCACGGCGGCGAATTGCGACGCGCCCGTGAAGACGAACAGTGACATGAACATCGCCTTGGCCAACGACAGTCCGGCGGTCGACGCGAGCACGCCGAACGGGATCGCGATCAAGCCGACCGCCGCGCCCAGCACCAGGCTGTTGCGTTTATGAGGCGCGAGGTCAGGCACGGCCGTTGTCGATCCTCCACTGCTCAATGTCTCGCCCGAGCTCGGGGAGGCGGCGTCGCACCCAGACGGGCACGGCGTCGCCCCACTCGCCGGCACGCACTCGAGCGACGAGCGGACCGTCCTCAGCCCAGACGTGGCAGGTGTTGAGATTCGCCAGCGCACCATCATCGGTGGCTTCGGGGTCAGCTTCGAACGGACGCAAACCTCGGGCCTGCTTGTCGAGCATGCGCAGTGACCACATCGACTGCACGATCACCGGACCCATTGCCTGCAGCAACGCAGTCGTGTGGGTACAGCCACGGGGACCACCGAACAGCTCGCGGACCTTGCGGTTGAAGCCGCGAGTGACCGATAGACCGATGAGCTTGCGATAGTGGTCGACGATGCCCGGACACTCGTCGTTCGGATGGGCTTCGAAGCCAAGCCGGGCATCAGCAATCGTCAACGATGCGATGTCGACGTCGATGACCATCTGCATGTTGTGGATGACGAGCGGCTCAGGATCGTCTTCGATGTACATGCCTGCCGGCTTGGTGTCACGCACCGTTCCGATGGCTCGAATTCGGGTGTCGTCGACCCGGTAGACCTGCGTGTCGTAGTTCCGTGTATGCAACAAGGTGAGCTCGGCGAGCGTCTCAGACATCCACGTTGCCTATCGGGTCCGGTGGCCGCACTCCAACCTCGCGGCGTCCGCACTCGTCCACGGCCATACTGCACGCATGCGCTTCACGCCGATCATCGGCACGCTCAGTTACGTCTGGGACCAGGCCGCCGACCAGGTGCTGCTGATTCGTCGCAACGCCCGACCCGATGACGACCACTACGGCAAGGTCAACGGCCTCGGCGGCAAGGTCGAAATCGACGAGGACATCGCGACCAGCGCCCGACGCGAGCTCCACGAAGAAGCGAACATCGATGCGACGTCGATGACCTTGCGCGGCACGATCACGTTCACCGACTTTGGACCGAAGCGCGAGCAGTGGCTCGTGTTCGTCTTCGTGGTCACCGCATGGGAAGGCGAGATGGGGGCCGCGAACGACGAGGGCGTGCTCGAGTGGGCATCACGCAGCGACGTCCTCGCAGCCTGCGAGGACGGCCCGCAAGCGGAGCGCCTGCCGATGTGGCCGGGCGATCGCCACTTCATCCCGCTGGTGTTCGATGACGACGAGCGGGTGTTTCACGGCACGATGCCCTACGACGCAGACAAGCCGGTGTCCTGGAACTACGTGCGGCTCTAGCTGGGACCCGGACCCAATGACTCGACGCGGCGCCGCAGCGTACCGAGCGATGCGTCGTTGACCAGCACTCGCACCTCGGAGCCGATAGCAGGCTTCGTTCCGTCAAGCGGTTCGGCGAACGCCAGCAGCTCAGGGGCGAACGAGCACGTCACCGACGCTGGCTCGAACCGAGACCGACCGAACCGGAGCCGAGCGATATCGGTCAGCATGCGGATCGGCGTGACGAGCTGGATCTTGCTGCCCGACACGTAGGACCAGCGCACCGGATGCTCGACGACCTCGACCTCGAGGTCCATCAGCCGGCGCAGGATTTCCACATCGAACGCGAAGCCGTCGACCGTCGAGTCGGCGAACACAATTGCGGCGACCGAGGTACGGAAGACTTTGGCACCGCACTGTGTGTCGGAGATGTTCGTGCCGGCCGCGACACGAACGACGTGGTTGAACACGCGACCCATGAGTCCTCGGATCGGCGGCGACCCCGAGACGACCGACCCGTCGACGTGACGGGAGCCGAACACGGCGCCGACCGGTCCGACGATTGCGTCGCACATCGGACGCAACGAGCTCAGGTCCGTGGCGTCATCCGCGTCGACGAATGCCACGAGCCGACCGCGGGCCTGGAGCACCCCGGTCCGGACAGCGGCACCCTTGCCATGGTTCGTGCCGTGCTCAATAACTCGCAGATGCGGCAAGCTCGACTCGAAGCCTCGAGCGACCTCGACCGTTCGATCTTCGCTGCCGTCATCGACGACCAGTACTTCGGTCGACGCGACGTCGACATGGTCGACGAGCGACGCCAGCAGGATCGGCAGGCGAAGGGCTTCGTTCCATGCGGGAACGACAACGGTGAGTTCGATGGTGTCGTTGCGGGCCTCAGGTCGAGCCACGAACGTGACGGCAGATGACAAGCCGTTGAGTCTCGCATGCGCGCCGGCCAACGACGACGCAGTGGGCTCCTAGAAGCCGCCGGTGAGCTGCGGCTCGCCGCAACCGTGCAGGACCAGGTTGTTGAAGTGGTCCGGTTCGACGGCACCACTGAAGAGCAAGCCCTGGGCACGATCGATACCGATCTGCATAAGGAACTCGGCCTGGCTTGCGGTCTCGACGCCTTCCGCGACGACCATGATTCCGCAGCTGCGGCCGAACTCAGCCAGGCTGGTGACGAGCCTGCGGACTCGCAGGTCGTGTTCGATGCGAGCGACGTAGCTGCGGTCGATCTTGATGCCGTCGATCGGCAAATCGCTCAGCATGCGCAGCGACGAGAAGCCCGTACCGAAGTCGTCCAGGACGACCTTGGCACCAAGATCTCGTGCCCGTTGCAGCGACGCACGGGTGCCTTGGAAGTCCCGAATGATGTCGGTCTCAGCAATCTCGAGCCGAAGCCCTTCGAACGGACGTCCTCGGGGATCTGCTTCGTGGGCTCGCAGCAGCGCAGGCAGGTGGGCGGTCGAAATGTTGACGCCAACCGACAGGCTCGAGTGGCTGTCTCGACGCCAGTCCCAAACCTGTTCGACCATTTCGAACATGAGCTGCTCGAGCAGGCCGGCACGTTCGGCGACCTCGATGAACGAGCCCGCGTGTGCGATCTCGTCACCCATACGCCAGCGAGCGAGCGCCTCGGCGGCGACGACTTCGCCGGACACGACGTCAACCTCGGGCTGAAGCCACGCCTCGACTTCGTGTTGGTTCAGCGCGGTGCGAAGTTCGAGCTCGGTGCGGATCCGCGCCGAGCGTCGGTTGCGAAGCGCTGTGTCGGCGAGCACAGCTCGGCCCCGTCCACGTTGCTTGGCTTCATAGAGGGCAGCATCGGCATGCCGATACAGGTCGTCGGCGGTTTCGCCAGCGACCGATACGGCCATACCGATGCTCGATCCGATGCTCAGTTCAACACCGTCAATCGTGAATGGATCCACGAACTTGGCGAGGAGCTTGTCAGCCACCAACCCCAGATGGTCGTCTGACGTGAGACACCGCATCAGAATTACGAGCTCGTCACCGCCAACACGGGCGACCAGTGCGTCTTCGTCTGCAATGGCCGCCTGAATGCGGTTGCCGACCATGACGAGAAGCGCATCGCCGGCCTGGTGGCCGAGCGTGTCGTTGACGAACTTGAAGCGATCGAGATCGAGAAAGAGCAGGCCGATGGTGCCTGCGAGTGGGTTGCGAGCAAGCGAAGCTTCGAGCTCGCCTTGCAACAGCTCACGGTTTGCGATGCCCATGAGCATGTCGTGGGTCGCCCGCCATTGGAGTTCTGCGTTGAGGGCCGAGAGGCTGCTGCGTTCGGTCGAAACTGCGGCGAGTAGTTCCTCGGAACGAACGACGAGACGTTCACGTTGAGCAAGTTCTCGCTGGGCGAGTAGGCCGATCACGAGCATCATGGCCGTGCCGTAGACGAGCAACATTGCCGGCACCGAGTACGCACCGAAACAGCTGGCGAGCACGAAAAAGTTGCTGATGACGATGGCGCCCACCAACGAGAGCGTGATGCCCACGTGCGCCGCGCCAGCTGCCGCAAAGATCGCCGTTGCTGCGACGAGTACGAGCAGCGCAAGCGTCAATGCGCCCTGTTCTGCCATCGGTCGGATGACGAAGGCCACGCTTCCCCACTGCAACGCCATGGGAATGCCGAAGAACCAAACCATCGCTTGGCCGAGCTCAACGCCATTGAGAAGAGACAGACGGCGCCAGCGAGCGGCCGCCATCGTCGCCGAGACGGCAGATAGTGCGGCGCAGAAAATGAGCCAGATACGTACGCCGATGCGATCCGCCGTGGGAAGCATGATCACGGCCACGACGGCGAAGGTCGGCACACTCGCGATCGAGAGAACCAGCATGCGCCGACAGGCGCTCAGCAGGCCATCGCGACGGATACGAGCGCGGGTTGCAGCAGGGATCTGACGACGATTGTCGACGAGGTGCACGCTACTCACGGTCACTCCATCGGCTGCCTTGAGGAGATCTTGAGCAAAACTCCCCATGTCTTTGAGCCCAGTCGGAGCGACTAACGCCTTTGGACTATGTCGCTGCTCTGCGCCCAGAAGACACGAGTGCGCTCAGGATTACGGGGTTTCGCCGGCCTGTCGGATCGACTCGAGTGCAAGGCGGGCGCCATCGACGATAAGGAGATGTTCAGCCCGGTGCATGCGTTCGGCGAACGTTTCGAGGGTGTCCCCGGCCTCAAACGGCACGGTGCTCGATGCGATGACGGGTCCAACGTCGACGCCATCGTCAGGCACCCAATGCACCATGACCCCCGATTCGGACATCTCACCGCGTTGGTAGGCCTCGAAGGCTCGCTCGATTGCGCCGACTCCAGGAAGTTCACCGGGCTTGGCCGGGTGGAGATTCATGATCGGAAACGCTGCGCCGACCTCGGCGCCGAGGATGCGCATCCAACCAGCGAGCACGACGAGGTCTGGGTTCTGCGCTCGGACCGTCTCGATCAGTCGAAGGTCGGCAGTACGGCGGAGTTCCGGGTCACGGCCCTTGTGCTCAACGACCAACGCCGGAACCCCAGCTGCCTCGGCGCGAGCAACTACGCCAGCGTCGGGATTGTTGGTGACCACGGCGACGATCGACGCGTCGAGATCGCCCGCGGCGGTCGCGTCAAGGAGCGCCTGGCAGTTGGTGCCCGATCCTGATGCCAGGACCACGATGCGGGCCACGATCAGACCAGCTGGACTCGGTCGCCGTCTTCGTGCACGGTGACTTCGCCCATGATCCAGGTCGGCTCATCGATCGCCGCTTGCACTGCCGCGACATCGGCGGGCTTGACGATCAGCACCATGCCCACGCCGCAGTTGAAGATGCGATGCGCCTGCTCGGTGTCGAGCTCGGCCGACGCGATCAGCCATTCGAAGAGCGGCGGTGTCGTCCACGTCGAGGTGTCGACGTCGGCCCCGAGGCCGTCGGGCAGCACCCGAGGAATGTTGTCGAGCAGACCGCCGCCGGTGATGTGGGCCATGGCCAAGAGCCGACCCTCGTCCAAGACGCGTTCGAGCACCGGCAGGTAGCTGCGATGCACTGCGCAGAGCGCGTCACCGATCGACTCACCGTCGCCGCCTGGAAGCGGATTGGTCAGCGGTTGATCTCCGGCCACGCTGCGTGCCAACGAGTAGCCATTGGTGTGCAGGCCGCTGCTTGCGATCCCGACAAGAACGTCGCCAGCTGCGATTCCCGCGCGAGGCAGGAGCTCTGCACGCGACACTGCGCCGACCATGGTTCCGGCGATATCGACGGCGCCTTCGGTAAACACGCCCGGCATCTCCGCGGTCTCGCCGCCCAGCAGTACGCACCCGGCGGCACGACACGCGTCGGCCATGCCATCGACGATCCGGCCCACGATCTCCGGATCGAGGTGTTGTGCCGCCACGGTGTCGAGGAAGAACAAGGGTCGAGCGCCCTGCACGAGCACGTCGTTGATGCCGTGGTTGACGATGTCGGCGCCGGCGCCTTCCCAGCGATCCATCGCTGCGCTCAACTTGGTCTTGGTGCCGACGCCATCGGTGCTGGCAACCATAAGGGGGTCGTCGATATCGGCGAGCGACGCGAGGTCGAACACGCCGCCGAAGCTGCCCAGGCCGGAGACGACTCGGGCGTCATGGGTGCTCTTGACCGCAGCCCCAATCCGATCGACAGCGGCTTCGCCGCTCGTAAACGAGACGCCGGCGGCTTCGTAGGCATCGGTCACGACTGATCTCCAGAGGTTGGTGGGGTGCGGCGAGCGTGGCGCCAGCCGATGTCAGAACGAGCAAAGAGCCCTTGGTCGGGCGCAGCGGCGACGATTGCGTCGACGACTGCATACGAGCGAGTGAGGGCTTCGTCGAGGTCCTCGCCGATGCCGGTGACCGAGAGCACGCGTCCGCCGCTGCTTTCGAGCGCGTCGTCGTCTCGGTGGCGGGTGCCAGCGTGGAAGATGGTGACGCCAGAGCCGTCTGGCGTTGCGGGAAGCGTGAGCGGCACACCCTTGCGGGGCGACTGCGGGTAGCCCGAGGCGGCAACGACAACGGTCGCTGCCGAGCCCGTGCTCATCTCGACTGTGACTTGATCGAGTGTGCCGGTTGCTGCGGCGTGGAGCAGTTCGAGCACGTCGCTGTTGATGAGCGGAAGGATGACTTCGGCTTCGGGGTCACCGAAGCGGCAGTTGTACTCGACCAGACGAGGGCCGTCGTCGGTGAGCATGAGCCCGGCAAACAAGACGCCGACAAATGGCGTGCCTGCAGCGGCCATGCCGCTAATCGCCGGGGTCAGGAACATGTCGGCGAGTTCGGCTTGACGGTCGGCGTCGATACCCGGCACCGGGGCGAACGCGCCCATGCCGCCGGTGTTCAAGCCGGTGTCGCCGTCGCCGACGCGCTTGTGGTCTTGGGCGGTTGCGAGCGTGACGACCGTCGTGCCGTCGCTGATCCCGAAGAGGCTGAGCTCCTCGCCATGCATGCGTTCTTCGAGCACGACCGTGCTGCTGGCTTCGCCAAACTGGGCATCGTCGAGCATGGCTCGGATGGCTTGTTCGGTTTCGTCGCGATCCTCGGGGATGACGACGCCTTTGCCAGCAGCGAGGCCATCGGCCTTGACGACGACGGGCACGCCGACTTCGTCGAGCCATGCGATGGCGTCGGCGCTCGTCGTGAAGGTGCCGGACTTGGGCTGCGGGATGGCGACCGAATCAGCGAAGGCCCGGGAGAACGACTTGGAGCCTTCGAGTTGGGCGGCAGCGGCCGATGGGCCGAAGCAGGCCACGCCAGCGTCGCGCAACCGGTCGGCGATGCCGTTGACGAGCGGGACCTCGGGGCCGACGACGACAAGGTCGATCGAGTTATCGGCACTCCAGGCCACGACTGCATCGTGGTCATCAACATCGAGCTCGACGTTGAAGGCGGCGGTGCCCGCGTTGCCCGGTGCCACGAAGAGCGAGTCGAGTTGAGAGGATCGCAACAGGCTGCGAGCGATTGCGTGTTCTCGCCCGCCCGAGCCGATGAGGAGTACGCGCATGGAACGGTCGTCAGACGAGCACACCGTCGAAGCGGCGCTTCGCGGTGGTCGGGAGCTGGAGCTGGACCGGGACGGGGTAGTCGCCGGTGAAGCACGCATTGCAGTAGCCGTCTTCGCGTTCGAGGGCGCCCATCAGGCTGGGCACGCTCAAGAAGCCAAGTGAGTCGGCGCCGATGTGATCGCGGATCTCTTCGACGCTGAGGTGGTGGGCGATCAGCTCATCGTGGGTACCCATGTCGACACCGAAGAAGCACGGGTGCGCGATCGGCGGGCACGTGATGCGAACGTGCACTTCGAGCGCGCCGGCTTCGCGCACGAGACGCACAAGCGGTCCGCTCGTCGTTCCTCGGACGATCGAGTCGTCGACCATGACGACTCGCTTGCCGGCGATGTTGTCGTTCAGCGTGTTGAACTTGAGGGCGACGCCTTGGCGGCGCAGCTCATCGGTCGGCTCGATAAAGGTTCGACCGATGTAGCGGTTCTTCACGAAGCCTTCGTTGTAGGTGATGCCGGCTTCGGCGGCGTAGCCGATGGCGGCTGGCATGGAGCTGTCCGGAACCGGCATGACCATGTCGGCTTCGACCGGGTGCTCCTTTGCGACTGCTGCGCCGAGGCGTTGGCGGACCTGGTGCACGCTGAGCGAGTCCCAGATGGCGTCGGGGCGGCTGAAGTAGATCTGCTCGAACGTGCAGCGGGCCTGGCGCTCGGCCGGAGCCACGCCCTGGAAACTGCGCGCCATCTGACCTTGGAGGACGACGATTTCGCCGGGCTCGACTTCGCGGATGTTGTCGCAACCGAGCGTGCGGAGGGCACCGGTTTCTGATGCGAGTGCGTGGCCGCCGTTGGGCATGCGACCCATCGAAAGTGGCCGGAAGCCCCACGGGTCGCGACAGCCGATCACCTTGGTGCCGGAGAGCACGACCAGGCTGAACGCACCCTTCCACTCCCCCATGACCGTGGACAGGCGGTGTTCCCAGCTGTCGCCTTCGGTGGCGGCGAGCATGAGGGCGAGGACTTCAGAGTCCGACGAGCTGGACAGGCCAGCGCCACGCTGCAAGAGCTGTTCACGCAGATGGTCGGCGTTGACGAGGTTGCCGTTGTGGGCAATGCCGAGCGGGCCGTGCATCGTCTCGACGACGTAGGGCTGGACGTTGCGCTCACTGTTGGCGCCCGTGGTCGAGTAGCGGGTGTGCCCGATGGCCAGTCCGCCGGTCAACGGGTCGAGCGTGCCGGTCTCGAAGACCTGTGAGACGAGGCCCATGTCCTTGTGGACTCGGACCGCTTGGCCGTCTGCGACGGCGATACCCGCGGCCTCTTGGCCACGATGCTGCAGCGCATAGAGACCGAAGAACGCGTTCTGTGCGGCGTCGGTGGCGGGTGTGGAGATACCAATGACCCCGCATTCCTCGCTCGGACGATCGAGTTCAGGATCAAGATGGTTCACGCCGGTGCTCCAGTCACGTTTGGGCGACGCACGCCCGAGACTCTAGTTGGCTCCCCCGCCAGGTATTGCTGCGGGGATCGGGTATTCATCGGACCGCAGCTACCGCAGCGGAGAAGAGGCCAAGTGCCTGGCCGCCCTTGCGGCGACCCCGCAGGATGTCTTGGCGTTCGAACACGTGATTCTCGGGGTGCGGCATCAGGCCGAGCACTCGACCGGTGGGGTCGGTGACCCCAGCGACGTCGCCTGCAGATCCGTTCGGATTCGCCGGGTACTGGCCGTTTGCTGGGGCGCCGTCGTCGAGGTAGCGGAATGCCACGCCGTTGCGCGCTTCGACGCCAGCGAGTGCTTCGGCGACAAATCGGCCTTCGCCGTGAGCGATAGGACAGCGGATTGGTTCGTCGAGATCGCGGAGCCAGATCGAGTCGTTGCCCGGCTCGGGGGCTAGTTCGACCCAGCGGCACTCGAAGCGTCCGTGATCGTTGTCGGCCAGGACTGCTGGCTGGTCGCCCGGCAGCAGGCCGGCACGTACGAGCGCTTGAAATCCGTTGCAGATGCCGATCATTGGCATCTCGCGTTCGTGGGCGGCGCGGAGCTGATCGCCGAACCAGCCGACCAGGTCGAGGCCGAGCAGTCGGCCAGCGCCGAGCGCGTCACCGTAGGAGAAGCCACCGGGCACGGCCAGGATCTGGAAGTCAGCGAGGTCGGCCTCGCCCGAGCGGAGCGCTTCGAGTGGGATGCGCTCGGGGGCGGCGCCCGCTGCGGCGAATGCTTCGGCGAGGTCGCCGTCGCGGTTGGTGCCGAGGGCGACCGGGATGAGTACACGAGGTGCGGTCGTCATGGTGTCTGCTTCCAGGCGCTCTCGATGGCGGCAAGCGTGAGTTCATGCCCGGCGAGGCGAACGGTGTCGTCGTCGGTGACCGAGCCGATGCGCCGAGCGCTTGGCACGGTTGCAGCGAACGTGGCTGCGTTGTCAGGCGTGACTTCGACCAGGTAGCGGCCGGGGCCTTCGCCGAAGAGCACGTGGTGATCGTCGGCCAGGTCCAGGTCGAGGCCGCAACGACCGGCGAGGGCCCATTCGGCGGCGGCGACGGCGATGCCGCCTTCGCTCGGGTCGTGGGCGCTGGCGACCAGGCCGGCCTGCACGGCAGCGGCCATCTGTTGGTGACGTTCGAGCGCCTCGGGTTCGGGAGCCGGAACGGCGCCGCCGTTGTCCTGACCGAGTACGACGTCGAGGTGTGAGCCTCGGAGGGCGCCGGCGTCGGGGCCGACGAGCCAGATCTCGTTGCCGGGGGCAACGACGCCGGTCAGCGGCAGGTTCTCGGGAGCCCGTGCGATACCGACTGCAGTGATCACGAGCGTTGGAGCCACCGGGTCGGCGGTTCCGTCGGGATGTACGAAGACGTTGTAGAGGCTGTCCTTGCCACTGACGAACGGTGCGCCGAAGACGAGCGCAGCGTCGTGGCAGGCCCGACAGGCGGCCTCGATTTGGCCGAGCGTGTCGGGGTTGTTCGGGTTGCCCCAGGCGAAGTTGTCGAGCAGCGAGAGTTCGGCCGGGTCAGCGCCCGCGATGATGGCGTTGCGCACGGCCTCGTCGATGACGTGCCATGCCATCGCATACGAGTCGTGGTCGCCCATCACGGCGTTGACGCCGATGCCGACCGCCATCGCGTTGTTGCCGGACGTTCCTGGAGGAATGGTCGCCGCGCCGTTTGCGGCGCCGTCGCCCTTGGCTCCGCCGAAGGGGCGGATCAAGGTGCCGCCCATGACCTCGTGATCATAGGTGCGGACCGTGGCTTCTTTCGAGGCGATGGTCGGGTGGGCCAGCAGGGCAAGCGTGGTTTCGGCGACGTCGATCGAGACCGGCGTGCGATCGGTAGCCACGACCTGCTGTTGATGTGCGACGAGTTCGTGGCGAGGGCAGCCGTCGTGCAAGAAGCCGCAGTCGATGTCGACGATCGTCTCGTCGCCTTGGCGAACCCGAAGGACTCCGTCGCTGCTGAAGGTGCCGACGACGCTGCCGTCGATGCCCCATCGTCGGGCGAGTTCAAGGATCGGTGCGGGGTCGGGAGCGGCGAGCACCATGCGTTCTTGGGCTTCGCTCAGCCAGGTTTCCCAGCCAGCGAGTCCGGGGTACTTACGAGGCACGAGATCGAGGTCGACATCGGCGCCGAGCTCGCTGGCCATTTCACCGATCGACGAGCTGAGTCCACCGGCACCGCAGTCGGTGATTGCGGTATAGAGCCCCGCATCGCGGGCGGCCATGACCACATCGATCAGGCCCTTCTCGACGATCGGGTCACCGATCTGGACCGACGAGCCGGCGACTTCGGCCGTCTCGGCTTGCATCGTCTGCGAGCTAAAGGTGGCACCGCCAACGCCGTCACGCCCGACCGCGCCGCCGAGCACGACGATCGAATCGCCTGGTCGAGGTTCGGTGGGGTGGCTGTCACGTGGGAGCACGCCGATACAACCGGCGAACACCAGCGGTGTCGTCGTGTAGGCCGGGTCGTAGATGATGGCGCCGCCGATATTCGGCACACCGATCTTGTTCCCGTAGTCGCCAACGCCGGCGATGACACCGTCACGGATGCGACGAGGGTGCAGCACACCGTCGGGCAGTTCAGCGGGATCGAGGTCTGACGGACCGAAGCACAAGATGTCGGTCACGGCGATCGGCTTGGCCGAGACACCAATGATGTCTCGGACGACACCGCCAACACCCGTGTTGGCCCCACCGAATGGCTCGAGTGCAGAAGGGTGGTTGTGCGTCTCGGCCTTGAGGGCGATGTCGAACTCGTCGTCGAAAGCGACGATGCCGGCATTGTCGACGAACGCACTTCGGACCCACGGTGCGTCGATGGTGTCGGTGGCCTTGCGCAAGTAGCTCTTGAGCAGACCGTCAACCGTGTCGACGGTGTTGCCGGCCGCGTCTTGCACAGTGATCGCAGCCCGGAAGGTCTTGTGGGCGCAGTGCTCGCTCCAGGTCTGGGCGATCGTCTCGACCTCGGCATCGGTCGGGTTGCGACCCAAGCCTGCGAAGTGCGCCTGGACGGCCTGCATCTCGGCGAGGTTCATGCCGAGACGGCGTCGTTGCGAGATGGCGACGAGAGCGTCGTCGGCGGCGTCGAGAACCGGCTCATGGGTCGTCGCCGGGGTTTCGGGCTGGTCGCTGACGAAGCCCGGTGCGAGCGCACCACGGCTCCAACGTTCGATGACCTCGTTGTGCAGCACCCGTTGGGCGAGCAGCTCAAGGTCAGCGTCGGCCAACGACGGAGCGTCGATCACCCAGCGGCGACCGATCGTGGCGGCGTCGACGGCGATGCCGAGCTGGCCCGCGGCGCGAACGAGCTCGGCGCCCTCGCGGTCGGTCACACCCGGTCGGAGGCCCGTCTCGACGACGAGGCTGTCGTCGTGCTGCACGTCGGCTGCCGGCTGACACCAGCCGTCGACAGGGTCGACGAGCAGGGCTTCGCTCAGCTGGTCGAGTGCATCTGCGGCGAGATCACCGCGGAGATGGACGAGGCGAAATTCGGTGATGGCGTCGACGTTGATGCCAAAGAGATCAGCTGCGGAAAGCAGCGCGCTCTCGGAACCATGACGATGTCCAGGGCCGACGACGAGTGCCCATTGCGAGGTCACTTCGATGACTCTATTCAGCTTCCGGCGCGATGTGTGCGACCGAATGCAATCAGTCGAAATCGTTGTGTCGTCGACGGTTGACAACCACGAGCACACCACCCGACGATGGGGAGACCCACCGTCGGCGTTCGTGATGGGGACCTGAAGTATTCGGCCCTCAACTCGACCAGAAGGACCAGTGACTTCGGTTCGCGCTGCTTATCTGCGGCGGGTCGCGTGAACAATTCGGGCCAGACCCCGCCGGAGCCCTACCGTGCGGTCATGAGTTTTGATGGTGAATACGGCCCGAGCACATGGGACTGGGTGGCCGAGCAGGTCACCGAGTACGAGGCATCGGGCGGAACCCGCGCAAACACGCTGCGCGATACGGGCATCCCGATCATTGTGATGACCACGGTTGGTCACAAGTCCGGCCTGGTGCGCAAGGTTCCGCTGATGCGGGTTGAGCACGAAGGCACCTATGCCCTGATCGCCAGCAAGGGCGGGGCTCCCGCCCATCCGGGTTGGTTCCACAACTTGATGGCCGATCCCACCGTTTTGGTGCAGGACGGACCCGAGCCGTGGGCCGCCGCAGCCCGCCAAATCAGCGGCGACGAGCGGGCCGAGTGGTTTCAGCGTGGCATCGACGTGTTTCCGCCCTATGCCGAGTACCAAGCCAAGACCGACCGCGAGATTCCGGTTTTCCTGGCCACAAATCCCGCAACCTGAACAAGAGGTTTACTGCTCAATGGATGCTGAAGCACTTGTCGAAGCGACTGCTGGGACCGTCAACGGACTCGGTGCGACCTACTACTTTCACCCCGACTCGCTCGCCCGAGGCAAAGAGGCTGGCCTCGACGGGTTCCGCCTCTACATCGTTGGGCGCGGCGGTGTCCTTGGTGACTGCCACGCCGATGTCGTCTCGAGCGCATTCGGCTACTTCAATCCTGCCGTGATCGCCAAGATGTGGAACAGCGGGCGCGAAACCATGGCGCCGATGGATGTCGCCCAGCTGTATCTCGACTGCAACGCAGACATCGGTCGAGGTGCGCTCGACAACGTCGAGGGCCTCGACGCGTTCTGCGCCGCGGCCGAGGCCGTCGTGCAGTCAACAGCACCGGCGGGCCTGCCCTTGTTCGCAGCGACCGCCGCGATGCCGATGCCCGATGATCTGCCAGGCCGAGCGATGCAGCTGCTCGTATTGCATCGCGAACTTCGCGGCAGCATCCATCTCGCCGCGATCGTCGCCCAGGGCTTGGCATCTGAGCACGCACACGCGATCCGTCGCCCCGACGACCTGCAGACCTTCGGTTGGGCCGACGGCGTGGACGTCCCTGACGGAGCCGCAGAGAAGCTGGCAGCGGCTGATGCGATGACCGATGCGGTGCACGCGAACTGCTACCGATCCCTCACCGATGAACAACGCCAAGACTTCGTCGACGGCGTCGCCGCGATTCAGACGGCGTTCGCCAGCTAGCCAATCACCGCGAGGGCGATACAGGGGCCAGACTGGCCGAATGCTGCTCTCGCTGGATCACGCACTCGACTGGGCCACCGGCCACACGCACGGCGTGCTTGTCACGCTTCGCCGTGATGGCCGGCCCCAGACGAGCGACATTGTCTATGCCGTCATCGATGGCGCGATCGTGGTCTCGCTGACCGCGACTCGAGCCAAGACCGCGAACATGCGCCGAGACCCCCGGGTGGTCCTGCACGTCACATCGCCCGACACGTGGAGCTATGTGTCGTTCGACGGCACCGCCGAGCTCGGGCCGGTCACGATGGCGCCCGACGACGACGCCGCCGACGACCTCGTCGCCGTCTACCGAGCGATCACCGGCAGCGAGCACTCCGACTGGGACGAGTTCCGAGCGGCGATGGTCGCCGAACAGCGACAGGTCCTGCGCGTTCGCCCGGCGACCGCCGTCGGCCAGATCAACGGGTGACCGCAGTGACGACGCCTCTTTCCGATGCTGAACTCCAGGCGGCGCGTGCCGCGACGCCGGGCTGTGATCAGGTCATCCACCTCAACCATGCAGGCTCGTCGCTGCCGACGCGGGCCGTGCTGAACACCCAGCTCGAGCACCTCGAACGAGAGGCCGCGATCGGCGGCTACGAGGCCGCCGCCGAACGAGCCGACGACGATGCTGCAGTCAGTGCCTCGATCGCGCAACTGATCGGCGCCGACGTGAACGACATCGCCCGCATGGAGCATGCGACTGCCGCGTGGAACGCGGCGTTCTGGTCAGTGCCGATGCAGTCAGGCCAGCGGATCGTGACCGCACGAGCTGCGTACGGGGCGAACGCGATCGGCTTCCTCCGAGCCATCGAACGGCGAGGCGTGACCATTGATGTCGTCCCGGACGATGAGCACGGGCAGGTCGACGTTGCTGAGCTTGCGGCGCGGCTCGACGACGACGTTGCGGTGGTCGCGCTCACGCATGTGCCGACGAACGGCGGATTGGTGAACCCCGCCGAGCGCGTCGGCGAACTCACCCGCGCCGCTGGTGTCCCCTACCTGCTCGATGCCTGTCAGTCGGTCGGTCAACTCGACCTCAGCGTCGATCGCCTCGGATGCGACCTGCTCTCGGCAACCGGACGCAAGTATCTGCGCGGCCCGCGCGGCACCGGGTTCTTGTACGCATCACCCACGATCGTGGATCGCCTGATCCCTGACCAACCCGACCATCACGGCGCCGAGTGGTCCGCACCGATGGAGTACTCCCTCGGCGATGGCGCTCGCCGGTTCGAGTACTGGGAGTACAACCACGCGGCGTGGCTCGGGCTCGGCACGGCGGTCGACGAAGCGCTCGCCCTCGGTTTGGATCGCATCGAGGCGACCGTGACCTCGCGAGCAACGCACCTGCGGGACACCCTCACCGAGGCTGGGTTCACGGTGATGGATCTCGGCGAACGCCGCTGCGGGATCGTGACGGTCGACATCCCCCACGCGCGACCGGTACAAGCCGCACTGCGGGCCCAGGGCATCAACTGTTCGGTGACCTCGGCGGCGTCGACACGGTTCGATGCTGAAGCCCGCGACCTCGGTGACATGCTCCGCATGTCCGTGCACTACATCACGACCGCAGACGAGGTCGAGACTGCCGTCGAGGCGCTTAGCTCGGCTGTGGCGTCAGCGCAGTGAGATCAAGATCATAAACACGATGGCCAGAACGAAGATGATGCCGGCGGGCGCGGTCTCTTTGGCCTCGTCCTCGACACGGGCGTGGGTCATGAGCGCGCCGATCATGAGTGCGCAGATGCCGATGCCGGCAGCGACGGCAATCCACTCGACCTGACGCCAGATCAGGCCGATGAGCAGGCCGGCCGCCGCAGCGACCTCGGAGGCCCCGACCAACCGAAACTGCATCGACGAGTAGCCGAACCGCTCGCGTTGACGGTCAAGGTCGAGCACCTTGGTGCCACCTGCAAAGGCAAAGACGGCAATCAGCAGTGCCCCGATAATCCATGCCGCGACGTTCACGCAGGCCCCCTCAAAGTTCACACGCCGGCCACCCCCGTGACCGATCTGGTATCGAAGGTAGTGCCCCACGGCAGCGATGGCGAGCCTCCCGATCGCTAGTCTCCAGACATGATCGAACGGCTGGGAGTGGTGGATCAGTCACCCGTGCCCGAAGGCTCAACGCCGAGCCAGGCGCTGGCCAACAGCATCGACCTCGCTCAGCGCTGCGAGGCGCTCGGCTACAGCCGGTACTGGGTCGCCGAACATCACAGCAGCCAGGCCCTCGCTGGTTCCGCTCCTGAGATCCTCATCGGTCGACTCGCTGCTGCGACGAACACGATGCGGATCGGCGCCGGCGGCGTCATGCTCACGCACTACAGCTCATACAAAGTTGCCGAGCAGTTCCGCATGCTGCATGCACTCTTCCCGAACCGCATTGACCTTGGGCTCGGCCGTGCGCCCGGTTCAGATCAGACGACCGCCGCCGCATTGGCGAAGGGCCCAGGCGCGCTCTCGGCCGAGCACTACCCGGCCCAAGTCACCGAGCTGGTCGACTTCTTGCACGATCGACCGAACCCTGCGGGTGCGTTCCGCGATGTGCGGGCCACACCGCGTACCGAAGATGCCCCGCCGATCTGGCTGCTTGGTTCAAGCGAGGGCAGTGCTGGCATTGCCGCGCACCTCGGCATGCCGTTGGTATGGGCGCACTTCATCGCGCAAGGCGATGGTGAAGCAATCGTGCGGGCTTACCGGTCGCACTACAAACCATCCGAGGCCTACCCCGAACCGACGGTCCTGTTGGCAACGACCGCGATCTGTGGCGAGACCACCCAAGACGCAGCCCATGCTGCCAGCAGCGTGCAAGAGTGGCGGATCTCCGGGCTACAGGGTCCGATTCCGGCTCCGCGAGCTCCGGGCGAACCGCCACCCGAACGCGGTCCGCTGCATGTTGTTCCCGCCCGGCAGAAGCCGCTCTTGTTCGGAACGCCTGACCATGTGCATCACGAACTCGAGTCGCTGGCCGAAGGCTTCGGCGCGGACGAAGTCCTCTTGGTGACGATCACCCACGACCACGAAGCACGCGCTCGTAGCTACGAACTGTTGGCCGACGCATTCGACCTGGCGCCGATGGCGACGAATCAGGCTTCGACAGTGACGGCGGGATAGAAGGCGACGTGGTCGCGGATCTCTGCGGCCTTGTCTTTTGGATCCGGGTAGTACCACGCAGCTGCTTCTGCGGACTCGCCGCCAGCCGTCACGGTGTAGTAGCTCGCCGTGCCCTTCCATGGACACATCGATGTGCGGTCGTGATCCGCGAAGTACTCCGACACAATCGAGTCGGGCGGGAAATAGTGGTTGCCCTCGACGATGATCGTGGCGTCGCTCTCGGCGATGACGGTTCCGTTGAATACTGCCTTGGCCATGAGCGCACGTTAGATCGACCTTGCTGTCGTGTCCTGTCGAGCCGCATCGGGATCGTCGGCGCAGGTAGCAGCGACCTCGGGGAAGCGGCAGGATAGAGGGCTGTGAAGCTTGGGATCTTGTCGCGTGCGCCGCGTAGTTACAGCACCCAACGCCTTCGCGCTGCTGGGCTCGAACGGGGCGTTGACATTGCGGTGTACGACACGCTGCGCTTCGCCATCGACCTCAGCCGCGACGACCCCAACGTCACGTATCGGGGTCGCGACATCGACGACGTCGATGCGATCCTGCCCCGCATCGGTGCTTCGATCACGTTCTACGGCCTTGCGGTCGTGCGCCAGTTCCAAGCGATGGACGTCTACACGCCCAATACGTCGGACGGCATCGCGAACAGTCGAGACAAGCTCCGCTCGATGCAGATTCTGTCTCGCCACGAGATTGATGTTCCGGCCACCACGTTCGTTCGTGAACGCAGCGATATCCGTCCGGCGATCGCCCGGGTCGGCGGAGCACCCGTCATCATCAAGACGCTCGAAGGCACGCAAGGGATTGGCGTGATCTTGGCACCCGATCTCCGAGTCGCCGAAGCCGTCATTGAGACGCTGCAAAGCACCAGCCAGAACGTGTTGATCCAACGATTCGTCTCGGAGAGCCGCGGCCGCGATCTCCGGGCGCTCGTCGTCGGCGATCGAGTGGTCGCATCGATGCGACGGATCGCCCGCGGCGATGAGTTCCGGTCCAACGTGCACCGAGGCGGCCGCACCGAGGCAATCACGCTCGACGCGGAGACGCGCGAGGTCGCGCTGCGAGCAGCCCAGACGCTCGGCCTCACGATTGCTGGCGTCGACATGCTCGAGTCCGACGACGGGCCACTCGTCATGGAGGTCAACTCCACTCCCGGACTGCAGGGCATCGAAGAAGCCACTGGTCTCGATGTCGCCGGAACGATCATCGATCACATTGTGACGAACGTGAACTTCCCTGACCTCGACGTGCGCCAACGTCTCGGCGAAGCCAGCGGTTACGGCGTCGCCGAGATCCACGTGGACCGGGGCGCAGACATCGACGGCATCACGCTTGCTGAATCCGGACTCCGCGATCGAGACATCACCGTGCTGGTGATCGAGAACGACTTCGGCGTCGTGCCGAACCCTCCAAGCGATCGAATCCTGAGTGCCGGTGACCGACTGCTGTGCTTCGGCCGTCTCGATGAGATGCGGTCGTTGGTGCCGGCCCGGCGCGCTCGCCGGGGACGGATCAAGCCACTGCCGCAAGATCCGCTTCCGGACTGATTTCGATGGCCACGACGAACCCCAAGGCGCCGAAGAAGGCCGCCACGTCCCCAGACGAAACGAAGACAGCCGGCAAGAAGCCGGCCAAGAAGAAGAAGGTGGCGAAGAAGAAGCCGTCGTCTCGCGGGCCGCGTCGCGCTCCGTTCGAGGTAGCGGGCCACTCCATCACCGCCGGCAAGCGCATGCGCATCGAACTTCCAATCGGCAGGCTCATGAGCGGGACGCCGGTAGCGCTGCCACTCATCGTCGTGCACGGCAAGAGCGACGGGCCCGTCGTCTGGTTGAGCGCCGCAATCCATGGCGATGAGATCTGCGGCGTCGAGATCATTCGCCAGGTGCTGGCCGAGATCAATGCCACGTCGATGGCCGGGACGGTGATCGCTGCCCCGGTCGTGAACGTGCACGGCTTCAACACGAACGACCGCTACCTCCCCGACCGTCGCGATCTGAATCGCAGCTTTCCAGGCTCGGCCCGCGGGTCGCTCGCCTCACGCATCGCCGACCTGTTCATGAAAGAGGTCGTGAAGCGGAGCGATGTGGGCTTCGATCTGCACACCGGCTCCGACCTGCGCACGAACCTCCCGCAGATTCGCTGCGACCTCGACCACCGGCCGACGCTCGATCTGGCCACAAAGTTCAGCGCTCCGATCGTGATCGATGCTCGGCTGCGAGATGGTTCGCTTCGCCAAGCCGCGGTTGAAGAGGGCAAGATCATGCTGCTGTTCGAAGGCGGCGAGGCCAGCCGTTTCGATCCCGCAGCGATCGCCGCCGGCACCGCTGGCGTTCTCCGGACACTCAACCATCTTGGGCTCACCGATGTCGCTGTGTCACCGCCTGCGCCGTGCCTGTACTCGCGGTCGACGCGCTGGAGCCGAGCATCAAAGAGCGGCATCGTGCACCTCGAGGCGAGGCTGGGAGAGTTGGTGCGGGCCAAGGACCAGCTCGCCACGATCTATGACCCGTATGGCAAAGTGCTCAGCCGAATCTCGTCGCGCCACGACGGCATCGTCATCGGACACTCGCAGGCTCCGTTGGTGAATCGTGGCGACGCCATTTCGCACGTCGCTCGCATCTTGGCCGAACCGCCAACGCCCGGTTGGAGCACGCCCAGCGGGATCGATCCCGAAGACGACGACTGAGTAGAGCTACAAGGTTGCTGCGTTCTGCGGCCGGCCAGCGCCGAGCATGCCGAGGAACTCTTCGGACGCAATGGGGCGACTGATCACATAGCCCTGGCACAGGCGGACGCCGCGGGAGAACAGCAAATCGAGCTGAGCCATCGTCTCGACGCCCTCGGCGACGACGTGTAGACCTTTGCGCTGACAAATGTTGACGAGTGCGTCGAGCATGACATCGTCGTCGAGCCAGCGGCGATGCAGCTTTGCAAACTCAGCACCGATGCTGAACAGGCGGTCGAAGTTGGATCGCTTCAGGCCAAGATCATCGATCGATAGGCGGAACCCGGACTGGCGGAGTTCGGCAGCAATGATCTGGTCGAGCTCGCCTGCTTCTTCGGAGACATCGAGCACGATCCGTTGCGGACGGACAGCATGTTGTTGGCACATGTCGACAAGCGAGCGGCCGAGTTCGTCGTCACGGAGCGACGCCGGTGACATGTTGAGCGATACGAAGAAGTCCGGCCCGACGAGCTGGCTGGTTTCCCAGAGCGACAGGTCGCGTAGCACGAGCGTCGCCATGCGTTGGTCAATCTCTCGGGCGTAGCGGCTTGTCATGATCTCGGCGAGGAAGTCGCTCGGG
Organism: uncultured Acidimicrobiaceae bacterium; assembly: GCA_964513315.1. GTDB lineage: Bacteria > Actinomycetota > Acidimicrobiia > Acidimicrobiales > UBA10347 > UBA10347. The sequence goes on along the minus strand of CAZEMU010000010.1, from coordinate 12,452 downwards.
ACCCGCAACGTATTGTCGTCGGCCCGTAGCCGCACGAAGGCTTCGGCCCCCACCATGCGAGTCTCGGTGGCCGAATTCATGGCCACGATTGGTTGATAGAAGACCTCGAGGCGGTTCTCGCTCAATGCAAGTTCGACGAGCCGGGCGGTGTCCGGGTTAATCGAGCGAGCACGGCGGTGCGCCTGCTTCTCGATCTGCACGGTCACGTCGGCGTCGTGCAAGAGATCATCAATGGTGCCCGTTCCGGCGGCAACGACTGCGGTGCCGACGCTGCATGCCATCGGGTGTGGGCCGGCGGTCGTGTTGACCGGTTCGTCAAAGAGTGCACGGACTCGGGTGGCGAGCGATCCAACCGTGGCCGGCTCGGCGTTGATGAGTATGGCGAGAAACTCGTCGGCGCTCCAGCGGCCAAACATCACGTCGTCGCCAAGCAACCGTCGGAGCCGATTCGCCGTCGCGACCAGGACCTCGTCGCCGACGCCGTGCCCAAAGAGCTCGTTCACCAGGCGGAAGTCGTCGAGGTCGACGAACAGGGTCGAGACGGTGCGGCCGTCTTCGGCGCGGAGCTGTTGTTCGAGTTCGCGCGCGAGCGTTTGCCGATTGCGCAGGCCGGTGAGCGGGTCGTGTGACTCTTGGTGGCGCATGCGTTCGGCGATCTCGCCACCCGAGCGCCGGTCGTTCTCGCGTTCATGCGCAAGGCGGTCGATCGCACGCGACATCGAACCGACTTCATCAGGGACATGGTCGTCGAGGCGCTCCAAGGCCTCGCCGGCGATGAGCTGATCGGTGGCATTAACGACGCGGCTCAGCCGGGCGAAGAAGGGCGCGTACAGCGAGGCCCATCCGCCGAGCAGGACCACGATCGCGAGCGCGGCTGCGCCAATGAACAGCGGGCGCATGCCGTCGAGTTGGTCACTTCCGGCAACCAGCGCCGCGACGAGCATGGCAAGGATCGGAAGGATGGCGATGGAAAGCCACAGCGCGCTGCGGCCTCGAAGTCCGGACATTGGTTGGTCCAGTCGACCAAGTTGGGGATGAATTGAGTCGTCCGGACTGTATTTCCCCTGATGTGCAGGTGCGGCGATAGGCCCGCGTTGATCAGGATCGGGGTGGGCGAGGAATCAGCGACGGCGTGCGTTCTAGGTACTGCTGGTACGCCGGCTCGTCGCCCCATCGCTTCAGGCCGCGACGTTCGAGCATCGGCACGCCCGAGATCCTCGTCAACAGGATCGTCACGAACACCGGCGAGATCAGGGCAACGAAGCTCCATCCGCTGAGGCTTGGCAGGGCGATGAGCGCCATGCCGACCCAGAGCGTGATTTCGCCGAAGTAGTTTGGGTGTCGGGACCAAGCCCAGATGCCGGTCGAGATGAACCGGCCCTTGTTCGCAGGGTCAGCCTTGAATGCGCTCTTCTCGCGGTCGGCTCGGACTTCGATGCCGAAGCCGATGATCCAGACGGCGAGCCCAACCCACGTCAACACGCCAGTTTCTGCGCCGCCGACTCGGGTGATCGCAGTCCAGGCGGCGATAGCGGTCAACGAGACCCAGAGGCCCTGCAGCGTCCAGGTCATCAGCAACCGCAGAAAGTCGGTCTTGATTTTGTCGAATCGGCCGTCCTTACCATCGGCCCGGATGCGACCGAACAAGAAGGTACCGAGACGCGTAGCCCAGATGAGCACGAGGGCGGCCATGAGCCAGGTCGCTGCGGTGCGTTCATCGGCAAGCACGACGGCCAACACGGTGACCGAGATGTAGGTGAGGCTGCCCGTGAGGTCGAAGTAGATCTCGCTGCGCGTGCGCCACGAGTGCACGAAGACGATCCAGTTGACCGCGAAAGCGATGATCACGCACCACACGACGGCGGGCAGCCCGGCCCGCTCGATCGAATCGCCCGCCACGGCGATGCCCACGACGATGGCAACGATGACCGGTAAGACAATGCCCGCAATTGACGATCCCTGCATGGCTCCAGTCTGACCGACGAATGATTCGTCGTGCGAGCTTACGTCGCCGCTTTAGCACTAAATTCGCCACGGCGAGCGTTCAAGCGGCCGCCCAGGGTGTGGAATCCCAAAAACTCTGCGACCAATACAACTTTCCTGCATCCAGCACGACCCACCGAGTCGTAGGGCGCCCTGATGAAAGGAAGTGTCATGAACTCTCTACGGCGCCTCGCCCTACTCCTCAGTTCACTCAGCCTCGTGCTCACTGCACTCGTGCTCGCACCGGTCCAATCGGCCGACGCCAGCCAGCCCGGTGACTACTCGCTGAGGTTCAGCTCGAACCTCGACCGCACCGGCGGCCAGCTCCTCGATGGCGGGGCCGTTCCCGCCGACCAAGACCTCGCCGTCTACCTCGACACTGCGGGTGACGCAGGTGTCGACTGGGTCGCCTTCTTCGTCGATGGACACTTCGAGAAGGTCGAGTTCGAAGCGCCGTTCGACCTCGCTGGCACGTTGCCCGACGGCACTGCTGCACCCCGCTCGTTTGGATCGGGCAGCTACCACGTCGAGGCGTGGTACCAGGTGAACGGATCGGTGGGCACGAGCTACGCAAGCTTCTCCGCCGACACCGCCGGACCGCCACCGATCGCCTGTTCAACCATCGCCGACATCGCACTTGGCGATCCCCAGTTCTCGACCCTGGTCACCGCACTCAGCGCCGCCTCGAGCGCGGGCGACATCAACTTCCTCGATGCCGTCTCGAACGCCGACGCCGACCTGACTGTCTTCGCACCAACCAACGCCGCTTTCCAGGCGCTTGATCCCGCCGTCCTCGACGCGGCTCTTGCCGACCCTGCAGGCCTGCTGACCGACGTCCTCGCCTACCACGTGGTTCCTGCATCGCTCACCGGCGATGAACTTCTCGCTCTCGGCACGGTCACCACGCTTGGCGGCGCCGACGTCGAGGTCACCCTCGATCCGCTCTACAGCCGAGTGCTGATCAACGACAGCGGCGTCGCACTGCCGAACGTCGAAGCCTGTAACGGCATCGTGCACGTCATCGACTCGGTCCTGCTCCCACCAGCACCTGAGCCGCCGACTCCGGTCTGCTCGACGATCGCCGAGATCGCAACTGCCCCAGGTGCACCGTTCACGACGCTCGTGACGGCACTTGGTGCCGCATCGGGCGCTGGCGACATCGACTTCCTCGCGGCAGTGTCCAACCCGGACGCAGCACTGACGGTGTTCGCACCGACCGACGCCGCCTTCGCAGCGCTCGATCCTGCGGTCCTCGATGCAGCTCTGGCCGACCCAGCTGGCCTGTTGACCGACGTTCTCGCCTACCACGTACTCGGCTCGGCTCAAGACAGCGCAACCCTGGCCAACGCTGGTTCGGCGACGACGCTGCTCGGCGCAGATGTCACCGTCACCGCGGACAGCGGCAACCTGTTCATCAACGAGAGCCTGGTACTCGACGGCAACATCGAAGCGTGTAACGGCATCGTGCATGTGATCGACAGCGTCCTGCTCCCACCCGCACCCGAACCACCAGCGCCGGTCTGCTCGAACATTGCTGAGATCGCCACCAGCGACCCACAATTCTCGACGCTTGTGACCGCACTCAGCGCAGCCTCCAACGCCGGAGCGATCGACTTCCTGGCCGCCGTCTCCAACAACGACGCCGACCTCACCGTCTTCGCACCCACCAACGCAGCATTCGCCGCACTCGACCCCGCCGTCCTCGACGCAGCCCTCGCCGACCCGGCAGGCCTACTCACCGACGTCCTCGCCTACCACGTACTCGGCACCAGCGAAACCGGCGCCGAACTCCTCGCCGCAGGCACCGCCACCACACTCCTCGGAGCCGACGTCACCGCAACCACCGACGGAAGCAACGTCTTCATCAACGACAGCACCGTCGTCCTCCCCAACATCGAAGCCTGCAACGGCATCATCCACGTCATCGACTCAGTCCTGCTCCCACCAGCACCGTCTGCTGATGATGTGATCAGCGATGGCAACGTGGTCGTGCTTCGCAACGTCGACCGTGATCGGTACCTCGATGCTGACCCTCGCCGCACCGGCTACAACGTCGACCTTTCTCGCACGGTTTCGGCCGACGATGAGTGGATCCTCGAGGCAGTTGGCGACGGCACGTGGCGTCTGCTCAACGGCGTCTACGGCCGGTATCTCGATGCCGACAGCCGTCGACAGCACTACAACGTCAACCTGAATTCCAACCCGAACGGCTACGGCGTCGAGTGGGAGATCATTCCTCAGGGCGACGGTCTCTATGCACTGCGGGCAGTTGATCTGAACCGCTTCCTCGATGCGGACCACGAGAACGTCGATACCTCGGCCAACATCGGCCATGACGACATCTGGGAGATCACGCCCGCCAGCTGAATTCTGTTGGCTGAGCTGAGCTCAACCAATCCAATCCAGCGCAATCGCATTCAATCCAAGCGAACGTGACGGGGCGCAGGCCACATGGCCTGCGCCCCGTGCGCGTCTCGATGCTTCGCCGAACCGTTGGCTAGCTCAGGCGCAGGACCGCAGCTCGAACGTCGTCGGCGATGCCCGCCGAGTCCGGCACATACTCGGATTCAAGTGCCGGGGTGAACGGCACGGGCGAGAACGGGGCGCCCACTCGACCGACCGGGGCGTCGAGATAGTCGAACGCCTGCTCTTGGATGTGGGCCGCGATCTCGGCCCCGAGGCCACCGAACCGGACGGCCTCGTGCGCGACAACACAGTGGTTGGTGCGCTGGACCGACGCAACGATCGTCTCGGTGTCGAGTGGCTGCAGCGTGCGTAGGTCGATGACCTCGACGTCGATGCCTTCGCCGGCGAGAACCGACGCGGCCTTGAGCGATTCACTGACCATGCGTCCGTAGGTCACGAGCGTGACATCGGTGCCGGGCCGGGTGATGCTGGCGCTGCCGAGCGGCACTTCGAAGAGGTCCTCGGGGCAGTAGCTCTTCTGGCCGAGCAGCCGCTTGTGTTTCACGAACACGACCGGGTTGTCGTCACGGATCGACGCTGTGAGCAGGCCCTTGACGTCGTGTGCGTTCGACGGCATGACGACCTTGAGCCCGGGGATGTGGCAGAGCAGTGCTTCGAGGCTTTGGCTGTGTTGCGCTGCGGCTGAGAGTCCGGCACCGGCATTGGTCGTGATCGTCATCGGCAGCGATGTGTTGCCGCCGAACATGTACTTGAGCTTGGCGGCCTGGTTCACGATCTGATCCATGGCGACGAGGACGAAGTCCATGAACATCAGGTCGACGACGGGACGCAGTCCCGAGACTGCGGCGCCGGTGCCGAGTCCGACGATCGCCTGTTCCGAGATGGGCGTGTCGACCACCCGCATCTCGCCGAACTCACGCTGCAGGCCGGTGAAGCTGCCGAAGACACCGCCGGCGGCTCCGACGTCTTCGCCGGCGACGAACACGTCGTGATCCTCGGCCATGATCTGGCGCAGCGTCTCGGTAAACGCCGCTCCGTAGGTCAGCTCACGAACCGAAGTTTCGGTGGCGGTCATCGCACACCTCCGACCGTGTAGACGTCTTCGAGCAGGGCCGAAGGTTCGGGATACGGACTCTCTTTTCCGAACGCGACTGCCGCGTCAACATCGGCTTGCACCTGACGATGCACCGCTTCGAGGTCTTCGTCGGTCATGACGTCGAGGGCGAGCAGCCGCTCCTCGAGCAGGCCGATCGGGTCGCGTTCGCGCCAGCGAGCGACCTCGTCGTCCGAGCGGTACTTGACGCCCAGCGTCTGGACACCGTGATGGTTGTAGAAGCGATAGGTCTTGGCCTCGATGAACGACGGACCGTGACCGGCACGGGCGCGGGCAACGGCTTGGGCTGAGGCCTCGAACACTGCGACGACGTCCATACCATCGACGACGACGCCGGGAATGCCGTAGCCAGCAGCGCGGTCGACGACGTCGTCAACGCCCATGGTGTCGCGGCGGGGCGTGAACTCGCCGTACTCGTTGTTCTCGCACACGAAGACAGCTGGCAACTGCAGCGCCGACGCCATATTGATGGCTTCGTGGAAGGCACCGATGTTCGTCGCGCCGTCCCCGAAGAACACGACCGCGACGGTGTCGCTCTTGCGGTACTTGTTCGCAAACGCCGCGCCGACGGCGATCGGGATCCCTCCACCGACGATGCCGTTCGCCCCGAGCATGTTGAGGTCGAGATCGCAGATATGCATCGACCCGCCCTTGCCGTGGTTGTAGCCAGTGGCCTTGCCCATGAGCTCGGCCATCATGCGCGACAGGTCGCCGCCTTTGGCAACGAGGTGGCCATGACCACGGTGCGTCGATCCCACCTGGTCGTCGTTGCGCAAGGTTGCGCATACGCCAGCGGCGACGGCTTCTTCACCTACGTAGAGGTGGATGAATCCCGGCATTTCCGAATTCTCGAACAGGGCGCCGGCGGCCTCTTCGAATCGCCGGATGCGCACCATCCGGTGGTGGAGGTCCACGAGGACCTCAGCGGTGATCTCCATCTGACGATCATGCCAGGAAGTGGCATGCCAGGGAGTGGCATGCCAGGGAGTGGCATGCCAGATGGAGATCACTCATCCGAGCGAGAGGTCAGGAGTAGACGGATTCCTTGCCGAGTTCCTTGACGAGCAGGTAGTAGAAGACGGGGCGCATCTTGTTGCGACGGCTCTTGCCGATCTTCTTGACGGCGTTGGCGATGGCCTTGTCGAGAGCTGGACCGTCGGGGCAGCCGAGCTTGCCGATGAGGTACTTCTTCTTGATGGTCTCAAGTTCGCTCTTTTGACCAGCAGCGACGAGCGATGCGTCACGGTTGTACAGCGATGGGCCGAGGGACTTGCCGATGGCCTCAAGCAGTGGACGATCGATGGCGATCTTCTGCTCTTTCATCTGCTTCTCGCAGCGTTCCATGACGGAATCGAACTTGCTCACGCTCTCTCCTTGCGGTTTGACTCGCCCCGCGTTCGGAGGCGTTATGTGAGACGCACGACGTCACAGGAATGTCGCGTCAGGTTGCAGCTTCCTCAAAGGACTCGGTGACCTCGGCTCCGGTGAAGCCGGCTCGGCCAACGGACCGGGGTCGGCGACCGAGCGCGTACTCGGGCGGAAGCAGGTCGGTTCCGCCCATGGTCTCGATCGACGCAGGGTCGGAGTAGTAGCCGAGCGCGTAGTTGCCCATCGTGTACCCCATGAGCTCTTGAAGCCCAGGATCAAGGTCCTTGGCGATCTCGGGCGGACACGACAGGAACTGGTTCTCTTCGGTGCGCAACCAGGCCAGGCAGTACGTGATGTTGATGCCGATCCGATCAGCGGTCGAGCGATTCTCGCCTCCGCTATGGATCACCGAGCCGGTGTACAGCAGCACCGAACCCGCGCTCATCACCGCTTGTGCCCGCTCATGGTCCTCGGCACTGCGCTCTGCCTCCCACCCGCTACTGCCGGGGACGACACGAGTGGCGCCGTTCTCTTCAGTGAAATCGGTGAGGGCCCAGATGGTGTTGAACTGCGGTTCGAGTCCATCGGGGATGTAGCCACCCCAGGCCAGCCGATCACGGTGCAGCGGTTGCTTGCCCTGGCCGGGGTGGATGTTGATGACCTGGGTCAGGTGCAGCTGAATTCGGTTGGTGAACGGCTCCAAGAATCCGTTCGCCAAACCGAGAATGCGATCGTCCATCACGAGGTCTCGACATGCTGCGCTTCGAGCGACGAGTGCACCCGTGCGCCCGGTCTGGCGTCCGGTGAAGTCGTCTCGCCCAAGCGGCGTCGAGTCGATCCACGGGCCGAGCTCTTCGCGAACGCGGTTGTGCTGTTGCGTCGGCATGGCATCTCGGATGATGGCCGCGCCATCACGACGCATGACGGTCAGGATCTCGTCGAGATCGTGGTCCGGATCGAAAGTCACCAGCTCGGCCATGTCGCCAAGCGTAGGTGGGTCGCCAAGCGTAGGTGG
>CAZEMU010000010.1:0-4445 GCA_964513315.1 uncultured Acidimicrobiaceae bacterium | reverse complement strand
GTCGCCAAGCGTAGGTGGGTCGCCAAGCGTAGGTGGAGGACTTAGTTCGGACCGAAGCGCAACGAGTCGTCGACATCCGGCGCCTCGTCCGGCATGCGGGTCGACGCCGGCAGTGCACCTCGTTCTAATACGTCGACGATGACTCGCTCAAGGGTCGGCCGGGTCAGGTCCTGGACGAACAAGTCCGGCGGCCGCATGTAGAGATGCTTGACCGCCGGTGAGGCTCGGAACTCACCCTGGGAACGGGCCACTTCGAAGAAGTCGAACGTCCACACGTTGAGTGCGTAGCGCTCCCCGGTCGAGAGATAGACGACAACGTTGCAGAAGTCGTCGACGTCTTCGGCAAGGTGTTCGGCTTCGATCCAGATGCGGGCTTCCATCGTCTGCACTCTGCAGCAGTCGGCACGAAGCCGCAACGTGTGAGCGATGGGGCTGCGCCGATGTCGGGATGGGATGACCGACCGTGGGAGACTCCGGCGTGCCATCTCTGTCGGTCGCCACGTCACGAACCCTCGTGCGCAACGGCGTCCTGGTGTCGACGATGGTGTCGACGGCATTCCAGATCTTCGTTGTCTCCGTGCTGGCCAGCGTGCTGATCGAAGACTTCGGGTTGAGTCGGTTCGAACTCGGACTCATCGGATCGCTCAACACTGCGATCGGCGCAGTGACTGCCCCTGCGACCGGCCGGATCACCGACAGAATCGGCCCTCGCCAATCGTGTGTCGTGGCCCAACTGTGGACCGGCGTCGGGTTCATGATCATGGCGATGGCGAACTCGGTCTGGGTCTTGGTGCTGTCGGCCATCGTGCTCGGCATCCCCCAGGGCTGGGGCAACCCGTCCACCAATGCGCTTATCGCCGAGCGAGTCCCCGCAGGCAATCGCGGCGTTGTCACCGGCATCAAGCAGAGCGGTGTGCAGCTCGGCATCTTCCTGGCCGGTGTGAGCCTGCCCGTACTCGCCGAGTCGATTGGCTGGCGGGGCGCGATGTGGTTCTACGCCGGCGTGTTCTCGCTGTTTGGACTGCTGCCACTCGCCTTGCCTCGCGATGCAGAAGCCGAGATGAGCCCCACGTCGGGAGCGACCGTCACTGCGGCTCCAGCCCGCCCCTACGACATGGGAGCCGTGTGGCTGATCGCGTTGTACGCGTTCCTCATGGGAACGGGCGGCGGAGCGATCGGACGCTTCCTCGCGCTGTTTGCCGAAGAAGAAGGCGGCTTGTCGAACACGAGCGCCGGCCTCGTGCTCGCCGTCTCTGGTCTTGCTGGCATGGTCGCTCGCGTCATCGCTGGCCGCCTCGCCGAGCACCGCATTGCGCCGCTGCCGCTGCTGGCGATCCTCGCCGCGATCGGCGCAGTCGTCTGTCTACTGTTGCTCGTCACCCTCCAGGTCGGTACGTGGCTGCTCTGGATCATTGCGCTGCTTTACGCCGTGGGTCACGCCGCCTGGAATGCGGTGGCGATGTTAGCGATCATCGTCGGCGTTGATCGAAGCCAAGCCGGACGCGCCTCCGGCGCAGTCATGTTCGGCTTCCTTGGCGGCCTCGCCGTTGGCTCACCAATCGCAGGACTCGCGATCGATGCCACCGACAGCTATCAGCCGGTCTGGATCGGCGCCCTTTGCTTGGCGATCGCCTCGGTACTCGTTGCCCGGTTCGCCCATCGCGTCGCCGAAGCCGGCTGAGTGCCCCTCCGCAAGTAGCGATCAGCTGCTCAACGCGGCGAGGGCCTGGGCGCGTAGCTCGGTCCGCTGGATCTTGACGCCGTTGGGGCCGTCGGTGACTGGGAACGCATCGATCGCCAACACGCGGACCGGGCATTTGAATCGTGCGAGCGTCGATTGGCAGTGCTCGATGACCGATGCCTCATCGACCTGATCGACGCCATCGTTCAAGATCACAAAGGCGACCGGTCGGGCTCCTTGTTCGAGGCCTACGGCGACGACCTGCGCTTGGGCAACATCAGGATGTTCGAGGACAACGGCTTCGACTTCGGTCGGCGCCACGAGGAAGCCGCCGAGACGCATCACGTCGCCCATCCTCGTGATGTACTCAAAGCTGTTGGGGCCGTCATTGCGGGCGATGTCTCCGGTCCGAAACCATGGGCCATCGAAGTGGCGGTCGGTGAGCTCCCGATCGATCTCGTCGCCGCCGTCAGCCAGGTAACCCTCGAAGAGGCTTGGGCCTTGGACCTGCAGCTCGTCGTCAACGACTCGACACGCCGCGTCGGGCGAGACGAGCGGACCGGCTGGTCGCCACCGTTCATCGAGGGGCAGGCCTCGACCACCGCGCCAAGCGAACAGGGCCTGGACTTCGCTCATGCCGTAGAGCCCGGAGAGCGGTACGCCGCGGGCTTCGCATCGCTCGACGATGCCATCGAGGGCGCTATTGAACCGGGCGTACCCCGACGTCGTAATCGACGACAGGTCGGCGTCGGTTGCGAGCAGGCGATGAAACATGTCGTCGCTGCCATGCAACGACGTCACGCCGTGCCGTTCGATGATCGCCGCCGTCGCTTCGGCTTCGAATGCGGGCGGCAAGATCACGGTCGCATGGCCCGCCAGCGCGCCCCAGAAGACCGTGAAGCCAAAGACGCCGCAGAGCGGAAGCGGGACGAGGACAACGGCGTCTTCGTCGTAGCCGAATACGGCGGCGACGTCGCCCGCGTGGGCGGTGACTGACCGCTGGTTGTGTACGACCAGCTTGGGGGCGCTGGTTGTCCCCGAGGTCGTGAAGATCACGTACCGGTCGTCGGGCGTCGCGACATGACTCGGCTCGCTGGGTGCACCATCAACGCGGGGCGGAAGGTCGTCGTGGCTCCGAATCGTCGTGCGAGCGCCGGACCGTTCGATGATCGACGAGGCCAGCGACTTGGCGAACCGGAGGTTGACCGACATGATCACGAAGCCACCGATAGCTGCCGCCGCCAGCAGGTCGACATAGAGGGCGCTGTTCGGCATTTGGATGGCGACCCGATCGCCAGGCCGCACGCCCGAGGCTCGCAGGTCGGCAGCGAGCTGACGGCCGGATTCGAGGACCTCTGCGCACGATCGCTCGCCTCCGTCTCCGTCGAGGATCCGCGACCGCGATGACTGCAGCAGCTCGACGACCGTCTCGCATCGGAGCACGTCGGTCACCGTCACGCCGCAGCCTCACTCAGGGCAGGGATGATCCGCTCCCCGACCGTGCGGATGATCTCGAAGCGCGGATCGAACGGCGGTAGCAACATCATCTGGTCGATGCCGGCGGCTTCGAGGCCGAGCAACCGCTCGATGATCTGGTCTTCGGTGCCGACGAGGCAGGACGACTCGATGAGCGCTGGAGTCACGAATCGTTCTTCCTCGGGCAGCACCCAGCAGTTGTGACCTGCGTGGACCCGTTGGTGTCGTCGATCTTCGGGGACCTTGTCGAGCATCGCGGTGTAGTCGTCCCAGACCTCGGCGACCGCGGGGTTGGCTGGCACCCGTCCGAAGTTGCGCCACTGGTCGTAGCTGTAGTGAAGACTGGCGATTGCGAACGCTCCGCAAAGGTCCCGCACTCGGGCCGAGCTAACCGACTCCCCCGGTTCGAGCACGACGATGGTGTTCAGCGTCGTGGCCGGGAAGGCGGCCCGCTCGACCGTGCGATCGGCTTCGGCTGCGCCTCGCTCGACCGAGCCCCACACCCGCTCGGCAAGTGCTGGGTCGGGAGGGACCGACAGCACGAGCCCATCGCCGTGTTTGCCTGCGAGCGCAAGCGACTTCGGCCCAAACCCGGACACGTACATCGGGATCGGATCGTCGAAGTTGACGAATCCCTCGTCGGCCATGATGTGGCGCACTGGCGACGTCCGGCCGCGCCATTCGACCATCGCCTCGTCTCCCCGCAGCAACGGGCGCAACTCGCTCAAGTACTGATCGAACTCGGCGATCGTCATCGGCTTGTGGCCCATGATCCGCATGGCTGTATTGCCGGTGCCGATCCCGCAAAAGGTTCTGCCCGGGGCGATGCGGTTGATGGTCGCCATCGATGCCGCAGTGACCGGGGCGGGCCGGGTCGCCGCAACGGAGACGCCGGTGCCGATCCGAATCGTCGAGGTCCGGTCAGCAGCAAGCGCCATCGTGGCGTAGACATCGCTCCAGATCATTTGGCTGTCGGCGAACCATGCGCTGGCGAAACCAAGCCGTTCCGCCTCGACGACATAGTCGAGGTCGTCGATCTTGGACGCGACGCAGATACCGAGTTCCATGCGTCGATGATGTCAGCCGCGCCCTTCGGGCAAGAAAGCAGCGACCGGAATCCGGCGGTTGGGAAGCTGCGCTGGCTCAGCCCTCGTCGGGTTCTCGGCTGACGCCGACGAGCACCGCGCCGAACACGATCAGCATCGCCGCCCACGACACCAAGGTGCGGCTATTGCTGCCGGTGAAGGCAAGCGGACCTTCGGGGTCGTCCTCGAAGAAGGCCGCCTCG
>CAZEMU010000009.1:0-54246 GCA_964513315.1 uncultured Acidimicrobiaceae bacterium | reverse complement strand
GCTAGATGTCAGCTACTTGCGGGCATTGCGTCGATGCGGCCCTGCAAGGTTGCGAGCAGATCATCGAACGATGCGGAGAACGAGGCGACACCGTCGGCCTCGAGCTTCGCCGCGACGGCACCAAGGTCGACACCGACCGCGACGAGCCCGTCGAGGACCGCCTGGGCGGCGGCAACGTCGACGTCAACCGTGCGAGCGACGGTGCCGTGGTCTTCGAACGCAGCGAGCGTGCCGTCGGGCAGGGTGTTGACCGAGTCGGGGCCGATGAGCTCGTCGACATACTTGGTGTCGGGAAAGCTCGGGTCCTTGGTCGACGTCGACGCCCACAGCGGTCGTTGGATCCGAGCGCCTCGGGCGACAAGTGCGTCCCAACGTGGGCCGCTGAATCGCTCCATGGCCAGCGCGTAGGCGAGCTGGCCGTTCGCGACGGCGGTCTTGCCACGCAGCGCGAGCGCGTCGGGCGTGCCGATCTCGTCGAGCTGAGGATCCACGGCGGCATCGACCCGCGAGATGAAGAACGAAGCGACGCTTGAGATCGACGAGAGATCGCCCTCGGCTGCTTCGAGGCCGTCGAGGTACGCGTCGATCACTTGGCCGTACCGCTCGAGCGAGAACAGCAGGGTCACGTTGACCGAGATGCCGTCGGCGGTTGCCTGGCGGATCGCGTCGAGGCCCTCGGCGGTGCCAGGGATCTTGATGTAGAGGTTCGGCGCGGCGATGTCGCCGTCGAGTTCGCGAGCTGCAGCCAAAGTGCCGGGTCCATCGTGTGCAAGTGACGGTGCGACCTCGACCGAGACGTACCCGTCTTCGCCGTTGCTGGCGGTGTGCACCGGCATGAGTGCAGCCAGTGCGCCTCGGATGTCGGTCTTGACGAGACCCCAGTAGCAGGCTTCGGTATCGAGGCCTTGGGCGACGAGCTCGGCGAGCTCCTCGTTGTAGTCGTCGCTGCCCCCGATCGCCTTTTGGAAGATCGATGGGTTCGACGTCAGACCGCGCACACCGCGTTCGACCCATCGGTCCAGCCCGCCGGACGTGATCCAGTCGCGGCGCAGGTTGTCGAGCCACGGGCTTTGGCCCTGGTCATCAAACAGATCGTGGAGGCGAGTCATGGCTATCCCTTCGTGCCGAGCAGGGCGACGGCCCGATCGACGAGGTTGTTGACGTTCATGCCGAGTTCGTGCATCACGGTCGAGCCCGGTGCCGAGGCACCGAAGCGATCGATGGCGACGACGTCGTCGGCGTAGCGGTACCAGCCTTGGCTCACGCCGGCTTCGATCGCGATGCGTGGCGCCGAACCGAGGACGGCCGCTTGGGCTGCCGCGTCGGTCTTTGCGAAGCGCTCGAACGAGGGCATGGACACGACGCGGGCGGCGTGGCCCTGTTCGCTCAGGCGACGGGCTGCTTCGACACACAGCTGGACTTCGGAGCCAGCACCGAGCAGCGTGATTGCCGCGTCGTCGGCGTCGACCAGCACGTAGCCGCCGTTGGCGACCTGGGCAGCGTCGGTCGTGTCCAGCACCGGCAGGTTCTGACGGGAGAGGACCAAAGCAGTCGGACCGTCGTTGTTGAGCGCAGCTGCCCACGCCCCGGCGGTCTCCGTGCCGTCAGCCGGTCGGAAGACATCGAGGTCGGGAATCGCACGCAGTGCAGCGACATGCTCGACGGGTTGGTGGGTCGGTCCGTCCTCGCCGACCCCAACCGAGTCGTGCGTGAACGAGTAGATGACGTTCAGGCCCGAAAGCGCAGCGAGACGAATTGAGGGACGGCAGTAGTCGCTGAACACCAGGAACGTGCCGCCGACCGGAATCGCGCCGCCGTGCAGCGCCATGCCGTTCATCACTGCGGCCATGCCGTGCTCACGCACGCCGTAGAACACCTGGTTGCCGCCGAACGACCCTGTGGCCATCGGCTCGCCATCGGCAAGCTTGACGCCGGTGTTGCCGGTCAGGTCCGCGCCGCCTGCGATGAGCGACGGGAAGTGTGGGGCAACGGCGTCGAGGCATGCGTTCGACGCCTTGCGGGTTGCGATGTTGTCGCCGGCATCCCAGGTGGGCAGAGCGCTCTGCCAGTCACCGGTCGCGTCGCCGGTGAGCATCGCTGGAGGGGTCGGGTTGGCCGCTTGCCAGGCTTCGCGGTTGGCGGCGCCACGTGAGGCGACTTCTCGGTACCAAGCGAGCACGTCGTCGTCGACCTGGAACGTTGTGTCCGGATCGAGGCCCATGACCCGCTTGGCTTCGGCGATCTCTTCGTCTTTGAACGCGTAGCCGTGGGCGGCGTGATCATCGGTGAGCGTGGGCGACGGGTGGCCGATGTGAGTGCGGAGCACGAGCATCGACGGCTTGTCGGTGACGTCCTTGGCGGCGACAAGCGCCGCTTCGAGTGCGTCGAGGTCCTCGCCGACTTCGCCGAGATCGACGACATGCCAGCCGTAGGACTCGAACCGGCCAACCGGGTCATCGGTGAGCCAGATATCGGTCGGACCGTCGATCGAGATCTTGTTGTCGTCGTAGATGCAGATCAGCCGGCCAAGACCGAGGTGGCCGGCGAGCGAGGCGGCCTCGTGGCTGATGCCTTCGGCGAGGTCGCCGTCGCTGCAGATCGTCCAGGTGTAGTGGTCGACGACGTCGGTCCCGAGGTGCGTGCGCAGTCGGGCTTCGGCCATCGCCATGCCGACGCTGGTCGCAAAGCCCTGGCCGAGCGGCCCGGTCGTGATCTCGACACCTGCGGTGTGGCCGACTTCGGGGTGGCCGGGGGTTGCGCTCTTCCACTGGCGGAAGTCGCGGAGATCGTCGAGCGTGAGACCGAATCCAGCGAGGTGCAGCAATGCGTACTGCAGGATCGACGCGTGCCCCGGCGACAGGACGAAGCGGTCCCGGTCGTGCCAATCCGGCGCCGACGGGTCGTAGTCCATGACCCTCGTATAGAGCACGTGTGCCAGCGGAGCGAGTGCCATTGCCGTGCCCTGGTGGCCGGACTTGGCAGCATGCGGCGCATCCATTGCGATGCCACGAATGGTGGCGATCGCACGTGCGTCGAGCGAGGCGTCGGTGGAAGTGGTCGGGGCGGCCATGGGGCTCCGTTCGAGTGCGGTCGGCCTCACTCTAGAGCGGCGTCGCCTGCACGACGGACACCATTCTTGACAGCACGAAATCTGCGCAAGTTTAGCCAGTCATGCGACGAGCTTCAGTCCTCGGCAGGAGGTGGCATGAGGGTGTAGGGCACCGACGTGATCGGACCATCGGGCCCGATCTTGCACTCGGCGACGACGCTCCCGTAGTCCTCGAAGTCGATCTCGCCACGAACCAGCTGATAGCTGAACTTGCCCGGCTCGATCTGAAGCACCTGGACATTGCGAGCGATCTGCTCACCGTCGCGCCGATAGATCACTTCGAGCACGTCATTGCCACTGCTGTCCGCAGGGGCATGAATGATGACGACCAGGTGCGGCGCCCACGTGAGGGGGAGAGGCGTCGGCGCGGCGGCGGAGAACTGGATGCCCTTGAGGTCGATGCGGCTGGCAGGCCCTTCGACCTGGCGGACGTCGATTTCGTCGATGAAGAGTGCGGCGAGAATCTGCATGGCCTCGACGGTATCGCCCTGTGTCTTCCCGCCCGGCGGTTTGGTCGGTCTGGCCGGGGTTTGGCCCGTGCGGGGGCGGCACCGAGCAGCGGGCTAGTTTGGCGAGCGCCATGGCGACACTGTCCGAACTTGACTCCAAGACCCTGCTGGTCGATCACGGGCTTCCCGTGTTGCCCGAGCGGTCGGTCCCGACGGCCGACGAGGCGATGCAGGCTGCCAATGCGCTTGGCTATCCCTGCGTGATGAAGCTCTCGGGCGACCACATCGCCCACAAGACCGAACGCAATCTTGTGCGTCTCTCCATCGGGAACGCGGACCAGGCCTTCCGCGCCGCGACTGAGCTGTTCGGGGCCGCACGCCCTGATGACGGTGACGTCACGGTGCTCGTTGCGCCGATGGTCGCATCGAGTCGAGAGTTCATCGTCGGAGCGCAACGCTCGCCCGAGTTCGGACCCGTCGTGATGGTCGGTATTGGTGGCATCTTCGCCGAGGCGCTCGAAGACGTCGCCTTCCGCATGCTGCCCGCGACGTCGAGTGACTTCGACGCGATGCTTGATGACCTCCGAACCGAAGCCCTGCTCGGCGAGTTCCGTGGTGAGCCCGCAGTTGATCGCGGTGGCCTCGTCGCCGTGATCGAGTCGGTGGCGTCGGCCATGGTCGCCCGAGACGACATCGTCGCCATCGACGTCAACCCCGTTCTGATCCGAGATGGTGCGCCAATCGCCGTTGACGCACTGGTGGAGCTGGCATGACCGTTGATCTGCAGCCCCTGTTTGAGCCCGCCGGTGTCGTCGTGGCGGGTGCCTCGACCCACCCGGGCAAGTTCGGCTTCGCGACGCTGCACAACATCTTGACCTGCGGCTACCAAGGCAACGTCTTCGCCACGAACCGCGGCGTCACCCCCGATACGCCTGTCGAGATCCTCGGCATCGACTGCCTGCCGTCGGTTCGCACCGTCCCCGACGGGCAAGCCGACCTTGTCTACGTCTGCGTCCCAGCTCCGGCCGTTCCCGAAGTGCTTCGCGATGCAGCCGCCGTTGGCATCCGAGCTGCGTTCATCGCCTCGGCCGGGTTTGGCGAAGGAGACGACGCAGATGGCGCCGCGATCGGGGCCGAGATCGTCAAGATCGCCGCCGAGCTGAACCTCGCAATCGCCGGACCCAATGGTCAGGGACTCGTGTCGACCCCAGCGTCGTTGTGCGCTCAGTTCGTCGCGCCATGGCCGCGACGAGGAGGCATCTCCATCGTCAGCCAATCCGGCAACCTTGCGTCTGGTGCGATGAACCATGCCGACGCAGGTGGCGTTGGTGTTGCTCGGGCTGTCAGCGCGGGCAACTCGCTCTGCCTCGGCGTCGACGACTACATGGCTTGGTACGGAGCTGACGACGAGACCCAGTCGATCATCGCGTACGTCGAAGGCGTCGGCGACGCCCGCCGCTTCTACGACGTCCTCGCCGAGACCTCGCGGTCCAAGCCGGTCGTCGTCGTCAAGGGCGGCTCCAGCAGCGAAGGCGCCAAGGCCGCAGCCAGCCACACCGGCTCGCTCGCCACCGACGACCGCATCTTCGACGGCCTGCTGCGCCAAGCCGGCGCCTGGCGCGCCCCTGACGTCGGTGCCGCATTCGGCGCCGCCGCGGCACTTGGCGTGCACGGTCACATGCGTGGCCCGAACGTCGCCGTGCTCACCAACGCCGGCGGTTGGGGAGTCCTGACCGCAGATGCGCTCGAACCGTCACTCGTCGACCTGATGACGTTGCCCGATGACCTGCATGCCCAGCTTGACGAGATCATGCCGCCACGCTGGAGTGCCTCGAACCCGGTCGATGTTGCTGGCGGTGAGACCCGTGACACCATCCCGGCCGCGCTCAGTGTCTTGGCGGAACACGACGAGGTCGATGCGGTGCTGTTGCTCGGGCTCGGGATCCAGAGCAACACCGCGTCGCTGTTCCGCGCCGGCCGCTTCGCCGACGAGCCCGATATCGAGCGCATCTGCGCGTTTCACGAACGCCAAGACCGGCTGTACGCACAGACGGTCGTCGACGTGTCTGCAGCCACGGGCACGCCGATTCTCGCTGCGACCGAGTTGGCAATCGCTGACCCGGCCAATCCTGGCCCAGCAACACTGCGTGAGAACGGCCACCCTTGTTACGCGTCTCCACGTGATGCCGTGGCGGCCTTGTCGGCGCTGTACGCACGCGGTCGCTTCCTTGGAGCACTTCGGTGATGCTCGTCCTGCGGCGAATGATGTTGCCGCTCGCACTGCTCGCCATCGCTGCGGGCGCGTGGCTACTCGCGAATCAGCTCGGCGACCTGGCCGTCGAGCCTGCCCAGGCTGCGCCGGTCGAGGCATTGGACAGCCCGATTGCCTCGGTGCGTCGCTTGCCGGCGATCGCCACCAGCTCGCTGCGCATCCAACGGCTCGAACTTGCTGTCCAGGCGCTCCCCGAACCCTCCACGCCGCTGTCCTGCTACTCGGTGTTCGTCGATGGCGTGCCGGTCGCCGACCTCCGAGGCGATGCTCCGCTCGTGCCGGGCTATGCCCAACTCTTCGTCACTGCCCACACGGCGCTCGAGGTGCTCGGTCCCGACTATCGGTTCGAAACTCGGGTGATGGCGGCGGACCCGCCCGGCGAAGACGGCGTCATCGGCGGGAACCTCTACCTCGTGGGCAGCGGCGATCCAGTGCTGATGTCGTTTCCGTTCGCCCAAGGGTTTCGACCAGTGCTGGCGACACGCACCTCGATCGAAGACCTCGCCGATGCTGTCGTCGATGCTGGCGTCACCGAGATCAGGACCAGCGTCGTCGGTATCGAGCAGCGTTATGACCAAGAACGCGGCTTGCCGGGTTGGCCCGCAGCCGTGTTCGAAGATGGCATTGTCGGACCCTTGAGCGCGCTGCAGCTCGATGACGGTCTCGCAGAACGCGCTGCTGCAAACGGGGGAGTAGCAATCCCGTCAGAAGACCCCGCCGCGTTGGCCGCCGCCCGTTTCGACGACCTGCTTGAGGATCGAGGGGTCAGCATCCAAGGCCTCGCCCGGGGCGAACTCGACGACGAAGAACTGCCCGACCTCGTTCCGATCGTATCGATCCAATCGGCGCCACTGTCCGAGATCGTCTTCCAGATGCTCGCCGTCAACGACGCGTCAGCCGCCGAGATGCTCATGAAAGAAATCGGCGTTTCGTTCCGTCAGAGCGGCTCGACGCGAGCGGGTGCCGAAGCGGTGCAATCCACCCTTCGAGGCCTCGGCATTGAGTTGCCGGTCGCCCCACGCGATGGCGCAAGTCTTGACCCCGTGAGCGCATCGAGCTGCACGGTTCTGGCCGAGACCGCCGCACGCATCCCCGACGATCACCCGTCGCTGGCCGTTGCTCCGCGCTACGACCTCCCCGGCGTCTACGACGGCGCCTTCGCAGACATCGACGTCGAGGCCGACCTGCGGTTCATCGGCGGTGAGCGTGGCGAGGTCGCCAGCTTCGTAGCCCGCACGGTCGACGGCGGCCCGCAGGTTGTGATCGCATCGATCGTCAACCGATCGCCAGGAACGTTGCCGCCTGACCGGGCGTTCCACCGGGGACTCGTGCAGAGTGTTGACGGACTCCGCCTCGCCTGGGCGGACTACTCGATCGACGACTGATCCATCGACACGTGGAGCCGCTGTGAGTGAACCCCGAGAATGCCGCATGTTTCCGCTGGGTTCGGTGCTCGTTCCCGACGCGCCGCTTCCGCTGCACATCTTCGAGCCTCGGTACCAGCAGCTGCTCAACGAGTCGCTCGAAGACGACCGAACCTTTGGCGTCGTACTGATCAGCCGAGGCTGGGAAGTCGGCGGCGGCGAGGCCCGGACCGACATCGGCACGCTGGCCCACATCGACGAATACAACCGATTCGACGACGGTCGAGCCGCAGTCGTTTCAACCGGCCGTTCCCGGATCGAGGTCGTCGAATGGCTGCCCGATGACCCGTATCCACGGGCCATGGTCATCGATCGCCCCGACGAGCCATCGCAGAACGACGACTCGGCTGCGTTCACGGCGGCGATCGCTTCGCTCGACGCACTGCTCCACACCGCTCGGCGCCTTGACCGCATCGAAGCCATCCCAGAGTTGTCCTGGCCCGATGACATCGGCGAGGCGACGTGGCGCCTCGCCGGGCTCGCGCCGATCGCCGTCATCGACCGCCAGCGCGTACTCGAAGCCGACACGGTCGGCGACCGACTCGCCATCCTGGACCAGACGCTGCGGGCCATGCGCGAAGACCTCGAACTCATGGAGCAACTCGATTCGTAGCAGATGTAGTTTCGGGCAGCACGGGGACGGCAGGTCGCAGCTAGGCTCTCCGGCTCAGGAGCTTCACATGGCAGATACTTCTCCCAAGGACACGGTCGACGAACTGAAGGCGCTAGTCACCGACTACGCCAAACAGCAGACGGTCGAACCACTCAAGCGGCTCGGTGACTGGGTCAAGTTCGGCTTGGCCGGCGCACTCATGCTGGCGATGGGCGGGTTCCTGCTCGGTCTCGGTGTCCTCCGTCTGTTCCAGACGATGGACTGGACCGACAACAACTGGAGCTTCCTGCCGTACCTGATCGTCTTCGTGTTGTTGATCGTTGGAGCGGGTGGCTGCTTCTGGGCGATGACAAAGCGACCGGATTGGCTCGACGAGGAAAACGCATGAGCGACATCACCAAGGAACAACTCGAGCAGAAGTTCACCCAGCTCAAGGGCGAACTCGAAACCGCAACCGGCGCGGCCCGCAACACCATGACCAAGGTCGGCGTCGTCGCTGGCGTCGTGCTGCTGATTCTTGCGTTCGTGCTCGGCTCTCGTCGCGGCAAGGCTGGCAAGACCGTCGTCGAAGTCCGCCGCCTCTGACATGTTCGGGTCACTGTTTCGAATCCTGCGCCCGATCCGCCTGATCAAGCGCAAGGGCATCACCGCTGGCCTCTTCGGCGGCGATCGTAAGTGGCTGGCCCTCGGTGGCATCGTGTTCCTCGGTGGCCGCATCAAGTCGCTCTTCGGTTTCGGTGATCCCGAACCGGTGTACATCGAAGAGCTCAAGCCAGGCGAGCGCCTGGTCGTCGCGCACGCAGAGGCCCGCCGTCGCCGTCGTCGTCGCTAAGCGACTCCGCCTACCCAACTCCGGTACTGCCCATGATCGTTGAACTCCGCAACCCCACGCGCACCGTCGAATTCGACGAAGCAATGAGCGTCGCGAAACTCCTCAACCGCCTCAAGGTTGACCGAGGCTCGGTCCTCGTCATCTGCGACGGCACCTTGGTGCCCTACGACTCCAAGCTCGCCGCCGACGCCGTGGTCGAGATCCGCAACGTGATCTCGGGTGGCGCAACATGAAGTGCCGCGTCTGTCGTGGGCCAGCAGTCATTGACCTGAAGCGCCACAACGCGAACTTCTGCGGCGAGCATTTCCTGCGCTTCTGCAACACCCAGGTTGAAAAGGCCATCGGCGAATACGACATGTTCGCCAAAGAGGACAAGATCCTCGTCGCCGTCAGCGGCGGCAAGGACTCGCTCGCCGTCTGGGCGATCCTCGTCGAACTCGGCTTCCAAGCCGATGGCTTGTACATCGGGCTCGGCATTGCCGACTACAGCGACATCTCGGGCCAGTACGCCGTGGACTTCGCCGAGAAGCGCGGCCTCAAGCTGCACGTCGTCGACCTGGTCGAGGAGTACGGCTACGACGTACCCAACGGCTCCAAGGCAGCCAAGCGGGTGCCCTGTTCAGCGTGCGGTATGTCCAAGCGCCACATCTTCGATCGTGTCGCCCTCGAGCACGGCTACGACGTGCTCGTCACCGGCCACAACCTCGACGACGAAGCCGCCGTGCTGTTCGGCAACGTGCTGCATTGGCAGACGGACTACTTGGCCCGGCAGCATCCGGTGCTGCCCGAGCGTGACGGCATGCCCCGCAAGGTGAAGCCGCTCGTGCGTCTCGATGAGCGCGAGATGGCGGCGTACTGCGTCGTTTCCGGCATCGACTACATGCTCGACGAGTGCCCGATGAGTGCTGGCAATAGCCACCTTCGATACAAGGACGCTCTGAACCTGGTTGAGCAGAACTCGCCCGGAACGAAGCAGGCGTTCTTTCACAAGTTCCTGAGCCAAGGTGCCCCGTTCTTTGCCGATGCCGGCGAAGAAGCGAGGGCTGAGCTCGGAGCGTGCGCGACGTGCGGCGGTCCAACGCCCAACGACGTCTGCGCCTTTTGCCGACTTGTGGAGCGGGCCGGTGGTCAACCGGTCAAGCTGACCCGAGCGCCGGCCAGATCATGACCCGACCACTCAAAGCCGGCGAGCTCATCATGCTCGTAGACCGCAAGAAGCGGCGCTACCTGACGACCCTCAAAGACGACGGCGAGTTCCACTCGCACGCCGGTGCGCTTCCGCACAATGACGTCATCGGCCAAGAAGAAGGCCAAGAGTTCCGCAGCGGCAAAGGCGCCGCGTATCTCGTCGTGCGTCCGACGCTGTCCGACTTCGTGCTCAAGATGAAGCGCGGCGCGCAGGTCATCTATCCAAAGGACCTCGGCCCGATCCTGATCCAGGCCGACATCTTCCCTGGTGCTCGAGTCCTCGAGTCCGGGCTCGGATCCGGCGCATTGTCGATGACGTTGCTTCGCGCCGGTGCCCACATCACCGGCTACGAGGTCCGCGAGGACTTCGCCGAGCAAGCAGCGGCGAACGTGAGCGAGTTCCTGGGCGAAGAAGTCCTCGAGCGATACGACGTACACGTGCGCAGCAGCTACGAGCCGTTTGAGCACAAAGACTTCGATCGCATCGTGCTCGATCTTCCTGAGCCGTGGGAAGTCGTGCCACACACGACCGACACCCTCGTCACCGGCGGCCTGATCCTGGCGTACACGCCCAGCATCATCCAGGCGACCAAGTTCAAGGCTGCGCTCAACGAGCACGGCTTCGGCATGGCCGAAACGATGGAAGTCCTGCACCGTGGTTGGCACGTCGAACCGGACCAGAACGCGGTTCGCCCCGACCATCGCATGGTTGCCCACACCGGCTTCCTGACCACGGCCCGCAAACTCGCCCCCGCCGCCGACTAGCTCGGCTGCCTAACTCGCTTGGGGCATTCGGGGTCTCCCGCCTCAGACGGGGGAATCAAAGATTCCGCTCTCGGTTGAATCCTGAAGTCGGCAACGGCACGTGTAGTGTCGTTTCACGGAGCCCACGAGGCTGGATCCAAGGAGAGTTGGTCATCGACGAGCAGCAGGAACTCGAGGGGGAAACCCCGGCGGCCGAATCCTCAACGCCAGTGCCGGCGCCAGACGACTTTGCAGACGACGCATCGAACGTCGTCGTCCTTCAAGACGAGCTCCGCATTCTGCGGCGCCGTCTCCAAGACGCTCCCAAGCGTGTCCGCACGCTCGAAGAACGACTTCTCGAAGTCAAAGGCCAGCTCGCCCGGGCCATGTCGCAGAACGAGCGCCTGGCCTCGACGCTGCGCGAAGCCCGTGAACGCATCGCCGGTCTGCGTGAAGAAGTCGAGAAGCTGACCAGCCCGCCATCGGGCTACGGCACGGTGCTCGGCACCAACGATGACGGCACGATCGACGTCTATACGAGCGGCCGCAAGATGCGGGTCGAGGCCCATCCGGATCTCGACGAAACGCTTGACCGTGGCACCGAGGTCGTCCTCAACGAAGCCATGAACGTTGTCATGGCTCGCCCCTCTATCTCGGGCGGCTCGATCGTGACGATCGTCGAACTCATCGACGAGCACCGCTGCGTCGTCAGCGGTCGCGCCGACGAAGAACGTGTCGTCATGCTCGGCGAGGCACTCCAAGGTGTGCTGCTTCGCCAAGGCGACGCTGTCCGAGTCGACAATGCCTACGAAGTTGCCCTCGAGAAGCTCCCACGCCCCGAGGTTGAGCATCTCGCCCTCGAAGAAGTCCCCGACGTCAGCTACAGCGACATCGGTGGCCTCGCCACCCAGATCGAAGCCATCACCGACGCCGTCGAGCTGCCGTTCTTGCACGCGGACCTGTTCATCGAGCACGAGCTTCCGCCGCCAAAGGGCATCTTGCTCTACGGCCCTCCCGGTTGTGGCAAGACGCTGATCGCCAAGGCCGTTGCCAACTCGCTCGCCACCAAGGTGCGCGAGGCCCGCGGGGGAGACGGCGACGCCAAGAGCTACTTCTTCAACATCAAGGGCCCCGAGCTTCTGAACAAGTACGTCGGCGAAACCGAGCGCCAGATCCGTCTCGTGTTCCAACGTGCCCGTGAGAAGAGCGAAGAGGGCTGGCCCGTCATCGTCTTCTTCGACGAGATGGAATCGCTGTTCCGCACCCGCGGCACTGGCATCTCAAGCGACATGGAAAGCACGATCGTGCCCCAGCTGCTCGCCGAGATCGATGGCGTCGAGACGCTCAAGAACGTCATCGTCATCGGCGCATCGAACCGCGAAGACCTGATCGACCCGGCGATCCTTCGCCCGGGTCGTCTCGACGTGAAGATCAAGATCGAACGCCCAGACGCCGAGGCTGCGCACTCGATCTTCGCCCAGTACATGACGTCGGACCTGCCGATTGCGAACGACGTCGTCGACTCGCTCGGTGGCGGCGATCCCGAAAAGGCCGTGCTGGCCATGATCGAGCAGACCGTCGAAGAGATGTACCTCGAGGATCCTCGCAACCAGTTCCTCGAGATCACGTACCAGAACGGCGACAAGGAGATCACCTACTTCAAGGACTTCTCCTCGGGCGCAATGATCGAGAACATCGTGCGCCGAGCCAAGAAGCTGGCGATCAAGCGCTTGCTCGACACCGGCGCCAAGGGCATGCGCCCCGAAGACCTGGTCGATGCCGTGTACCAAGAGTTCAAGGAACACGAGGACCTTCCGAACACGACGAACCCCGACGATTGGGCCCGGATTAGTGGTCGTAAGGGCGAACGCATCGTGTACATCCGCACCCTCATCGATCGCGATGACAACTCGGGTGGCGGTAAGTCCATCGAGGGCGTCACGACCGGCCAGTACCTGTAGCCCAACGCTTTCTCGACCCGTCGAACCAGCGCCCTTGGCGTTGGCCCGCAGTTCGCAGAAAGTTTCGGCACCATGCGAGCCCTCTTCGGGGGTTCGGGAACGCTAGACAGTAGGCAATGGCCAGTATCAAAGTCGTCGGTCTTGAGACCGAGTACGGCATCGTTCACCGCGGCGTCGACGAACCGAACCCGATCACCGCGTCGTCGTTGCTCATCAACTCGTACCTCGCTCGGTGCGAGGCGACCGGTCGTCGTCCCGCCACGCAGCGTGTCTCCTGGGACTTCGAAGACGAGAGTCCGTCGCTCGACGCCCGTGGCTACACGCCTGTTGGTGCCCGTCCGCCCGAGGTCGAGACGCATCTCGTCAACGCAGTGCTCACCAACGGCGCTCGCTATTACGTCGACCATGCGCACCCCGAGATGTCGACGCCCGAGGTACTCGACGCCCGTAGCGCTGTCCTCTACGACCGGGCTGGCGAACTCGTTGTCATCGAGTCGATGGAAGCAGCCACTGAGCTGCTCGGCCACGGCCAAGAGCTGATCGCGTACAAGAACAACAGCGACGGCAAGGGCAACTCGTACGGCACCCACGAGAACTACCTGATGAGCCGGAGCACGCCGTTCTCCGACATCGTCGCCCATGCGACCGTGCATTTCGTGACCCGCCAGATCTTCACTGGTGCCGGCAAGGTCGGTTGTGAGATCCCCGGCGTTGGCTCCGACGAGGTGCCGTACCAGATCACCCAGCGCGCCGACTTCTTCGAAGAAGAGGTCGGACTTGAGACGACGCTCAAGCGCCCGATCATCAATACGCGCGACGAACCGCACGCCGATGCGCAGCTGTACCGGCGCCTGCATGTGATCGTCGGCGACGCGAACATGAGCCAGTACTCGACGTGGCTCAAGGTCGGCACGACGATGCTCGTGCTCGCCATGGTCGAAGACGATGCCTTCGAACCGAAGTTGGCGTTCCGTGCGCCCGTCCAAGCGCTGCGCAACGTTAGTCACGATCTGTCGCTGAGCCGCCCGCTGCGCCTCTACGACGGCACCTCGGCGACCGCTCTCGAGATCCAGGCCGAAATCGCCCTGGCCGCCGAGCGTTACCTGGACAAGTACGGACCCGAGGGCGCTGGTGGAGACGACGCCTATGCGGTGCTCGACGCGTGGAAAGAGGTCATCGAGACCCTCGAACGCAACCCCGAAGAACTCGCCGACCGGCTGGACTGGGTCGCCAAGAAGAAACTCCTAGACGCCTACCGGGCACGCGACGGCATGGACTGGGGCGATGCCCGCCTGCGCGCCCTCGACCTGCAGTACCACGACATGCGACCACAACGATCCGTGTTCCAACGCCTCGGCGTCGAAACGGTTGTTGACGACGAAGCAGCAGCCGTGGCTGCGACCGAGCCACCCAGCGACACCCGTGCCTTCTTCCGAGGCGAATGCCTGCGTCGATTCCCCGATGCGATCGTCGCCGCGAACTGGGACTCGATGGTCTTTGACACGGGCGAGGCACCGCTTCGCCGAGTCCCCATGATGGAACCGACCCGAGGCAGCGCAGCCCATGTGGCAACGTTGCTCGATGACTGCGAAACTGTGAGCGATCTGCTCACCAAGCTCGAGAGCTGACCGAGGAGCCCCCAATGTCCGATCAAGAACAGACACGACCAGCCCAACCGGCTGACGAAGTCGCCGAAGCCCCCCAGCCGGCCAAGAGCGATTCGTCGCTGGCCGACGGCCTCGACGACATCCTTGACGAAATCGACGAGGTCCTCGAGACCAATGCCGAAGAGTTCGTCAAGTCCTACGTCCAAAAGGGCGGCCAATAGAAGCTCGTTTCGATCTTGATCGAAGCGAACGAGACCGAACGTGAGCGACCGACGTTGCTAGAGTCCTGCGCGTGAACCTCCCGATCTTCTCAACGACCGAGGATCCCGGACCGGACTTCGCTCGCCTGGCCGAACAGGCTGGACTTGTGGCGCAACCCACCGGTGATGGCGATGTCCTCGACCTGCCCCACGGCACCACCTGCGTAGCGCTGCGCTACGCCGACGGCGTGATTATCGCCGGTGACCGCCGAGCAACCTCCGGCAACCTCATCAGCTACCGCACCATGCAAAAGGTGTTCCCGAGCGACCGGCACTCCGCTGTCGCGATCGCCGGCGCCGCAGGCCCGGCCGTCGAGATGGTGCGCCTGTTCCAGCTCCAGCTCGAACACTACGAAAAGGTCGAAGGCAAAGAGCTGAGCCTCGACGGTAAAGCCCGTCAGCTCAGCGGCTTGCTTCGCCAGAACCTGCCCGCCGCACGCGCCGGCATGGTCGTCGTGCCGCTCTTCGCTGGCTACGACCGCCGCCAAGAAGTCGGACGCCTCTTCCAGTTCGACGTGAGCGGCGGCACCTACGAAGAACTCGAGTACGGCGTGACCGGTTCCGGCAGCATCCATGCCGCCACGGTCCTCAAGCTCGGATACCGGGCTGATCAGAGCCGAGACGATGCCATCAACCTGGCGATCCAAGCGCTCTACGTCGCCGCTGACGAAGACTCCGCCACTGGCCTGCCCGACTTCCTCCGTGGACTGTTCCCGGTCGTCGCCACGGTCACGACCGATGGCTACGAACAACTCGAAGATGATGAACTCCGCGACCGCAGCCAAGCCCTCGTCGACGAACTCGTCGGCCGCGGCCTGCCGTCCTAACCGGCCCGGCACCGAGTACTAAGGACTGAACATGAGCACACCGTTCTACGTCGCACCCGAACAAGTGATGAAAGACCGGGCCGACTACGCCCGCAAAGGCATCGCCCGAGGCCGTTCACTCGTCGCCTGCACCTACGAAGACGGCATCGTCATCGTGGCCGAGAACCCGTCGAACACGCTCCACAAGGTGAGCGAAATCTATGACCGCATCGGCTTCGCCGGCGTCGGCAAGTACAACGAGTTCGATCAGCTTCGGATCGCCGGCATCCGCCACGCCGACATGAAGGGCTTCAACTACAGCCGCCTCGATGTCGATGCACTGAGCCTGGCCAACCAGTACGCCCAGATGCTCGGCCAGACCTTCACCCACGAGATGAAGCCGATGGAAGTCGAGATCCTCGTTGCCGAGATCGGCGACGAAGCCGAAGACGACCAGCTGTTCCACATCCTCTACGACGGCACCGTCTACGACCGCACTGGTTACGCCGTGCTCGGTGGCGACGCCGAAGCGATCGCCGCCCGCGTCGACGAAGGCTTCGAGGCCCGCAAGGACCTCGCTGGCGCCATCAAGCACTCGCGTGACGCGCTCGCTGGCCCCGACCGTGAGTTGCCCGCTGGCGACCTCGAGGTCGCCGCACTCGGACGCTCCAACGGTCGCCGCACATTTCTCCGCATCGAAGGCGACGCCCTCGACGCACTTGTCGGCTGATCGCCGGTGCAACGGCGAATCTTTGGACTTGAGAACGAATATGGCGTCACCTGCACCCAGCGCGGCCACCGCCGCCTGAGCCCCGACGAGGTCGCCCGGTACTTGTTCCGACGCGTGGTCTCGTGGGGTCGCAGCTCGAACGTCTTCCTCGCCAACGGTGCACGTCTCTATCTCGACGTCGGCTCACACCCTGAGTACGCGACACCCGAGTGCGACAGCATCCATGAACTGGTCGCGCACGACAAGGCAGGGGAGCGCATCCTCGAAGGCCTGCTGACCTCAGCCGAAGAGCGGCTGCGCGAAGAAGGCATCGCCGGCGACATCTACCTGTTCAAGAACAACACCGACAGCGCCGGCAACAGCTACGGCTGTCACGAGAACTACATGACGTCGCGCAAGGACGATCTGCGTGACTACGCCGAGGTGCTGATCCCGTTCCTCGTCAGTCGCCAGATTTACGCGGGTGCTGGCAAGGTCCTGCAGACCGCCCGTGGCGCCATGTACTGCGTGAGCCAGCGAGCCGAGCACATCTGGGAAGGTGTCTCGAGCGCCACCACGCGGTCGCGTCCGATCATCAATACCCGCGACGAACCGCACGCCGACGCCGAGAAGTACCGACGCCTCCATGTGATCGTCGGCGACTCGAACATGAGCGAGTACACGACGTTCCTCAAGCTCGGCGCGGCGTCACTGCTGCTGCGCATGCTCGAGGATCCTGGTGTGGTGCTACGCGACATGACGTTGGATAACCCGATCCGGGCGATCCGCGAGATCAGCCATGACATGACCTGCAAGCGCCCCGTGCGTCTTGCCAACGGCCGCGAGGCATCGGCCCTCCAGATCCAGCACGAGTACCTCGAACGAGCACTCCGCTATGCCGAGCACCACGAGCTCAACGACGTCGAGGCCAAAGCGCTCAAGATGTGGGAGCACGTGCTCACGCGCATCGAAGACGACCCGCTCACCCTCGACACCGAGGTCGACTGGGTCATCAAGTACCACCTGATCGAGAAGTACCGCGAGCGTCATGACCTGACGCTTTCCGATGCCAAGGTCGCCTTGGTCGATCTGCAGTACCACGACATCAATCGTGATCGCGGGCTGTTCTACCGCATGCAAAAGGCTGGTTTGGTGCAGCGCATCGTGACCGACGCCGAGATCGCTGCCGCCGTCGAGACCCCGCCCCAGACAACGCGGGCACGTCTCCGAGGCGAGTTCATCAAGCGAGCCAAGGAACGCCGCCGTGACTACACCGTCGACTGGGTGCACCTGAAGCTCAACGATCAGGCCCAGCGCACCGTGCTGTGCAAGGACCCCTTCAAGGCCTACGACGAGCGGGTCGAGAAGCTCATCGAAAGCCTGTAGGTCCCGCTACTTCCATGGCCACGATTGACAAGCTCGAGCGGCAGATGTCGCTGCTGGCAGCCTTGCTGCACACCGAGGTCGCGCTGACGGCCACCGAGCTGCATCGCCGCGTCGAGGGCTATCCCGAGGACAAGGTCGCGTTCCGTCGTGCCTTCGAGCGGGACAAAGACGACCTACGTCGTCTCGGCATCCCCATCGCAATCGAGTCTCGTGAGACCGTGGACGGACCGGTTGACGGGTACGTGATCCGTGAGACGGACTATTACCTGCATGACCTTGGTCTCGATGCTGACGAGACGGTTGCGCTGGCGATGGCACTGCGCCTGATCCGGCTCGAAGGCGCTGACGCAGACGACGCGATCTGGAAGCTCGGCGGCGCTGCGTTTGATGACACTGCGCCCGCTGAGATCGGCGCGATCGCAATGGGCCCGGCCGTCACCCAGCTGCACCAGGCCATTCAGCGGTCGCTGTCGGTCCAGTTCGGCTACCGAGGCGAAGACCGCGTCGTCGAACCATGGCGGCTTGCGTTCCGGCGCGGCCATTGGTATCTCAGCGGTCACGACGTCGCCCGCAATGACGCTCGCAGCTTCCGCCTCGACCGCATCGATGGCTCGATCACGCTCGATACGGATCGCCCGGCCACCGCAGCTCGGCCGCCGATCTCGGCCGAACGCCAACCGTGGGAGTTCGGCTCCGATGAAGACGAAACCATTCGCGCTCGGGTAGCGATCGACGCCTCGCACGCGGATTGGGCTCGCCATCAGCTCGGTGCCGACGCGGTCGTCGCAACCGCCGATGATGGCTCGATCGAGATCGAACTCGACGTCGTCAACATCGTCGGCTTCCGCAATTTGGTGCTCGGCATGCTCGACGCGGCCGAGGTGCTGTCGCCTCCCGAGCTGCGAGCCGACATCATCAGCTGGCTCCAAGGGCAGGTCGCATGAGCCGCCTGACTGCGACCGACCGCCTGCGTCGACTGCTGGCCGTGATTCCCTGGGTCAGCGGCAGGGGAGAGGTGTCGCTCGACGAGATCGTCGAACGTTTCGACTATCCCATCGACCGGCTCCGGCGCGACCTCACCGAGGTTGTGCAGTTCGTGGGCGTCTATCCGCACACGCCGGACATGCTGATCGAGGTCTACCTCGACGAAGCGAACGAACGGGTGCGGTTCGAACTCGCCGACTACTTCACGTCGCCGCTGCGACTGTCCCCAGAGGAAGCGTTGAGTCTTGTCTCGGCTGGACTCGGCTTGCTCGGCTCCTCGGTCGGCCAGAACAGCGCGCTCGAACGGGCCTTGAACAAGGTTGCCGACCGCTTCGATGTCGAACTCGGCGACGACATCGAAGTCAGCCTCGGTGGCGCCTCGGCAGTCACGGTCGAACAGGCCATGACCGCAGCTCGTGAGCACCGCTGCATCGAGATCGAGTACCACAGCCTGCATCGCAGTACCGGCACCCGCCGTGTCGTCGAGCCCCACAATGTGTTCAGCCAGAACGGCGAGTGGTACCTGCGCGGGTACTGCCGTCTCGCCGAAGCGGACCGTACGTTCCGGCTGGATCGAGTTCTGGCGCTTGAGGAGACCGGCGAGGCCTTCGAAAGCGACGCCCAAGGCACAACTGCAGTCTTCGCTCCCGACGACGATGATCTGCGCGTCACCCTTCAGCTGTCTCCCGACGCCGCCTGGGTCGCCGAGGCGTTCCCGGTCGAGTCGGTCAAGGAGACCAAGCGGGCCATCACGGTCACCCTTGCGGTGAGCAGCACCGTGTGGCTGGAACGGCTTCTCTTGCAGCTGGGCCCCAGTGCCCGCCTCCAAGATTCGACGCCTCCGCTACCTGATTCGCTCCGAAGCGATGCGGCGGCTCGTGTGCTCGCCCGGTATCAGGCCAGCTGAACTGCGTGTGCCATCTGGCCTAGCCGGCCTCCGGACGACCTAGGCGACACGCCATCAAGGCGCTAGGCGCGGGAGAAGCGGCTCCCAAGCGGGGTAGCCTTGCCGCCGTGTCTTCGAGCGGCCAGCTGCCTGGCGATTCTGGCGGCTCCGCCCCCACACCCCGTACTCACTCCGGCGATGCCGCGTGGATTGATCGGATGTTGGATCGCAGCCCCGCGGACCCTGCCGCCGCCTCCCGCCCGCCGATTGTTCCCGAACCGGAACTCGAAGCGACCGGCCAACTGCCAGCCGCAATGCCCCAGCAACGGCCGATCACCGACGAGCTGGCCCAGATTGACTGGACCGAAGGCCCTGACGTCGCTCCGGCGAGCGAGCCAATCGCCGCCCAGCCGGGCTTTGGTGCCGCTGCTGGCGAACTGACAGCTGAGTCCGTTGGTCGTTCCGCCTGGGACAACGACCTGCGCAGCATTGGTCGCGAAGAGCCCGAGGGCTGGGACAGTCTGTCGTGGCAGGACATGGACGGCGATCAGCATGCCGGTGCCGCCGAACTGCCCGAGCCGAGCCCGTTTGTCGGTGTCGTGCGCGAATGGGGCCCTGTTCTCATCGCCGCCGTGGTGATCGCACTCTTCACCCGCCTTGTGCTGGTGCAGGCGTACCACATCCCCTCGCTGTCCATGGCGCCGACCCTCGACGAGGGCGACCGCGTCATCGTCAACCGCCTCAGCTACAACTTCGGCGAGATCGAACGCGGCCAGGTGATCGTGTTCAGCAAGCCACCGAATCAGCCGAGCGACGCAAACGACCTCATCAAGCGCGTGATCGGACTGCCGGGCGAAACGATTCAGTTCCGGGACGGTCAGGTCTATGTCGATGATCTGTTGGTGCAAGAGCCATACCTGGCTCAGCAGAACAGCACTCGAACCCGATCGCTCAGTATCCCTGGCTGCGCCCAAGAGACACCTTCGCCTGAATTGTGCACGATCCCTGAGGGGTACGTGTTCGTGATGGGGGATAACCGCGTCAACTCCCAGGACTCGCGGGTGTTCGGTCCGGTGGCGGCCGACACGGTTGTCGGTCGTGCGTTCGTTCGCGTCTGGCCGCTCGACAACCTGAGCCAGCTCTAGCGACGTTGGCACCGAGCGCGGCGGTCGCAGCGTCCGCCTGCTCGCTAGAAGCCGTAGACCTTGGCCCGGGCCGCGAGCATGCGGTCGACGTAGTTGCTGAAGATCGCGTCGCAGCCCATGTCCAGGAGCTCTTCGGAGACGCGCTGCAGGTGGGCATCCCAGCCGAAGCAGTAGATGTCGAAGCGGTGGTACAGGGTGGTGAGACCGCCGCTCCAGTCCGGCGCTCTGAAGTTCACGGCATCGATACCCGCTTCGAAGAGTTGCGCTGCGTGGCGTTCCGGGCCGCCCTCGACACGTTCGAGTCGAGTGGAGTGGACCAGGCGAACATCGGACCAGCGGCTGCGCCACTTCGACACGAGTTCGAAATTCGGGTGGCAGAGCCACGTGCGCTGCACGAGGTCCTCGCCGTACTCCTCGGACAGGCTTCGTAGTGCCTCGACCGTCGGGTCGATGGCCTCCGGATGCTTGATATCGAGCGACATCGTGATGTCCGGACCAACGGCGGCCAGCACGTCCGCCATCGTCGGCACGTGGTCCGGTAGATCTGCTGCAGCGCTCTTCGTGATCAGCTGACGGCGCACAAGACCGCCCACGTTGTCGTCGTGCGCGAGCACTGCGATCCCATCGCCGCTTGCCCAAACATCAGACTCGAGTGCGTTGGTTCCGAGTTCGAGTGCACGGGTGAAGCTCTCGATGGTATTGTCGGGCGCCTCGGCGGAGGCTCCACGATGAGCGAACAGAAGCGGTTCGGTGCGTTGCGCTGCAATCCGTGGACTCACGGCCCCATCGTGGCGTACCCCCGTCAAGAAACCAACGAAAAACCCCTGCGTTTCGCTCAATAGGAGCGTGCCCAGGCCGACTGAAGCGAGGAAGGAGGCCAGCTCATGGCTCGAGTACGTGCAACGTGCAACCAGTGTGGAGATACGGAACTGTCGATTGACGACGTATCGGTCCGCATCTGTCGAGAGGACCATGACGGGGTCTACCTCTTCGTCTGCCCCGAGTGCGGCCTCTCCCACGAGAAGAGCGCCAGCCGCCGCACGCTCGATCTCCTTGTCGCCTCTGGCGCAGAAGTTGTGTTCTGGTCCGTGCCTGTCGAAGCCCTTGTCAGCACCGGTCTGGGTCCCCTGACGCATGACCACCTGCTGGACTTCCACGAGAAACTCCAAGACGACGCGATGCTCGAGTCAGCGCTCGGCGAACTCGTCGACGACTGAACGACTCGCCTTTGCGATCGCACCGGCCCCGCTCTGCCGATGCGACACGTCGGAGCCGCGCCACATCGGTAAGCTCCATCCATGCTGAACATCGGCGGCGGTGAGCTGCTGATCATCCTGCTTGTCGCTCTCATCTTTCTCGGGCCCCAACGGCTTCCCGAGGTAGCGCGGCAGGTCGGCCAGACCGTGAACACGTTACGGGGTCTCGCTCGTGGCTTTCAGGCCGAGCTCGAGGCAGCCGCCCGCCCTGACGCGCTCACGGCAAACCAGAATCCCGACCCGGACCGTGATCTTCGCGAATGGGCCGGCGAC
Source organism: uncultured Acidimicrobiaceae bacterium (assembly GCA_964513315.1). Classification (GTDB taxonomy): domain Bacteria; phylum Actinomycetota; class Acidimicrobiia; order Acidimicrobiales; family UBA10347; genus UBA10347. Next base: position 32,342 of record CAZEMU010000009.1, on the reverse strand, counting down.
CCCGACGAGCCCGATGAAGACAGTGATGATGCGGCGTCTGATGACGAGCCCGAGTTCTCCTCGGACCCGTCCGACCTCGCAGCGAAGGCCCGCAAGGTCCGCCACGACGGCCCAGTAACGCCGGTGAACGACGGTGGTCCGCTCGACCTCAGTGACGATGCAGTGGCACACGCCGAAGCAGCTACGGCAGCGAGCACGGACGAAGAAGAGTGACGATCGAAAGCCCGACCGAGGGCCAAATGAGCCTGATGGAGCACCTGACGGAGCTCCGAGTCCGCATCATCCGATCCGTGGCTGCGATCTTCCTCGGCGCGATTGTCGCCTGGATCTTCTACGACCAGATCTTCGACATCTTGATCGAGCCGCATTGTCAGATCAACGGTGACCAGGGCATCGGCGAAGAGTGCGGCTTGCTGGCAATCAGCCCGCTCGAAGGCTTCTCGGTGCGTCTCACCGTGGTCGGTTACGGCGGCTTGGCCCTGGCCATGCCGTTCGTGCTGTGGCAGGTCTGGCAGTTCATCGCCCCTGGCCTGTATCCGCACGAGAAGCGCTACGGCCTGGCCTTCGTCACCATCTCGGCGATTCTGTTCGCCTCGGGCGCCTGGCTTGCCTACTGGAGCCTTCCCCGGGCGCTCGAGTTCCTCGCCAACATCGGCGGCGACGACCTCACGAACATCTACCGACCCAAGGAATACATCGGGTTCGTGACCAAGATGATGATCGGGTTCGGTCTGGGCTTCTTGTTTCCGATCCTGCTGATCTTCTTGCAACTCCTCGGCGTCGTCGACAACGCAATGCTGCGCTCGGGCCGGCGCTTTGCGATCGTGGGCATCGTCGCCCTCGTCGCGGTGCTGACGCCAAGCGGAGACCCAGGCACGCTCATGGCCCTTTCGGTGCCGATGTACCTGTTCTATGAGATCGCCATCTTGTTCGGCTGGTGGCGAGCACGTCGCCAAGCGAAGGCAGGCGTCACCGCCACGTGAGGGCCGACGAGGGACGCGACTTCGAACTTGACACGTTCCAGCGTCAAGCGATCGAGGCGTTCGACGCCGGCGACAGCGTGCTCGTTGCAGCGCCCACGGGCAGCGGCAAGACCGTGATCGCCGAGCACGGCATCTCGGCGACCCTCGGCACCGGGCGCGACACGTTCTACACGTCGCCCATCAAAGCACTGGCGAACCAGAAGTACCGAGACTTCGGTGACCGATTCGGTCCCGACAATGTCGGGCTGCTGACGGGCGACGTCACCGTCAACGGCAACGCTCCGATCGTCGTGATGACGACCGAGGTCCTGCGAAACATGCTCTACGAGCACGCGCCCCGGCTGCGCCGCCTCGGCTGTGTCGTGCTCGACGAGGTCCACTACCTGCAAGACCGCGAACGAGGCCCAGTCTGGGAAGAGGTCCTGCTCAACCTGCCCGCCGACGTGCGCACGATTTCGCTGTCGGCAACGGTGTCAAACCTCGACGAGTTCGTCGACTGGCTCCGAAGCGTTCGCGGACCAACGACGCTGATTCTGGAGACCGAGCGCCCCGTGCCGCTCGAACACCGCCTGGCCGTCGGCGACCGCGAGGAACGGCGCACCCATGTGGTGCCGCTACTGAACGGGCACCGTGTCTCCGACGAGGCGTACACGTTCACCCGGAGCGGCCGGGGGAGCAGCAAGGGCGACCGTGGGCGCAACCGCGACCGGAACCGGCGTGGCGGACGTGACGCCCGGCCGAAGCGCCGTTGGGTGCCGCCACGTCGTACCCAGCTCGTGCCCCGGCTCCTCAAGCAGGATTTGGGCCCGCTCATCTGGTTCATCTTCTCGCGGGCCGGTTGCGACGAGGCCGTCGACCAGTGTCTGCAGGCAGGGCTCCGCTACACCGATCGTGACGAACAAGCCCGGCTTCGCGAGATCCTCGAAGACCGCACTGGCGACCTCGACGATGACTCGTGGTACGGACTTGAACTCGATCGCTGGCAGCAAGCTTTCGAAGCAGGCATCGCCAGCCATCACGCCGGTCTCATCCCTGCCGTCAAAGAAGCCGTCGAGATTGCGTTCGCCGAGGGCCTGATCAGTGTCGTCTTCGCGACCGAGACGCTTGCGCTTGGTGTGAACCTGCCCGCCAGGACCGTCGTGCTCGAACGCCTGGTGAAGTACGACGGCGAAGACCACAAGCCGCTGACACCCATGCAGTTCACGCAGCTGACCGGCCGAGCGGGCCGTCGCGGCCTCGACGAAGCTGGCACGGCAGTCAGTTGTTGGAACGCCCGGCTCGGCGTGAAGGAAATGGCCGAGCTCGCATCGAGCAAAGAGTTCCCGCTGCGCTCCGCGTTCGCCCCGAAATACAACATGGTCGCCAACCTGATCCGGCGCTCTGACCAAGAGAGCGCCCGCCGGTTCGTTGCCCGATCGTTTGCGCAGTTCCAGATCGACCAAACCGCGGTCCAGTCCGATACTCGCAACCTCGATCTCGAACAGCAGCTCGCGCAAGCACGCCGTGCTGCGGATTGCGATCGCGGCGATGTCGAAGCGTGGCTGCGGTCCCAACGCAGTGGCGCAATGGCCGACGACGATGAGCTTGGCCAGCTACGACCGGGATCCGTCCTCGGCACGCACGGCGGCGCCATCGTGACCTCGATGGCCCACCGCAAGGCAGGCATCATCCTCAAGGTCGTCACCCGTCACGGCGACCAACTTGCGCTTCGAGCAGGCGAGGTCCCGTCGCCGATACCAGTCCTTGGCGTCGTGCAACTACCGCCGGGACGCAGCCCAAGCGACCCCGAGACCATCGACTGGGTCGGGCGCGAACTCGTCGACCATTGGCGTATCGAGGACCACGGGATCGGCGGCTGCCCTCGCCTCGACGAACACCTGAGTGCGTTGCGCGAAGTCGACGTGATCGAGAATCGGCTGGCCAAGACGCGGGCTCGCCAGGAGCGCCGCACCGGTCGCCTCGAACGACGCTTCGACGCGGTGGCTGAGATCCTGCATGAAACAGGATTCGCCGAGAACTGGGAACTCACCGGCAAAGGCGAACTCCTCACCGCGGTGCATGGCGAAACCGAAATCGTGCTCGCCGAAGCCCTGCACGACAGTCTCTTCACCAAGCTCGAACCGCCAGGCTTTGCCGCCGTCATCAGCGCGCTGGTCCACGAGTCACGACGAGGCGACCCCGAATCGTTCCGCTGGCCGGGCCAGCAGGTCAAACGCACCGTGTCCGAGGTGCGGATGCGCGCAAACGAATTCCGGTCCCTCGAACTGCAACGACTCGACGAGACGCTGACCCGTGAGCCAGATCCCGCGCTCATCGGCGTCGTTCATGGGTGGGCAACCGGCAAGTCGCTCGACGAGGTCCTGCCCGAGACGATGACCGGCGGCGACTTCGTTCGCGGTATGCGCCAGATCATCGACGTCTGTCGCCAGATCTCACAAACGGATACGAGCGTTGCCGACCTGGCCAGCGAGGCGATCTTCTGCATCGACCACGGTGTCGTCCGTAGCCGCCGCGAGCTTTTTCGTGAACAAGACACCGACGATCACGACGATGACCAGGGCGACGACGCGGACCAGGACTGGCCCGATGCCGATTGAAAAAGGCGAAGAGTGGGGGAGGCCCGGCTCTCTGGCCTCTGATGCGCCGTCGGCGAACAGCGACGCGGAACTCGCTCGACACCTGCGCGACGGAGCGAACCAGGTCCGTCCCACCGGGGGCGACCTCGCTCGGACGCTCGGCGTCTCCGAAGCCTCACTTCGGCGAGACGCCGCAATGCTGTTGCCGGTCGATGCGCTCGACGTCACCCTCGATGGCGAGGCGCATCGGTGCATCGCCCACGTCGTAATCGGCTCGGCTCGCCGCCCACAGGTCATCGCCGCAAACGCGGCGTTCCTCGGCCCCTGGAACGTGGCGCCACGAGCGCACCCAGGCGACGGCAAAGTCGACGTCGTCTCGTTCGAGCTTGGCGCGGTCGACTGGCTCAAGGCCCGCCGCCGGTTGCCCACGGGCACCCACGTGCCTCACCCGGATATCAAGGTCCGGGCGGTGAGGTCGTGGTCCCGAGAATTCGACCGTCCGATCACAGTTCAGCTCGACGGCGTCGGCGGGTTCCGTGCCCGACACGTCGAGGTTCACGTCGCACCAGACGCGATCGTCGTGGGCGTCTAGGCGCTGATGTTGCACGGTTCGAAGCCAAGATCCGCAACGATCCCCTCGATGGTCGACGGGGATGCCCAGTTCGCCCCGTTGGTCCGAATAGGGTGATGCCCCTGTGAGTGCGTACATCGCCGAGGAATTCGACGACGAAGAAGCCGACATCCTGCGGCGCTATTTCACGAACCTTGACCAACCCGTTTTTGCGTTGGTCAACTTGCCCGAGGTCGTCAAAGGCGCGCTCTTCGCTCGTTACAGCCGCTCGGCCAAATCACTACGCCGACTGTTCCTCGATGAGTTCGTCGGCGACCTCGATATCGAGGGCGACGTCACGATCGACGCGACCGTCGGCCTCGAACGGGCCGAAGAGCTCTACACCCGAGTCTTCTTCGAATACGGCGACGACTCGGTCGCCCAGCTCGGCGGCGTCCACCTCGCATGTGAGCAAGCCTCGAACCTGCTGACCAAGGTGCTCGAGTGGGGGCGCCTCATGTCCTACCTCGAGCAGAGCACCCGCTACATCGCCTACGACACACGCCTGGGTGGACGCTTCCGCTACTTCCGCCCGCCGGCGGTTCTGAAGTCCGAACTCGGCACCCGCTATGTCGCCGAGATGGATCGCATGTTCTCGGCGTACTCCGAGCTCATCCCGACGATGACTGACTTCTACCGGGATCAGACGCCCAAGTCGGCCAACGACAGCGACTTCATCTATCGCCAGGCAATCAAGGCCAAGGCCCTCGACTCGATCCGCGGCATGTTGCCTGCAGCGTCGATCTCGAACCTCGGCATCTACGGCACTGGTCAGGCCTACGAGGCGCTGCTGCTGCGCATGCGTGCGCACCCGTTGCCCGAGTCCCGCACCTATGCCGACATGATGCTGGCCGAGCTGCGCAAGGTCATCCCGTCGTTCCTGCGCCGAGTCGACCTCGAAGACCGGGGTGTTGCGACGAGTCGCTACATGGAGACCAACCACAACGCGGTCGCCGAACTCGCCCAGGGCATCTTCGGCCAGGCCGAAACCGAACCCGCTCCGACGGTCCGTCTGCTCGACTTCGACCCCGAGGGCGAAGCCAAGGTTGTCGCAGCGGCCCTCTACCCGCATACGCCGCTTCCCGAAGATCAGATCCTGCGCCGGGTGCACGCCATGGGCGTAGAAGAGCGCCTGAGCGTCCTCAAGGCCTATGCCGGTGACCGTACAAACCGTCGCCACCGACCCGGGCGAGCTCTCGAGCGCCCCTTCTACCGCTTTGACATCTTGGCCGACTACGGCGCGTTCCGAGACCTGCAGCGACATCGGATGATGACCGTCGACTGGCAGCGCCTCTGTCCCGAGCACGGCTTCGAACTGCCCGAGGCCGTCGAGGCCGCTGGCGAGACCGAGACCTTCCTCGAGGGCATGGACCGTTCGGCCGACCTGCACGACACGCTCCTCGAAGCATTTCCTGAAGAGGCGTCCTACGCCGTGGCGCTCGCCTACAAGCTCCGCTTCGTGATGGATATGAACGCACGACAGGCAATGCACATGCTTGAACTACGCACCTCGCCCCAGGGACACCCGGCCTACCGGGTGGTTTGCCAAGAGATGCATCGCCTGATTGCCGAAGAGGCAGGGCACCACGCGTTGGCGGAGATGATGCGTTTCGTAGACCATTCGGCAGAGCAACCGTTGGAGCGACTCGACGCGGAACGTCGGGCCGAAGCCAAGCGCCTCGGCCAGAGCGGCTGAAAAGCTGCTCTTTAGCGCCCGAAGGTGCTACAACAACCGGCGCGGGCTGTTTATAGTCCGCGGAGAACGTGATCTGAATGGACGGCCGGAGTGTCTGACGAAGAAGAACTCGACGAAGAACTCGAAGACGAGGACATCGACGAGGCCGATATCGACGAGGCAGATATCGACGATGTCGATGGCGCTGAGGAGTTCAGCGACGACGATGAGTTCGGAGATGAACTCGTCGCCGATGACGATGACGATGACGAAGACGACGAAGACGAAGCGCCTGCGGCGGCCAAAGCTGCCGACGATGACGACGACGAAGAGCCCGATCCTGACGATGTCGAAGAAGACCTCGACACGATCCTTCAGGACCGTCTCGCCTCAGGCGACGACCTCGACGAAGACGAAGACGACGAAGACGAGGTCGTAGCGCCTCCGATCGAAGCGACCGAGGGCGACAAGGTTGCCCCGAAGCGTGACGGTGAGTGGACCTGCACGGGTTGCTTCCTGATCGTGTCGACTCGCCAGTTCGGCAAGCGTGAATCTGCGACGTGTCCTTCGGGCCAGTCGGATTGCCCGTCGCTCGAGATGCTGTGAAACCCGACACGACCAGCGCGAGCGAGACCGAACGTTCACCGATCGAGAAAGCTCTCGATGTAGGGGTCTATGCACCGCTTGGATTCGCCCTCGAGTTCCGGCGCCTCGTTCCCGAGCTGGCTGAGGCTGGCCGGCAACAGGTGGCGTTTAGCCGTTCGCTCGGCAAGGCTGCACTGTCCACGTTGGGCAAGGCTGCGGCCGCCCAGACGCGTGCTGCTGCGCCCAAGGCGACCGAGTCAAAGCCCGCAGCGCCAAAGGCCGCGAAACCAACGGCTGCGAAACCGAAGCCAGCCGCAGCCAAGCCGAAGACCAGCAAGCCCAAGACCAGCAAGGCTGCGAAACCAGCCAAGAAGTCATCGGGCGCGACGAAACAGCGCAGCGTGGTCGAGGGCTATGACGGCCTCACGGCCCGAGAGGTCATTGCCCTGAGTACCGCAGCGACCGCCCCACAACGGGCGTGGATGCTCGACCGTGAACAGGCGGGCAAGCAACGCAAGACCGTTCTCAAGGCCCTCGACGCTTCGTGAGCGAGTTCTTGGGCTCTCGCACCCGCCGGCAGGCCAACAGAAGGTCCTCAGATGCCCTCTGACCCGCTTCTCGACGCCCGGGTTGCCGAGGACCCGGACATGCCTGCAATCGAGGCCCTGGCGGCGCTCGCCCGGGCCGAGGCCCACCCAACGCGCGGTGGCCGGCTGCTCATCGAGCATGATTACGAGAACGAACCCGACTCGGCTCGTCTTCAACGCTCCCGAGAGCACGACGACGCCGGTCTATGGACGGGTCTGCTCGATGGCGTCCCCGTTGGCTACGCGTCGGCTGCGCTTGCGGACAAAGGCACCGTGCGGGTCGCCATGATCGACACGCTTTTCGTGCACCCCGATGCCCGTGGCGTCGGCGTTGCAGCCGAGCTCTTGGCTCTTGTACGGGCCTGGGCCGTATCGAACGGCGCGGAAGCCCTCGAGTCTCAGGTCCTACCGGGCAATCGTGACGCGAAGAACTTCTTCGAGCGCACCGGCATGATCACACGCCAAATGCGTGTGAGCATGAACCTGGACTGACCAACCTCAGGCCGGACGGCTCCCGCCAGCCGAAGCGCCGGGAGCCCTGAGCGAGGTCTAGTCGTTGCGGCGACCGCGGTTGCGGCGAGGTGGACGAGGCTCGATGCCGAATGCAGCTGCGACGCCTGGCACCAGGTGTGCAAGGCGGTCGACCGTGTCGAGCAGATCGTCGTCGGAGTCGCTCGGGATCGCCTCGGGGCGAATGAGGCGACGTACCGGTGAGCCAGCGAGGGCTTCGATGACGACGGTCCAGCGATGCGGCTCTTCGTCTGGATCGAGCGCTTCGTTGGCGGCGTCGCAGAGTGCGGCGACGAGATCGTCGGGAAGCGGTTGGCCGGCCTTCGCAGGGCGACCGCTGCGCTGCAGCGCACGAACCGTGCGGCCTTCGCTCAATGCTTCGCGGACCTCTCGGGCCCATGCGGCCTGGTCGCGGTCGATGCGAGCCTGCACCTTGGCCCGGAGCGTGCTCTGGGTCTCGGCGGGGAAGTGCTCGACGCCAGCGTGCAGCATCTTGCGAAGCTCACGAAGGTCGGCGCTCTCGGCGGCGGCGACGGCTGCGTCAGCCTTGTCCTGCCATTCGGCCTTGGCGAGGGCGGGGCTCAGCTCATCGGCGATGCGCATGATGGGGCCGATGTCGATCGGTTCGCGGCCATCGGAGACCGCAGCACGGTTCTGGCGGTCGAGTGCGTCTTTGACGCCGTCTCGCCCCTCGTGCATGAGCTGCTCGGCAACAGGGCGTCGAGCTTCGGGAAGCGATGCGATCCACGCTTCGCGATGCGTGCGACCTGCTCGGATCTGTGCCTGACGGCGAGGTCCACGATCGTTGCGTGGGCCACGGCCGCCTTCGCGGCCGCCACCACCGTCACGGCGGCCGCCATCGCGCCCGCCGCCTCCGCCGCGCCGCCCGTCACGATTGTTGCGACGGCCGCCCTTCTTGGCGAGTTGTGTGGTCACACCCTCGGCAGGCGCGCCGGTGCTGATCATTTCAAGGCGTTCGACCGTGTCGGCCTTGGGTGCCTTGGGCGACGTCAGCGAGATGACCTCGGGGCCGTCGACGGTGAACTCGGCCTCGGCACGAAGCACGTCCCCGACGCTTGTGCCGCCAGGCAGCAGCGATGACGCCAGGACGCCCTTGGGCTGCTTTGCACCAGCAGCGCGCCAGGTATGGGTGCCGTCACCACGGTCGCTGGTGATCTCGATATCGATTCGCGTTGCCATGCGGTGAAAAAGCTACCCGACCCGCGGCGGTCGTGAAACGCTTCTCTCCGGGGAATACGCGCAGAGAGTGGCAGGGCCGCCAACCGTGGTGTGTCTCGATGGTGCCGCAAAGCCCCCAAGAGCCCTCCCGAAGAGCACGCCGGGGGCGACCTCCATTGTGGAGAAGCCTCGCGTATCATGCTCTCCGTGCGTACGGGCAGTACCGCGTCGCTGTTGACATCTTGGCCAGTGCGCATTGCCGCAGCAGCCTTGCTGATCGTTGGCGTCGCCATCTTGACGAGTAACCGAGACGAAGCTGCGACCGAAGTGCAGGTCGCTGATATTCCCGCGATCACGCCCACGCCGCAGGCGACACCGACACCGTCGGCGACACCGACACCGGTGCCCACAACGGTGCCCGTCCCAGAGCCAACGGTTGCTCCAACCCCGACGGCATTGGCGTTCCCGACGCCGACCCCGGAGTTCGGTCCAACCGGTCGCCCGAGCGAGGCGACCGACGTACTCGTGTTGACCGCCAAGGATTCGGTCCGGCGCCCAACCGTTTACGACGGCCCTGACGGCAACGAAATCGCCGTGAGCTACACCTATCTCGACGGCAGCGTCGATCCGGTCTATGACCACTTCACGAATCCGACCTACTTCGGCAATGCCTTGGCGATGATGGTGGTCCGGGGCAACGAGGGCGATGAGTGGGCCGAGGTTCAGATCCCGACCCGCCCGGTGATGACCGGCTGGGTGAAGACCGCCGACTTCGAATGGTCCAGCTCGAACTACTACGTCCGCGTGAACGTCGGCAATAACACCGTGACCGTGTGGCGCGGTGACGAGCTGATCGTCGATTCGACCGCCGTGGTCACCGGCGACACCGGTCGCACGACGCCGCTCGCATCGACCTACATCGACGAGATCATGCCGGGCCCAAGCGGCGCCTACGGCCCGTGGCTCCTGAGCCTCGGCGTCTTCAGCGACGCGATCAACACCTTTGGCGGCGGCTTGCCCAAGGTTGCCTTGCACGGCACGAATCGTCCAGACCTGCTCGGCCAGTACGCGTCGAACGGTTGTATCCGACTGCCGAACGACGTCATCTCGATGTTGGCTGCAGAGGTGCCCGTCGGCACCCGGGTCGACCTCGTCAACGAAACCTGAGCGCAGCCGCCCCTAGAGCGGGCCGTATCATGGCCGCGTGGTAGCCGAAAACGAAGAGGGCCTCGAGCTCACGCTTGACTTCACAAAGCTCGACGCGGTTGCCGCAACGGGCCACGCCGTGGTTCCCGTGGTCCTGCAGCACGCCGACACGGGTGACGTGTTGTTCATCGGCTACGCCAACCGCGAAGCACTGGCCGCCACCCTCGATGAGGGCAGAGCTGTGTTGTGGTCGACGAGCCGGAACGAACTGTGGCGCAAGGGCGAGACCTCGGGAGACGTGCTCGAGCTGGTTGACCTGCGGGTGAACTGTGAACAGAACTCGGTCCTGTACCGAGTCCGGCCGGTGACGGCGGGCGTGTGCCACACCTCGGGGGCGACCGGCGAGGCCCGACCGACGTGCTACTACCGTCAGCTCGTGTCGCTCGACGAGCTGACGTTCGTCGATGGACTTGCGTAACCGCCGGTGAGCTTTCTCGACGACGCCGCCGAACCGGCGGCAACCGAAGGTCCGGGGCGCGAGCGGCTGATGATGGCGTTCGGGCTTGCCGTGGTGATCAGCATCGTCATCGGCCTTGTTCCCTATGCCCGAACGATCATCTATCCGTTTGCACTCTTCGCAACCTGGGCCCACGAGATGGGCCACGGCATCGGCGGCATCATTACCGGCAACGAGTTCGTCGACCTTGAGCTGTACCGGTCTCTCGGCGGGCAAGCTCGCATCGCGGGCGCCGACGGCATCAGCCAGGTAATCGTGTCTTCGCTCGGCCTGATCGGTCCAGCCGTGCTCGGCGCAATCGTCATGATCGCAGGAAGCCGTGAACGCACTGCGCCGTATGTGCTGGCTGCTTTGTCGGTCATCGTCGTGCTGTCGACCTTCCTGTGGATCCGCAACCTGTTCGGCTTCATCTCGATGCTGGCGATCGGGGCCGTACTCGGCCTGGCAGCACGGTTTGCTCCGCCGACTGGTCGCATCATCTTGACCCAGCTGTTGGCGATCCAGCTGGCGCTGTCCGCATGGTCGACACGTGACTACCTCTTTATCAAGGGCTTCGAACGCGACGGATTCCAAAACTCCGACACCCAGAACATCGCCGAAGAGCTGTTCCTGCCGTACTGGTTCTGGGGTGGATTGTTGGGCGGATTGTCGCTGGTGATCATCGGTTGGGCATTCTGGACCGCATGGATCCGACCGCTTCGAGCGACGAGCCCCGCCACGGCCAGCTGACCGCACTGCACCTCGCCGAGACTTGCGAGGACCTGGAGCACCTGGGATTCGGTGCGGGACCACTTGGCCAGACCGCATTGGTCGGCGGAAGTCCAACGCTCGGCGCAAGCCTGGCCGGCATCGACGAGCTTGACGGACTTGTGCTCCGGGATTACGAACCCGTCGCTGCGAGCCCCGGCGAGCATGCAAATGGTGTCCGCTCAATCGACCATGTCGTTGTGATGACGCCGAACCCGGACCGCACCCAAGCTGCATTCGAGGCACAACGACTCGATGCTCGGCGAGTGCGCCGGATCGAGACCTCCAAAGGCACTCGGCGTCAGACGTTCTTCTGGATGGGCGACGTCATCTGCGAAGTCGGCGGCCCCGACGACGGCACTGGCGATGGCCCAGCAACGTGGTGGGGTCTGGCGCTCACCGTCGCAGACATCGACGCGACCGCTCGCTTCTACGGAGAGAACGCATCACCCGTCAAGGCCGCCGTTCAACCCGGTCGCCGCGTCTCAACACTTCGGTCGCGACGTTCAACGACGCCGGTGCTGCTGATCTCGCCACACGTCAAAGCATGAAGGACGAACCCTCGCTCTCTGAAGGGCTGGCGACAACCCGTTCTATCCGCAACTACACCGACGAACCGGTGTCCGAAGCAGCGCTCGCTCGGGTACTGCACTTGGCGACTCGAGCACCGTCAGGGTCGAATCGGCAGCCGTTCCGATTCATCGTGCTCCGAGACGGCCCGGTCTCGCTGCAGGTCCGTCAGCTGCTCGCCGACGGCGCACGCGAAGTTTGGGACGCCAAGCGAGCAACGAACGAGTTTCCCGATCGGGCTGAGAACACCCCGACGAGTCGCATGCTCGCGTCGATGGACGCGTACGTGGCGAATCTGGCGACGGCTCCCGTGATCGTGTTGCCCTGCATGATCCGGTACCGGGACCCCGTCGTCACCGAAGGGGCTTCGATCTACCCGGCCGTGCAGAACCTGCTGCTGGGTGCTCGCTCGGTTGGGCTCGGCGGCGCGCTCACGATGTTCCACCAGTTCCGCGATGCCGAGATTCGTGCCGCACTTGCGATACCCGATGACGCGTTTATCGCTGCGACGGTCACGATCGGGCATCCCCGTGGATCGCACGGTCCGGTTCGGCGCAAGCCACTTGATCAGGTGGTCTTCGAAGAGGCCTGGGGGAGCGCACCCGCGTGGGCCGTCGACCCGCCGGGAACGCGCTTCACGGGTGGGCCACGCCCGGCGTAACTCTGACACGACGGAGAACCGGCCCGGGGGTGCCCGAGATGGACCGTGGTGAGGCACTACTTTTGGTCGGTGACGTCGTCGTGGCAGCGAACCTGGATTGCCTGGTTCGCCCCTGTGATTTTGCTGCTTGGGGCCTGTGCCTCCGCTCCTGACGACGTCGAGGTCGCAACGACCGCTCCGGTAGCGACGACTGCTCCGGTTGGCGTTCCACTCCAACCAACGCCCACCCCGATCGGTATTCCTGCGGTCTTGGTGCCAGCCGACAGCGCCGCAGCGGCGCCCAGCCCGGATTCGGAAGCATCCGCACCCGAGGCGACCGTGGCACCGACTGCGACGGCCGAACCGACGTCTGTGCCGGCGCCAACAGCCGAGCCCGAAGCGACGGCCACGGCCGAGCCGGTGCCAACGGCGACGCCCGAGCCCGAGCCCACGGCGACACCTGAGCCTGAGCCCACCGCGACGCCTGAACCAGAGGAAGCCGCGCCGGAGGCGTCAACCACCGAGTCCGGCGATCGTGTCGTCACCGACACGGGCTATCTGCCACTTGGGCGCGCGGATTCGATCCCGCTGGTCTTGCCGGTTGGTCGGGTCGAGTTCATCGGTTTCCACGAAGCCAGCCACCCAGGCGCGGCTGGCATCAACGCCGCGGGTACCGGCGTCGACATGGTGACGATGGATTCCCGCAGCCGAGGAACACACGAACGTTCGGCCGCGGACATTGTCGTGCCGCCAGGCGAGATCGTCGTGTCTCCAGCGACGGGAACGGTGATCGCAGCGAACGAGTACGTCCTGTACTGCGTGCACCAAGACAAGCTCGTCTACATCGAGCCGGACGGATTCCCTGGTTGGGTCGTGCGCGTGTTCCACGTCGAAGGCGACCTGCCTGCCGTCGGCACTCGCGTTGTGGGCGGCGTCACCAAGATTGCGGACTCAGCTCGCATGCTGCCATTCGAGTCCCAGGTCGATGAACTCACGGCGGAACCGTCGTGGCCACACGTGCACGTCGAAGTCGTCGACACGAGCGTGCCCGATACGCGACCTCCGGGCCCTGGCTGTCCCTGACTCGCTGAGCCTCTTCGGGCTTTAGACGGTCGCGAGTGCTCGCTGGCTGTTCGAGACGATCGCATCCACCATCTCGGCGTGGCGCGTGGCCGGGAGATCGTGGCCCATGCGCGGGAACATCAGAAGCCGAGAATCGGGGATTGCCTCGGCGGTTGCAACGCCTCCGCTCGGACGCACGAGCGTGTCCTCGAGCCCATGGATCACGAGCGATGGCAGTTGCAGCCTCGTGAGCCGCTCTGTGCGGTCTGGCGATACGGCGATGGCCAGTGACTGGCGGAGGACACCGGCGGGGTTGTAGGAGCGTTCCAGGCTGGCCCTGAGGGTCGCTTCGCCCTGGTCGCGGTCCCAGTCGGAGCCACAGACCAAACTGAAGAGATCCAAGGTGCGGGCGACCGCAGCCTCTTTGGACGAATCTTGGTCCTGGCGGGCGAGATGGGCGAACACCCGAGGCGTCGGCCGGCCCGTTCGCTGGTTCCCGGTATTCGACATGATCGAGCACAGCGATCGGACACGAGTGCCGTGGCCGATGGCGAGGACCTGGGCGATCATGCCGCCCATGGACATACCGACGACATGGACGTCGTCGAGATCGAGAGCGTCGAGTAAGCCGGCGGCATCTGCAGCCATATCGGAGAGGTCATAGGCGGCATTGGCCCATGACGGCCGAATGATCGCCTTCAGAAAATCCAGGCGTGACGGTGGCGCCGAAGACATGTGGTCGGAGAGGCCAATGTCTCGATTGTCGAAGCGCACCACGGTGAAGTGTTCGGCGAGTCGGTCGACGAGTTGGGTCGGCCAATCGGTGAGCTGGCCGCCGAGTCCCATCACAAGCAGCAACGGCGGCCCTGAGCCGTCGATTTCATAGGTGATGTTGATGCCGTTCGCGTGCGTCGTTGCCATGGTCGGCTCCTCGTGCTTCGTGCGGCGTTGAGGGTAACGCGGGCACCGATGCCCGAGCCGTCGTCAGGCCTCGGGTTCGCCCGTCGATGATGGCGAGGCCGTCCAGGCCTCGTAGGGGCAATGGCGGCACCGGCTTGCACAACAGGTGCCTCGACGCCGGAGGAAGCCCGCTGTCATGACGAAGAGGCCAGACCCGGGATCGAAGTAGCCGTCGCGACCCTCGGCCTCAGCCTCGTCGTGGGCGGCCTGCCACGACGGTGGTTCGGGGCTCATCGACGGATGTGGAGCGGCATGCCTTGCCCCAGCAATGCTGCTTCGGCCAGGGACTCGGAGATCGTCGGATGCGGGTGCATGGTGAGCGACAGGTCCTCGGTCGTCGCGGCCAATTCGATCGCCAAGGCTGCTTCGCCCGCGAGCTCAGACACATGCGGCCCGGCGGCATGCACGCCAATGACCGTGCCGTCTGGATCGCTCACGAGCCAAACGCTGCCGGCTGCAGCACCCATCGTCTGGGCACGGGCGTTCGCTGCCAGCGGGAAACGATGGATGGATGCACCGGTCGCTTCGGCATCGTCGAGCGTGACGCCGACCGACATGATCTCGGGGTCAGAGAAAATGACTTCGGGAATCGCAATAGGGGCGATCGCTGGTTCGCCCAGCAAATGCTGGACAGCACGCTCGGCGTCTCGGGTTGCGCGGTGGGCGAGTGCTGGGCCGGCGATCAGGTCGCCGATGGCGTACACCCCAGGGGCAGCCATCAGATTCTCGTCGACGACCACGTGGCCGCGCTCATCGAGGGCGCTCCCCGTGATCTCGAGCGAGCAGCTGTCGCTATTGGGGCGTCGACCCACCGCGACGACGGTCACGGACGGGCGCAGCGTCGACCCGCTATCGAGGTCCACTGCGCTGCCATGGCTTCGAAGCGCTTTCGTCGCCGTGAGGACCGTGACGCCGAGCCGCCGCAGCGTGTGCTCGACCGGACGCCGTAGTTGCGCATGGAGCGCTGGAAGGATCGTGTCTGCTGCTTCGACGAGGGTCACCGCAGTCCCGAGCTTGGCGAAGGCGATGCCCAGCTCGACGCCGATGTAGCCGGCGCCCAGAATCACCATCGACGGAGGCAGCTCTTGCAGGGCGAGTGCGCTGGTCGAGTCGAGCACTGCGTCGCTGAACGGAATGTCTGCGAGCGTCGTCGGGCGCGAACCGGTCGCAACGATTGCATGGTCGAAGTCGATGTGGCGGACCTGATTGTCATGGGCGACGCTCAGCCGGTCGCGGCGCGCGAAGTGGGCGGTGCCGGGGATGACCGTGACGCCCGCCGCGTGCAGCAGATGGTCGACGCCGTTACGGAGCCCCTGGCTGACATCGCCAAGATGTGCGGCGATCTCGGACATGTCCGTGTCGACAGACGCCGTCAGCCCGGGCACCTTCCCAGAGAGCGCCCGGTCGCGGAGCGAAGCGACTTCGATGAGGGTCTTCGATGGAATGCAGCCGACGTTGAGGCAGGTCCCGCCGAGCGTGTCGCGCTCGATAAGCATGACTTCGCGTCCGCCGTCGGCAGCTCGCAGCGCAGCCACGTAGCCGCCGGGTCCTGAACCAATGACGACGACGTCGGTGCGTTCTCCGATCGCTCCGACGACCATCAGTCGCCAAGCACGAGGTTGATGGGATTCTCAAGCAGCGACGCCACTCGTCCCAGCAGAGCCGTCGTGACATCGCCGTCGAGTAGTCGGTGGTCGGTGCCGATCACCAGGTGCATGGTCTTGCGGGCGACCACCTCGCCGTCGATGACGAACGGTCGTGCGGCGATGGACCCGAATCCGAAGATCACGGACTCGGGCGGACGGATCAACGGGAGCGCCTGCTCACCGCCGAGGCTGCCGAAGTTCGTGATCGTCACCGTGCCGTCTCGAAATGCGGATGCCGGCAGGGAGCCGGTACGGGCGCCGTCAACGGTTGCCCGAACGGCGTCGGCGATTGACGCGAGTGAGCTGTTGCCTGCGTCCGGAATCACCGGGACGACAAGTCCTTGGGGCGCAGCCACCGCAACCCCGATGTTGATGCTGTCGTGGTGTGTGATCGTTTCGGCGTCGAGGTCGAGGGTGGCGTTGGCGATCGGGTGTTGCTCGATTGCGTTGGCGACCGCAGCGACGAAGAACGACAGTGGCGTGAGCGCCGCAAACTCGGGGCGGCCGCTACTGCGGAGCTGTTCCCGCAGCTCAAGCAACGGCTCGGCGTCGATGTGCTGGAAGCTGTGGATGTGGGGAATCTGTGACCACGAGCGGTCCATGTTCCGTGCGATCGCTCGGCGGATGCCGCGAAGTGGCTCGACGATCGCATCGCCGTCGGTAGCGGGTGAGGACGTCTCGGGCACTGCTACTTCGGCTGCTGCAACCTCGGGCGCTGCTACCTCGGGAGGCGGTGGCGCTGGCTCGCCTTCGGTGTCCTGCGAGATAACGGGTGTGCTGTCAACCGGCTCCGGTTCCGTTGGCACGGACTGGGCTGCTGGGGCTGGCTCCGGGGTAGGCGGTACGGTCTCGGCAGCCGCTGCTTTCGAAGCGAGCCCAGCTGGAGGAGCAGGCTCGGTCGGAGCAGCCGTGCCGTCGAGCGGATCGAGGTCGGTCAACAAGATGCGGCCACCGGGTCCGGTTCCTTGGACGGCCGCGAGGTCAATGCCGCGGCGTGCGGCCTCGACCCGAGTCGTTGGCGACGCCTTAGGGCGTTGAGGTCGTGAGTAGCTCTCGGTAGAGGCCGTCGGAGCTGCCGCCGCCACCTGGAACGTGCTCACCGTTGGCGTCGCTACCGGCTCGGTGTCGTCCGACTCGGGTTCTTCTGGCGCGGCTTCCACCGGGGGAGCGGCGTCGTCAGCCGATGGTGCCTCGGAGCTTGCGCCGGGCTCGATCACCGCAAGTAGCGACCCGACCTCGATGATGTCGCCGACCTCGCCACCGAGCGCTACAACGACACCATCGACCGGTGCAGGCAACTCCGCGTTCGACTTGTCGGTCATGACCTCGACGATGGGCTGGTCCCGGAACACACGGTCGCCGATCTGGACGCGCCAGGCGATGATCTCGGCCTCTTCAAGGCCCTCGCCAATGTCAGCGAGACGGAATTCGTTGCTCATGGGCGGACCTCGAGCAGACGGAGCACGGCCGCCTCGATGCGGCGGGCGTCGGGTACATAGGTGTCTTCGAGCTGGCCGACGGGATACGGCGCGTCGAACCCCGACACCCGCACCGGCGGGGCTTCGAGTGACCAGAAGGCGTGCTCATTGATGGTTGCGATGACTTCGGCGGCAAAGCCACCCGTCGGAACGGCTTCTTCGACCACGACCACGCGGCCGGTGCGCTCGACCGCTGCCATGATCTCTTCGACGTCGAGCGGCACGAGCGTGCGCAGATCGAGCACGCCGACGGAAAGCCCTTGCTGGGCAAGGTTGCGGGCGGCGCGAAGTGCGACTTCGACCTGGTAGCTCCACGTAATGATCGTGACGTCATCGCCGGGTGTCGCCCAGCGAGCCTTGCCGAACGGCACTCGGTACTCGCCCTCAGGCACGGGTCCCTTGACGCCCCGGTAGCCACGAAGAGGTTCAAGAAAGACAACTGGGTCGGGGTCCCGGATCGCTTCGGTGAGCAGGCCCTTGGCATCAGCGGCCGTGGACGGCGTGACGACCTTGAGCCCGGCGATGTTCGTCAGCTGGCCTTCGAGCGAGTCGCTGTGCAGCTCTGGGGTGCGCACGCCGCCGCCGTACGGCGCTCGGATCGTGATCGGCATGGCGAACCGGCCCTGCGTGCGGTAGCGGAAGCGGGCGATCTGGCCCGCCAGCTGATGCATCGCCTGGTAGCTGAACCCCAAGAACTGGATCTCGGGCACGGGCACCATGCCGCCGGCGGCGAGGCCGACAGCGGCTCCGAGAATCGCCGCTTCGGCGAGCGGCATGTCGACGACACGGTCTTCGCCGAAACGATCGAGCAGCCCGTCGGTTGCTCGAAACACGCCTCCACTGAGCGCGACGTCTTCGCCGAAGACAACCACCCGTTCGTCTCGCTCCATCTCTGCGGCGAGCGTCGCATTGATCGAGGCAACCATCGTCATCGTCGGGTCGCTCATCGTGCGCCTCCGTCGGCGTCGGTTCCATGGTTGAGGTGGGCAGCGAGCGCATCTCGCTGCTGTTGCTGGCGCGGCGTGAGGTTCGCGAAGACGTGGTCGAAGAGATCGAGTTGGTTGAGCGGCAGATTCGTCGCCCAGTTCCACGCGTGGTCGATGGCGCTACTTGCGGCCTCTTCGGCATCGGTTTGATGATGGCGATCCCAGATACCGCGGGCTTCGAGCTGGCGTCGGAAGGTCACCAACGGGTCTCGCTCTCGGGCCTCGGCGAGTTCGTCCTCCGGGACGTAGCGAGTCGGATCGTCCGCCGTCGTGTGGGCATTGAGGCGATAGTTCACGGCCTCGATCAGCGTGGCTCCGGAACCAGCGAGGGCCCGATCGCGAGCGGCGGCCACGACCTCGTGCACGGCGAGCGGATCCATGCCATCGACCGTGACCCCAGGGATGCCGAAGGCTTCGGCCTTTGATGCAAAGCCAGCAGCTGCGGTCTGTTTCGACGTTGGCGTCGAGATGGCCCACTGGTTGTTCGAGCACAAGAAGATGACTGGAACCTCGAGCACGCCCGCCAGGTTGCCGGCCTCGTAAAAGTCGCCTTCAGAGGTCGAGCCGTCGCCAAAGAACACGAGCACCACGCCTGGTTCGCCTCGGAGCTTGAGCGCCCAGGCAAGCCCGACGGCGTGCAGGATCTGCGTGGCGAGCGAAATCTGGGGCGGGAATACCCGCACCGGTTCGGGGATATGGCCACCCTCGGGATGACCGAGCGCCCACGCTGCAAACCGGTTGAGCACCTCGGGACCGAAGCGTCCGAGCGCGAGCGGCTCGCGATACTGGGGAACAACCCAATCGGTCGCCGGGTCAAGGGCCCAGGTCGCACCAACTGTGGTGGCCTCTTGCCCATCGATCGGTGCGATCGTGCCGATCCTGCCCTGGCGTTGCAAGCTCCAGAGACGATCGCTTGCCACTCTCGCTTTGATCATCTCGCACAGCATGGCGATGAGGTCTTCGTTGTGCAGCGTTGTAGGCACAGCCTGACTCTAGAGCAGCACTACCAGAGGTGTAGCGTCTCCCGCCGTGACGGATTCTGTAGAACTTCGTGTCGTCGATCGCGGCCAAGGCCCGGCGATCTTGTTCGTGCACGGCTGGCTGAACGATGCCACCGTGTGGAACGGCATCATCGACGAGCTGGATGCAGACTTTCGCTGCATCGCCGTCGACCTGCGCGGTCACGGCCAGAGCGCCGCGGCCGGTGCGGGCAACTACGGACGTGGGTTGGTCCTTGACGATCTGCGCCGGGTGCTCGACGAACGCGGCATTGAGCAGGCAATCGTGGTCGGTCACTCGCTTGGTGGCTACCTCGCTCTCGCCCTTGCGATCGAGGATCCCGCTCGCGTCAGTGGTCTCGGTTTGGTGGCGGCTGGTCCAGGGTTCCGTAACCCTGAAACCCGGGAACAGTGGAACGACTCGGTGCGAGCGACGGCAGCCGATCGACAGATCCCTGAGGGCATGGAAGCCATCTCGATGCACGTCGATGCCATGGTCATGGATCGGCTTGGCGAAGTGGCTGCGCCGACGTGTGTCGTCGTCGGCGCTCGGGACAAGCGCTTCTTGGCCTCAGCCGACGTATTCGAGAAGTACCTCGAGGTCAAGGAACGCCACATCATCGAGGACATGGGGCACATGGTGCACGTCAAGGCGCCCGCCGACGTTGCGGGAGCGCTCCGGTCTGTCTTCGGCTAGAGCGGGGAGTGCCAGTCGCCGCGTTAGCGGGTGATGATCACGGCCGCAGCTTTGACATCGGCGCCGGTGAGCAGGCTGACCTGGCTTGGGTCTGTGCGAAGCCCTGGCGTGGTCGCCAGTCGTACAGCCTGCTGCTCGATGCTTTGCTCGAACAGTCGTCGAGCGAACCGGGCGTTGCCGAAACTGTTGGAGCGTCGAGCTGACTCGAACGTCACGTCGAGGACAGGATCAGCGTCGGGAGCGAACGTGTACGACGCATCGTTAGCCATCTTGTGCGCGATCTCGACGAGCTCGCTCGCGGCGTAGTCCGGGAACGTGATCTCTCGAGCGAACCGTGACCGCAAGCCAGGGTTCGATTCGAGGAAGTGACCCATGAGTTGCGGGTAGCCAGCGGCGATGACGACCAGGTTGTCCCGGTGGTCCTCCATGCGCTTCACGAGCGTCTCGATGGCCTCGGTGCCGAAGTCGCCATTCCGGGGGCCGACCGGGGTGAGCGCATACGCCTCGTCGATGAAGAGCACACCGCCGAGGGCCCGGCGCACGGCTCGGCCGGTTCGGGCGGCGGTATGGCCGACGTACTGACCGACCAGGCCGGCGCGGTCGACCTCGACCAAGTGGCCGACCTCGAGCAGTCCCATCGCGCCGTACAGCTCGGCCAGGAGCCGAGCAACGGTCGTCTTGCCCGTACCAGGGTTACCGAGAAACGCCAGATGGTGGGTGAGTGTGATGTTGTCGAAACCCTGGCGGCTGCGTTCGCGTTGCACTTCGAGGAAGGCGAGGTGCGTCTCGACCTGCTCCTTGACGTCACCCAAGCCAATCAGACCGTCAAGATCAGCCTTGACCTCGCCGAAGGTCCGCTGTGGTGTGCGGGTCGGTTCGGGAAGCAGGGGACCGAGCCGCTTATCAACACCGAGGCGCACTGCGGTTTCGCGAGCGCGTTCGCCAGCGTCGAGTGCGGCCTTGCGCAGGCGGTCACGGGGTCCCATTGCGACGACCGTATCGGGCGGGTCTCAGGCTCGCAGCGCGGGCACAGCCCCGACCGAGCGCTGATCCAGCCGGGCTGTCCAGTCGAGCTGGGAGGATGCGACGGGTCGGCCGCGAAGGAAGCCTTGTGTGGCGACGACGCCATGGTTCGCGAGCCACGATTCTTCTTCGATCCGTTCGACGCCTTCGGCGGTGATGTCGATGCCGAGTTCGTCCAGCATTCCGACGATGCCTCGCACCAGGTGCTGGTTGGCGGCGTCGGAGTCGATGTTGGCGATCAGGGAACGGTCGAGCTTGACGACGTCGACGGGTAGGTCGCGGAGGAAGCCCAACGGTGAGTAGCCGTTGCCGAAGTCATCGATCGCGATCTTCACGCCGCTTCGGCGGACCTCAGCGAGTTCGACGGCAAGTGCGGCCGGGTCGCGGACTGCGGCGGTCTCGGTGATTTCAAGGCCGACACGCTCCGGGGGCACACCGGCCGCAGCGACGGCGTCGCTAAAGCGGGCGGCGAAGCTCGCAACCTCGAGTTCCCGAGGCGAGAGGTTGATCCAGACGCGGACGTCAACGGGAGTGGCCGGATCTTCGAAGATTGCGGCGACGCTGCGCAGCATGCTCGATGTGAGCTGTTCCGCGAGACCGAACGATTCGACGAGTGGAACGAAGACTGCGGGGCTCACGAATTCGCCGCTTGGACGGCAGAGGGCGACGCGTGCTCGGCGTCGCGCAGCGATGGCGTGGCTCGCGACCAGTAATAGCGCCTGGGCTAGCGTTTCGGTCGACCCTGAGGAGGCGTCACATGGGTGTTGCAGTCGTTACCGGAGCGAGTCGAGGTCTCGGCGCAGCGATCGTGCATCGCCTCGCTGCAGACGGATGGAATGTCGCCTGCGTCGCAACGTCGGAAGCAAGTGCTGCGCCGGTTGCTCGGGCCACGGCGAAGGCACACGGCGTCGCAACGTTGGCGCTCGGCGCGTTAGTGCAAGACCGGGCGCAGGTCGACGCTGCGCTTGATCGGACCGAGGCTGAACTTGGGCCCGTGGCGCTGATGGTGAACAACGCTGGAATCGCGCAGGTCAAGGCGTTCGAAGACGTTGACCCCGGTGACTTCCAGTCCATCGTGGACATCAACTTGATGGGGGTCTTCCACGGTTCTCAGGCTGCGGCTCGGCGGATGATTGCGAGTGGCACGAACGGTGCCATCGTGCAGCTCGGGTCGATCGCAGGCGTGAACGGCTTCCCGGAACGGGTTGGCTACTGCGGAACCAAGGCGGCGGTGCATCACATGACCAAGGTCATGGCGGTTGACCTGGCCCGGCATCGCATTCGGGTAAACACTGTGGCCCCTGGCTACATCCGGACCGACATGGTGCAGGATCTCATCGATGCCGGGACGCTCGATGAGCGACGCTTGGCTGGCCGGATCCCGACCGAGGAGCTTGGCCGGCCCGAGGACATCGCATCGTGTGTCGCCTGGCTGGCGTCGTCGGAGTCGTCGTACGTGACCGGCGAGACCATCACGGTCGACGGCGGATGGCTCGCCTACGGCCACATCTAACGGCACAGCCGCGTAGCTGCACAGTCGTGTAACTGCTGCACAGTCGTGTAGCTGCAGAGTCGTTCTTTACGAGCGCACCTCGCGTCGCCCATATGGGTCGCGTGGGTCATTTCCCCCGTTGTGGTCCGATCGCCTCATCGGGTTGAGGGCAACGCCGATGGCTTTCCATGCGCTTCTTGCGGGTTATCGCCGCCGCGTTCTTGGTGGTGGCCTGCCTGTCTCTCCCTGCTGGTGCTTGGACCGAGGAGGTCGACAGTTCGTCGCCCCAGTCGCTCGCTGACACCGAGCTTCTTGCAGCACTTGAGTCTGTTGGTCTGCTCGACGCGTGGTACGGAGCCAGCCCGCACAGCGAGGCCCTCACGGGTATGCGTTTGGTTGGGTCTACGGCGATGGACGAAGCCCGAACCGGACTCATCCGAGACGCCGCGGCACTAGCACAGAGCCGAGGCGATGAGTTGCGTCTACTCGTCGCGATTGAGACCGTCGAAGCGACGATTGCCGACCTCGAAACACTGACGCGAGCTCTTCGAGAGCATCACCTGGTCGGCGACCGAACCCTCGATGCGGTTGACGCCCGACGACTGCAGAAGCGCCTGCTTCAATCTGATCGCAGCGATGATCACCGGGCCCTCGATGGGACCCTCGATGTGGTTGAGCAGTTGCGAACAAAGCTCCGTGTTGCGCTGGTCGAAGCCCAGAGCGCCGACACCGTGCCGGAACGAGCCGTCGAGAAGGAAGCAGATGTGCGAGCCCTCTCGCAGGTCCTCGCCGACCTCGACGGGCTGTACGTCGAACTCGATGTGCTCCGGGCCGAAGCGCTCGTGACCACCGATGAAGACGCCGCGTTGCAGGCCGCTCTCGATGCTGCGATTCCCGAGCTGCATGAGCTGCGCCGTGCCGCCCGAACGCCGGTTGATGGGCTGCCTGCGATCACCCTCGATGCCTACGTGACGTCGGGCAATCACGGCATCAGCGGGTGCGCGGTCGACTGGGCGATGCTGGCCGGCATCGGTCGCATCGAATCACTGCACGGCACGCTCGGTGGCGCCTCGGTCAGCTTGTCGGGCAACGTCTCGCCTCGGATCCTTGGACCGCTGCTCGATGGTGGCGCGACGGTTCGCGAAGCGGCAGAGGCTGCCGATGCCGCCGAGGCCGAGATCGCCGAGCAGCTGCGTCTCGAAGCCGAAGAAGCCGCTCGGCTTGCTGCCGAAGAAGAGCAGCGTCGCCGAGAGCTCTTCGGCAACCCAACGCCAACCCCGACACCGACGCCGCTGTTCACGGTCCCGACGCCAACGCCGACGCCAACGCCCGAACCGACTGAGGAAGACGACAGGCCCCGCGGCAACGGCTTTGCGGTCATCGTCGACACCGATGACGGCGAGCTGGACGGCGACCCTCGCTGGGATCGAGCGGTCGGACCGATGCAGTTCATTCCCGGCACGTGGGCGTCGTGGGACAATGACGGCAACGGCGATGGCGTGATCGATCCGCACAACATGTACGACGCCACCCGTTCGGCGGCCGCATACCTGTGTTACCTCGAGCGCCGGAGCGGTCCATCACCGTGGAACTACATCCTCGGTTACAACGCGTCGGACGCCTATGTCGCTGACGTCATGGAGACGACGCTGCGCCTCCGTGAAGTTGAGCTCCCAAGCCGCCCGGGCGGCAATATCTAGGACTTAGCGACGGCGGCGGCGGCGCTGCGCACGAGGTGCGCTGGGACCGTCTTCGTCATCGGAACGCGACGGGCCGGGTGCGGCAATATCCGGCGGTGTGACGGCGCCGTCGAGCACCTCTCGCATGTACGCAACATGGTGTGTCGCGGTACCGCAGCAGCCGCCAATGATGTCGATGCCGAGTCCCTTCATGCGAAGCAGGTGCGCTCCCATGACCTCGGGCGTGCCGTTGTAGACGAGCTTGTCGCCCTTGAACTCGGGGATGCCAGCGTTCGCCTTGACGATGATCGTGGCATCAGGCGCAGCAGCCCGCAGCTCGGCGACTGCTTGTTCGGTCTCGGCCACGTTGTTACCGCAGTTGGCGCCAAAGGCGGCCAGATCGAGAGCGGAGAGCCGCTCGGCAGCTTCGGTGCCGGTCACGCCCATCATGGTACGTCCGTTGGTGTCGTAGCTCATCGTCACGACGATCGGAAGCGACGATGCCGAGCGAGCGCCGCGCACCGCGGCTTCGACCTCTTCGAGGCTCGACATCGTTTCAATCCAAAGCAGGTCAGCACCACCCGCTTCGAGGCCGGCGGCCTGGGCTGCGAACGCTTCGGCACAGGCGTCCGGCGTCATGGTGCCGAGTGGTTCGAGCAACTCGCCGCTCGGGCCCATGCTTCCGGCCACGAGGACTGTGCGGTCGCTTGCATCGACGGCTTCGCGTGCACGTGCAGCTGCGGCTTCGTTCAGCTCGAAGACTCGATCTTGGAGGTTGTGGAGATTGAGTCGGTATGCGGTGCCGCCGAACGAGTTCGTCAAGATGATGTCGGAACCGGCCTTGATGTAGCCCTTATGCACGTCGACGATGTCGTGCGGCAGATTGATGTTCCACATCTCTGGCGGGTCGCCGGCGGTCAGACCTCGGGCGAAGAGTTCAGTACCCATGGCACCGTCAACAAGAAGGGTGCCGCGTTCTTCGAGAAGCTCTGCGATGGTCGCCATGGCAGTCATTTTGCCGCATCGAGTGCGGTCACGTACTTATGGTGGCGGATTACACACCCATGCGAGGCCTCAAGGACCGGGGGAGTAGGGTCCGGCCATGGTCGATTTTGGTGTGAACATGTTCCCGACGGACCTTGCGATCAGCCCCACGGAGCTGGCCGTCGAGACCGAGTCCCGAGGCTTCGAATCGCTCTGGTTTCCTGAGCACAGCCATATCCCGACGAGTCGTGAGACGCCGTGGGGCCTGAACCCCAACGCACCGCCGCTTCCCGAGGAGTACTGGCGTACCCACGACCAGTTCGTGGCCCTCGGTATGGCCGGAGCCGTGACGAAGAATCTGAAGCTTGGAACCGGCATCACCCTCGTGGCGCAACGCGATCCGATCTGGTTGGCCAAGAGCGTCGCCACGGTCGATGCGCTGACCAACGGGCGCTTCATCTTCGGCATCGGCTACGGCTGGAACAAAGAGGAGCTGGCTCACCACGGCGTCGCGTTTGGCGATCGCCGCGAGGTCCTACGCGAGCGGATCCTGGCGATGAAGGAACTCTGGGCCAACGACGAAGCCGAATACTCGGGCAAGCATGTCAACTTCACTTCGACGTGGCAATGGCCCAAGCCGACCCAGAAGCCGCACCCGCCGATCATCTTGGGTGGCGGCGCCGGACCGAAGACGATGGCGCACATCATCGAGTTCTGCGACGGGTTCATGCCGATCAGCGGCCGCTACGACTTCGCTGATCAGATCACGCAGCTTAAGCAGATGGCCGAAGAAGCTGGCCGTGACCCCGAGTCGTTTGAATTCGGCCAGTTCGGAACGCCGCCCAAGGCCGAGATCGTCGACTCGCTGATCGAGGCCGGCATTCATCGCGTCGTCTTCAGCCTGCCGCCGGCTGACGCCGACACCGTGCTGCCCAAGCTCGACAAGCTGGCCGACTTCGCCAAGCAATACGCGTGAGCGACGAACGTCCACTGGTCGTTTGGACGACCTGTCACCCGTGGATCCAGCGCGTCGTCGACGAGGTTCGCCCAGAACACTTCGATGCCGCCTTCTGCGACCTGACGGATCCCGACCAGGTCGCGGAATGGTTGCCGCAGGCCGACTTCCTGGTGTGTCTGACCCTGACGACCGAGCAGGCCAACCTGCTCGAGCGGTGCAAGCTCGTCATGCACAACGGGGTCGGCTACGACGGCATTGACCTCGACACGCTGCAGGCTGCGGGGATTCCCGTCGCCGTGACGCCCGCCATGACGCCCGAGGGCGTCGCCGAGCACGTGTTCATGATGGTGCTGGCGTTGTCGAAACAGCTGCCAGCGGTGCAAGACACGATGCGCACGGGAGGCTGGGGGATGCTCGGCTGGCGCGAGGGCTCGCACAACGTCGCGTACAAGACGATGGGCATCGTCGGGCTGGGCCGCATTGGCAAGCGGGTGGCGCACCTGGCGCACGCCTTTGGTTGCAAGGTGATCTATACCGACATCCTCGACGCGGACCCGGAGTTCGACGCGCAGTACGACCTGGAGCGTGTCTCGCTCGATGAGCTGCTGGCCCAGTCCGACATCGTCACCATGCACGTGCCGCTGACGGACGAGACCCATCGCATGATCGGCGAGGACCAGTTCACGCGGATGAAGCCGGGCGCGATCTACATCAACGCGAGCCGGGGACCGGTGACTGATCTCGATGCGTTGCACAACGCGATCACCAGCGGTCACTTGTTCGGCGCGGGTGTCGACGTGTTCGATCCCGAGCCGCCCAGCCCGGATCTTCCGCTCCTGCGTCTGCCGAACGTCATCTGCACGCCGCACATCGCGAGTGGCACGGTGGAACGCCAGTACGCCATCAACTCGGCACAGTTTGCGAATGCGCAGCGTGTCCTTGACGGCCTGGAGCCAAACGACCGCATCGTGTAGCGAGCGAATCTGCGACGGGTTTCGCAGGAAACGCGACACACTTGTTGCCGATGGATTCCATCGTCGTGTCCGCGTTCTACAAGTTCGAGTCTGTCGATGACCCTGACGCGTTCCGAGACGCGGTTGCGGATACCGCCGAGCGAAATGGCGTCGCTGGTTCGGTCTTGATTGCGACCGAGGGCATCAACGGCACGGTGGCAGCAAGCCGGGCAGGGACCGACGCCTTCTTCGGCTGGTTGCGGGCGGACGAGCGGTTCGACGATCTGATCACTAAAGAGTCGCTGGTCGACTTCGTGCCGTTTAAGCGGCTCAAGGTCAAGGTGAAGCCCGAGATCGTCACGATGCGTCAGCCCGTCGATCCGACGGCCAAGGTTGGCACCTACGTCGAGCCGGGGGAGTGGAACGCCGTCGTCGACAACCCTGACGTCCTCGTGATCGACACCCGCAATCGCGAAGAAGTCGAGCTCGGCACCTTTGTTGGTTCCGCCGATCCCGGGACTGAGTCCTTTACCGAGTTCGTTGACTACGTCGCGATGCTGGACCCGGCCGAACATCCAACCGTCGCCATGTTCTGCACTGGCGGTATCCGCTGCGAAAAGGCGTCGTCGTACCTGCTTGAGCAGGGCTTCGACGAAGTGCTGCATCTCAAGGGCGGCATCCTCCAGTACCTCGAAGACGTTGATCCGGCCGAGTCCCGCTGGGAAGGCGAGTGCTTCGTCTTTGATGACCGAGTCACCGTCGATCATGCGCTGCAGCCCGGCGGCTACACGCTGTGTCGAGGCTGTCGAAGTGCGCTCTCGGACGAGGACCGCAACCACCCTGCTTTCGAAGAAGGCGTTGCGTGTGGTCGCTGTGCCGATGACGTGAGTGAGGACCGTCGGCGTCGACTCCGCGAACGGCACCGCCAAGAGACCTTGGCGAGGGCCCGTGGCGATCGCCATATCGGGCGTCGCGAGCACGAGTGACCGACTCGAACCTCGACCCCGAACAGGCGCTCGCGGATCTTCGCTGGGTTGTCGAGAGCCCCGCATTTGCCGGAGGATCCGACACCGAGGAAGCAGGCGCTCTCGACGTAGACGCGGTCGACGTCGACCACCTGGTCGCGACGCTTGGGCATGTGCCGCCGCGAGTCGGGCACTACTTCGAGCGGCTCGTGGCCTACTGGCTCGAGCATTGTGTGGGCGTCGAGGTCGAAGCGACCGGCTTGCAACTCAGCGATCCGGAAACGGGTCGCACGATCGGTGAGCTCGACTTCGTGTTCCTCGACCATGATGGCCGCCGCTGCCATTGGGAGACCGCGGTCAAGTTCTTCCTGTACGACCCGGAGCGACCCGGAAGTCATTTCCCGGGTCCGAACGTGCGAGACGACTACGAGTCGAAGATCGCGAAGCTCTTCGATTACCAACTGACGCGACCCGGCGCAGGAGAGTTCGCCGAGCGCCACGCGTTCGTGAAGGGCTGCTGCTTTCACCATCCCCTCGTTGGTGCTCCGCCAGCGCTCCCTGATCGCATGCCAGCCGACGCCATGACGGGAACATGGATCCGCGCCGGCGAGACCGATCTGCTGTCCGGAGCCTGGAATGCACACGGGTTCACGATCCTCGACAAGCCGCACTGGCTCGCCCCACCGCCTCACGTCCCCATGTCGTTCGCCGAGTTCGATGCGGTTGTGCGAGACCACTTCGCCCAGAGCCGACGCACGGTGATGGCAGCTGCGATCGACAGCGACGGCAGCGAGTCCGAACGTATGTGCATCGTGCACCAGGACTGGTGACCCGCCTCATAGGCGCCCTGGTGTGAGCCAGGCCAAAAGCGGAGAAACCGCTGCCGAAGCAACGGTTCCTCACCCTGTGGAGCTGAGGAGAATTGAACTCCTGACCCCCTGCATGCAAGGCAGGTGCTCTACCAACTGAGCTACAGCCCCGGGCGGAGCACATCGTAGACGAATACGTCCGCGTTCCCCACCTGTTTTCGGTGTGTCCTTGGTCGCTTCTGGTCGAGGCGAGGGCTGAACAACGAACTAGGCGAGTTCTTGGGACGCGACGAGCGTGTGCACCGCACCCTCGTCGGTGACCTCGCTCTTCCAGAGACCGACTTCGGTCACCGTGAACGTTGCCGACAGCGGCGCGCCGATAACCGACACGAGCGACGCGTCGCGTAGCGGGCGTCCCTTGAGCCGGGCCAAGGTCAGGTGGGCCTGGTACTGGTGATCACGAGGTTCACCAAGGTGCTCAAACGAGGCGTCGATTGCTTGGGCGGTCGCGTCGAGTCCCTGGACTGGCAGGATCACGACACGGGTACCCAGAAGTTCGACCTGATCTCCGAGGTTGATCGTGACGGCTGGCGCCGAGAAGCCGGCGAACGCGTCAAGCGCAGCCTGGCGTTCGACGTCTCCCAAGAAACGCAGCGAGATGTGCCATTGCTTGCGGCGGGTATAGCGGACACCCCGGAGCGCCTCGGTCGGGAGGTCCGAGATCAGGTCGATGACCTCCGGTGGCGGTGTGACCGCGAGGAACATGCGCTCGATCGTCATGGCGGGGACCGTACCGCTACGTCGAGAGCACGACGAGGAACTGGCCGCCAGCTGGCTCGACGCGGTACTCGAGTCCGAGACCGGGTTCGAGTCGCGACACGCGGTCGACAAGCCAGGTTCCGGCCTGGTGCGCGTCTTCGTCGGTCGGGCAGCGAGCCATTGCCTCGCGGCCGCCCTTCGTGACGAGCCGCTCGACACTGGTCAAGATGACGGCCGGGTCGACGACGAAGAGTTCGTCGGGCCAGGCGATCACCGCGTCGACGTTGCCCTTGCCGGTGTTGCAGTCGCGGTGGGCGAGACGCTCGGGTACGGGGCGGGCCTTCTTCTTGGCCTTCTTCCGTGTGGTACGAGCGTCGATGCTCGGACCGCGAGGGTCGTTGACCGACATGTCGGAGTCCACGGGCTCGTCACAAAGCCAGCATCGCCAGCCGTCTGCTTCGCCGATCTCGTCAATGGTGCTCACCTTGCGACGCTACAGCAGTCGACGGGGCGCCGGCCCCGAGGTGTGGAATGACTACCGGGCGATGCGTCGTTCGAGGTGATGGTCGCGTCGGATGCCTGTGCGTCGGCGGTCGGTCCGCCCAAGAGGACCGCGGCCGTGCACAGTTCGCCTTGCCCGATTCATGACGTCGTGTCACCGCGTGACCGACGAAGGAGCCAAACGCCGCCCGCTAGGTTTCGGCTTGGTCATCTTGTGTCATCTCGCTTCGGAGGAACCTCAATGAACACCGACGAGACCGCGCAGTACGACGCCGTCATCATCGGCGCGGGAGTGCTCGGCTGTGCGACTGCGCTCGAGCTCTCGCGTCGAGGAACGCGCACGCTCAACATCGACAAGGCTGCGGCTGCAGGGTCCGGTTCGACGAGCAACTCCTGCGCCATCATCCGGTTCACCTACTCAACCGAGGTTGGCGTCGCCTTCTCGTGGGAGGGCGGTCAGTACTGGAAGGACTGGGCCAACTACATCGGGACCGACGATGAGCTGGGCCTCATCGACTTCCACCAGGTCGGCCAGCTCAACCTGTTCACCGACGACGCCGAGCGTCTCGCCCGGGTCCATGCGCTGTGGGATCAGGTCGGCATTCCCTACGAGTACCTCGACGCTGCACAAATGGCCGAGCGGTTCCCGTACATGGACTTCGGTTGGTACGGACCGCCGACTCGCCCCGAGGATCCTGCGTTCTGGAAAGAAGCCGAGGGGACCGTTCGCGGCGGACTCTGGAGCCCCGATGCGGGCTATGTCTCGGATCCGCAGTTGTCGTGCCACAACCTGCAGCGTGGCGCCGAAGCCGAGGGCGGCGAGTTCCGCTTCAACACCCAGGTCACCGGCATTCGGACGGCCGATGGTCGCGTCGCTGGTGTCGATCTGAACGATGGCACGTCGATCGAGGCGCCCATCGTGATCAACGTCGCCGGTCCGCACAGCTTTCTGATCAACCGGATGGCTGGCGTCTACGACGAGATGAACATCAAGACGGCCGCGCTTCGCCACGAAGTGCACCACGTGCCAGCGCCGAGCGGTGTCGACTTCATGCAGGCAGGCTCCATTGGTGCCGACGACGACATTGGCTTCTACTACCGGCCCGAGGTCGGCAACAATGTGCTGCTCGGCAGCGTCGACGCGGACTGCGACCCAAGTGAGTACGTCGACCCCGATGACTACGACCAGACGATCGATCGCGAGCAATGGCACACCCAGGTGCTGCGAGCGACTCGCCGCATGCCCGACATGGGAATGCCGCACGAAGCCAGGGGAGTGGTCGACCTCTACGACGTCAGCGACGACTGGCTTCCTATCTATGACCGGACGGCGCTCGACGGCTTCTACGTGGCCATCGGCACCAGCGGCAACCAGTACAAGAACGCAGGCGCCGTTGGCCAAGCCATGGCCGACCTGATCGCCGCGGTCGAAGACGGCCACGACCACGACGCCGAACCCGTGCAGGTCATCGGTCGCTACACGGGCCTCACGATCAACCTCGGCGCGTACAGTCGCAACCGCGAGGTCAACGCTGACTCATCAATGTCGGTCCACGGCTAGCCGGTCCGGCTCGTTCAGCCAGTTTGTGAGAAGCCGTAGTCCGACGTCTTGTCACGCCACACCGAGTGCGGATGGAAGTCATTGGTGCCGACGCCAGCCTCGTTCGCGATCTCGATCCAGACACCAGGACCGTCGATGCGGGCGTAGCTTCCGATCGCGGTCGCGTCGATGCCACCGGACCAGCCGACCATGACCTCGCCGAGGCCTCCGAACGTCTCGACCGTGAAGCGGACCATGTGCTCCACGTGGCCCTCATCGGTGGAGTCGTAGATCGGCGTGCTCATGAAGACGACTCGGCGCCCTCGGTCGACTGCCCTTGCAGGGCCACAGATTCGATGACGGGGTAGCGGTAGTAATTGGCCAGAAACGGCGGTGAGACTGGCTCTGGCGCGATCGGTGCTGGGTCGCTAGCTTCTGGGGGCGGGGGTGCGTTGATGGCGACTCGGCTCTTTTCTTCGAAGCAGCGGGTGGCCCTTGACGCGTTTCCTGAGGTGATTACCGTGGAG
>CAZEMU010000008.1:54609-56189 GCA_964513315.1 uncultured Acidimicrobiaceae bacterium | reverse complement strand
TCGTTTGAAGGAAGTCAGCCGCACGATCAGTTCGAGTGGCTGCGTGAGAACGCGCCGGTGTATCGCCACGCCGAACCCGATGGCCCAGGCTTCTGGGCCGTCACTCGCCACGACGACGTCAAGCTGGTCGGGCGCAGCCATGAGCACTTCTCGTCGCAACCCACGATCATGATTCCCGACGCCGAGACGACGGGTGGCATGACGGGCGACCACACGATGATGCTGATGGCAGACCCGCCGCTGCACACGCGGATGCGCCGCTTGGTCTCTCGTGAGTTCACGCCCCGGGCCGCGGCGGCGCTCACGCCACGGGTTGGTGAACTTGCGACGCGGATTGTCGATGCGGTGATCGAGCAGGGCGAGTGCGATCTTGTCACTGACCTGGCAGGCGAGATGCCGAGCTTCGTGATCGCCGACGTGCTCGGCATTCCACTCGACGAAGGCCGCGAGCTGTACCACCTGACCGAGGCGCTGCATTCGAGCGAAGAGGTCGTCTCGTCCGAAGAACGCCAGGCCGCAGCGATGCAGATGTTCGCCCACAGCCAGCGGGTCTGGGGAGAGAAGCGGGCCGATCCGGGCGATGACCTGGCGACCCTGCTTGCGCATGGCGAGGTGGCGGGCGAGCCGATCGACGAGATCGACTTCTTCCTCTGGTTCATGCTGCTCGTCGATGCTGGTGGAGACACGACCCGAAACCTGGTGGGCGCGGGCTTCCAAGCCTTGTTCGAACACCCGGCTGAGCTGGAACGGCTGCGTCGGAACGTGGTCGATGGTGACGGCTCGCTCATGGCGACAGCGATCGAAGAGCTGCTGCGCTGGACCAGTCCAGTGATCTATATGCGTCGCACCGCCACGGCAGCGACCGAGCTCGCCGGCCAAACGATCGAGGCTGGCGACAAGGTCGTCATGTACTACGGCGCCGCAAATCGGGACCCACGGGCGTTTGATGACCCCGAGCGATTGGACCTGGGGCGTGCACCGAATCCGCACGTCGCGTTTGGTGGCGGTGGACCGCACTTCTGTTTGGGTGCGCACCTGGCCCGGGTCGAGATTGCGGCGCTGATACGCGAGATGCTCACCCGGCTCGACGGTCTGGAACCGACGGCCGAACCGGAATGGATGCCGAGCAACTTCATCTACGGACCAACCCAGCTGCCGGTTCGATTTACCCCGGCCTAGGTCGGTCCGCAGAGAAGCTGCGACGCAGAAGGCGAGGATGGCGCCTGAGCTTTCGCGCTACCGCTTCGAGTAGTCGGTGATGAGCCAGTGCTCAGGTGTCATCGACAGCATCACGCCGTTGTCGCCCGTGCCACCAGCTGCATAGGTCCGCCCGCCTTCTTCGCCCAGGTAGCGGGTTGCCATCTCCTGTCGTCGGTGTCTCGACCGTAGTTCTGCGGCCCGTGACCGGCGACACAGCCGGACGTCACAGCGGGACCGCTTTCCCGTTGATAAGCCGTGTGCTGCCTTTCTGTCAGCTTGAGCACACGGGAATGTGCGAAGGCCAACTCTTCTTCATCGAAGCGGGAACAAGTGATGAACGCAATTCAGTGGCACGGCTCTGCCGTGCGTAGCTCTGCCGT